>NZ_JBEZYL010000003.1:0-443251 GCF_040638465.1 Streptomyces sp. NPDC026206
TTTGGCACGCTGTTGAGTTCTCAAGGAACGGACGCTTCCTTTGTACTCACCCTCTCGGGCTTTCCTCCGGGCGCTTCCCTTCGGTATTTCGTGTTTCCAACCTTACCAGATCCGTTTTCCGTTCCCCCCGCTTCCAAAAGAAGCAGTCGGTTCGGATTTCGTTTCCGGCCCCCTGTCGGAGCGGGGTTTGTTTCGCGCCTTCCGGCGTGATCACTACTTTAGCGGATTTTCCCCGCGGCTCCTAATCGGAGTCCCGAGTCCGTTCCGTTCCGTATTCCGGCATGCCGAAATACTTCCCGTTCAGGGACCGTGCAGTAATGGGTGCCGCCGGTGCGGCGTGAGTGGCTGTCGTGGAAGCCGTACGGCCCCGTGACAACTCGGAGAACACTACGGATGCGGCAGACACGTGTCAACCCGGGGCGGCCCGGCCCCTGTCGGCCTCTCAGTCGAGGTCGCTGAGGCGTCCGCCGGCGTCCGGCTGGGCCTCCTCCACGCGGCGGAGCAGGCGGGTCAGCATCGCGCCGAGCTGTCCCCTCTCCTCACCGGAGAGGTCCTGAAGGAGCTCCTCCTCGAAGACCGTGGCCATGCGCAGCCCCTCCAGCCACTTGCCGCGCCCCTCCTCCGTAATGCCGACGATGACGCGCACGCGGTTGGTCTCGTCCCGTTCCCGGGTGACGAGGCCCTCCGTGACCATGCGGTCGATGCGGTGCGTCATGGCGGCCGGGGTGAGGCCGAGGCGCTTGGCGAGGTCGCCGGGGCCCAGGCGGTAGGGGTGGCCGGCCAGGACGAGGGCCTTGAGGACCTCCCACTCGGCGTTGCTGATGCCGAGCTCGGCTGTCTGTCGCCCGTACGCGACGTTCATGCGTCGGTTGAGGCGGCTGAGGGCCGAGACCACGCGCTCGACCTGGGGGTCCAGGCCCTGGAATTCGCGCTGGTAGGCGGCGATCTGCTCGTCGAGGCTCGGCTCGGCCGGCTCGGGGGTGTCAGCCATGAGCGGCAGTATGACAGAAACCCATTCGCGCTAAAGCCCTTCGGCATGTACTCTTTAGCTTCAAAGTTTAGGTTCGAAGTCTTCAGTTCGAGGGGTGAGTGTGACCACCGCGATGGGCGCAGCACTGCGCCGGATCCAGTTGGGCAACGCGTTGAGCGCGTTCGGCAACGGCTTCACGGTTCCGTTCCTGTTCATCTATGTGTCTCAGGTGCGGGGTCTTGGCGCGAGCACGGCGGGGATCGTGCTGGCGACGTTTGCCGTGGCCGCGCTTGTCGTGCTGCCTTTCGTCGGCCGGTTCATCGACCGGCGGGGTCCGCTGCCTGTTGCCGTCGCCGGTACGGTCTCTGCCGCCATCGGTTCGCTGGGGATGGGGCTCGCGGGCAGCGAGTCACTGGTCGTCGCCGCCGCGGCTGCGCTGGGTGCCGGTATAGCGGTCGTCCAGCCGTCGCTCGCGACGATGATCGTGTGGTGTTCGACGCCGACCACCCGCTCGCGTGCCTTCGCGATGCAGTTCTTCCTGAACAACCTGGGTCTGGGTGTCGGTGGTCTGCTGGGCGGCCAGCTCGTGGACACCTCGGACCCGTCGAGCTTTGTGCGGCTCTTCGCGATCGAGTCGGTGATGTTCCTGGTGCTCGGTGCGGCGGTGGCGACCGTTCGGCTGCCGCGTTCGCCCAAGGTCGAGGACGCGGTGCCGACCGATCCCTCGGCTGCTCGCGGGTGGCGGACGCTCCTCGGCGACCGGGCCATGGTGCAGCTGTGCGTGCTCGGCTTCGTGATGTTCTTCGCCTGCTACGGACAGTTCGAGTCGGGTCTCGCGGCGTTCGCCGTCGAGGTCACCCGGATTTCGCCGGCGATGCTCGGGATCGCTCTCGCGGCGAACACCGCGGCGATCGTTCTCGCCCAGTTCGTCGTCCTGAAGCTGGTCGAGCGGCGTCGGCGGAGCCGGGTCATCGCGCTGGTGGGGCTGATCTGGAGCGTGGCGTGGATCGCGGCCGGAGTGTCGGGCCTGGTGCCGGGGGCGCACGGTCTGGCGACTGCGTTGCTCATCTCCACGTACGCGCTCTTCGGCATCGGTGAGTCGATGCTCTCGCCGACGATGGCTCCGCTGGTGGCGGATCTGGCGCCGGCGCGGCTGGTGGGTCAGTACAACTCGGCCTTCGCCCTGGTGAAGCAGCTGGCGCTGGCCGTGGGGCCGGCCGCGGGCGGTTTGATGGCGGGTGCGGGGATGTACGTGACGTACATCTTCCTACTGGTCGTCTGCTCGCTCGGCATATCCGTCCTGGCGCTGCGGCTGGGTCGTCGGCTCACGTCGGCGCAGGACAGTCCGTTCGTCGCCCATGCCAGGCGTGCCGGTGCTGCCGAGCGTGCTGCCGCCGAGGTGAGTGGCGAGGCTGCCGCGGTCACTGAGCTCACAGAACTCACCGAACTCACCGAGCGAGTGCCCGTAGCGGCGTGAGTTTCGTGAAGGAGGGGCCCGGGGCGGAAGCGACAGCTTCCGCCCCGGGCCCCTTCCGTTTCTTTCCGTCTGTGCTCGGCTGTCAGCCGTGCACGGCGGGCAGGGCGAATTCGCACCACACCGCCTTGCCGCCGCCCGGCGTGCGGCGTGAACCCCAGGACGAGGCGATGGTGGCGATGATCGAGATGCCGCGGCCGGCCTCGTCGACGGGCTCGGCGCGGCGGCGGCGCGGCAGGTGGTCGTCGCCGTCGGTGACCTCGATGATCAGGCGCCGGTCGGTGCGGCGCAGGCGCAGGCGCATGGGGGGTGTGCCGTGCTGCAGGGAGTTGGCCACGAGCTCGCTCGTGGCCAGGACGCCCAGGTCGCGGAGGTCGGTGGGGAAGCGCCAGCTGGCGAGGACGCCCGTGGCGAAGGCACGGGCGCGGGGTGCGGCCTCGACTCCGCCGAGGAGCTCCAATGCGGCGTTGTGGAAGAGCTCGGCGTCGTGCCCGGTGCGGGCAGGGTGCTGGAGTACGAGGAGGGCGACGTCGTCGTCGTGTTCCTGGGTGACTCCGAGGGCTCGGATGAGGCGGTCGCACATGACCTGGGGGGAGCCGGTCGCGCCGGCGAAGGCCCGCTCGAGGGCGGCGATGCCTTCGTCGATGTCTTCGTCGCGCCGCTCGACGAGGCCGTCTGTATAGAGGACGGCACAGGAGCCGGGGCCGAGCGGCATGGTGCCGGAAGTGTGCAGCCAGCCGCCGGTGCCGAGCGGGGGACCGGTGGGTTCGGCGGCGCGGCGGACGGTGCCGTCGGGGTCGCGGACGAGGATGGGCAGGTGGCCGGCCGAGGCGTAGACGAGGCGGCCTTCGTTGGGGTCGTGGACGGCGTAGACGCAGGTGGCGATCTGGGTTGCGTCGATCTCGGCGGCGAGGCCGTCGAGGAGCTGCAGGACTTCGTGGGGTGGCAGGTCGAGGCGGGCGTAGGCCCGTACGGCCGTGCGCAGCTGGCCCATGACGGCGGCGGCGCGTACTCCGCGGCCCATGACGTCGCCGATGACGAGGGCTGTGCGGCCGGCGCCGAGGGTGATGACGTCGTACCAGTCACCGCCTACGGCGGTGTCCTTGCCTCCCGGCTGGTAGGTGGCGGCGACGCGCAGGTCGTCGGGTTGTTCGAGCTCCTGGGGGAGCAGGCTGCGCTGGAGGGTGACGGCGGCTTCGCGCTGGCGGCGCTCGCTGGCGCGTAGTCGTTCTGCCGCTTCCACCTGGTCGGTGACGTCGGCGGCGAAGACGAGGACGCCGCGCTGGGCGCCCGTGCCCTCTCCGACCTCGATCGGGGAGCAGGTGAAGGTGTAGTAGCCGTGGCGGTCCCTGTCGGCCGGGGGGACGGGGACGCGGCGGGATTTGACCGTGCGGGGCTTGCCGCTGCGCAGGACCTGGTCCATCAGGGGCAGCAGGCCGAGTGCTTCCAGCTCGGGCAGGGCGTCACGGGCGGGGACGCCGGGCGGGCGGGGGCCGAAGAGGTCGGCGTAGGCGTCGTTGACGTAGGCGATGCGGTGGTCAGGCCCGTAGACGACGGCTGAGAGGGCGGGGACCGTGCCGAGGACGTCGTGGACGGAGAGCCCGTCGAGGCTGGGGACGGGAGCGGGCACCGTCTCCGGGGGCGGGGCGCTCCCGGCGCGTGCGGCGGGGACGGAACCGATGCCGGCGTTGGAGCCGGTACCCGCTGCGGTGGCCGCGGGCCGGGGTGGGGGTGGGGGGGCAGTGCGGTCGGCGCGCGCCGCGGCTCGGCGCTGTGTGCCGGGGAGCCGGGCGCTCCAGCGGGTGAAGTTCACTGAGGATTACCTCGCGGAGTCGTTCCGGATCAGCTCGGCGATGTGGGGTGGCTGAGCCGCGTGCCCGGCTGGGGGGTGCGGTTGGCGGTGTGGGGGCCGGCCCCCGGGAGAATGCAGCAAACGTCCGAATCCTCATGATTGTTACTCTTCGCGGATGCCAGCCCACTCATGGTCACACGACCAGTGTGGCCGACCGGACTGACATCCGTCAGACGCCGTGTCCCATGAGGGTGTCCCGGGCTCCGGCACAGGCCTGCGACCTGCCTCAACTGGCTTCCGGGTGACGTCCTGTACCGGCGGCGAGTTCGAATTCGGCCCGGGGGTTTTCCAGCGAGCCGAGCGAGACGATCTCGCGTTTGAACAGGCCGGCGAGGGTCCATTCGGCGAGGACGCGTGCCTTGCGGTTGAAGGTGGGCACCCTGCTGAGGTGGTAGGCGCGGTGCATGAACCATGCGGGGTAGCCCTTGAGCTTCTTGCCGTACACGTGCGCGACGCCCTTGTGGAGGCCGAGTGAGGCGACGGAGCCGACGTACTTGTGCCGGTAGTCCTGGAGGCTGTCGCCGCGCAGGGAGGCGAGAATGTTCCGGGCGAGGACCTTGGCCTGGCGCACGGCGTGCTGGGCGTTGGGCGCGCATTCCTTGCCGGGTTCGTCGGCGGTCACGTCCGGGACGGCGGCCGCGTCCCCCGCCGCCCACGCGTGCCCGACGCCTTCCACTTGCAGGGCCGCCGTGCACTTGAGCCGGCCGCGCTCGTTGAGCGGCAGGTCGGTGGCGGCCAGGACGGGGTGGGGTTTGACGCCGGCGGTCCAGACGAGCGTCCGGGTGGGGAAGCGTGAGCCGTCGCTGAGCACGGCGATGCGGTTCTCGCAGGAGTCCAGGCGCGTGTCGAGGCGTACGTCGATATTGCGGCCGCGCAGTTCACGGATCGCGTACTGGCCCATTTCCTCGCCCACTTCGGGGAGGATGCGGCCGGTGGCTTCGACCAGAATGAATTTCAGATCTTCGGGTTCGATGTTGTGGTAGTACCGGGAGGCGTAGCGGGCCATGTCCTCCAGTTCGGCGAGCGCCTCGACGCCCGCGTAGCCGCCACCGACAAAGACGAAGGTGAGGGCGGCGTCGCGGACTTCCGGGTCGCGGGTGGAGGAGGCGATGTCCATCTGTTCCAGGACGTGGTTGCGCAGGCCGATGGCCTCCTCGACCGTCTTGAAGCCGATGCCGTAGTCGGCGAGGCCGGGGATGGGAAGGGCACGGGAGACGGAGCCGGGGGCGAGGACCAGTTGGTCGTAGTGGACCTCGATGGGGCCCGTGCCCTCTTCCTCGGTGGCGAGGGTCTTGACCATAGCGATGCGTTTGGCGTGATCGATCGCGGTCGCCTCGCCGGTGACGACCTGACACTCGTTCAGGGCGCGGCGCAGCGGGACCACGACGTGCCGTGGGGAGATGGAGCCCGCGGCGGCCTCGGGGAGGAAGGGTTGGTAGGTCATGTAGGGCTCGGGGGCGATGACCAGGATCTCGGCTTCGCCACGCCTGAGCTTCCGCTGGAGGTGCAGGGCGGTGTACATCCCGACGTAGCCTCCGCCGACGATCAGGATGCGCGCGGGGGCCTTCGCGGCAACGGCATTGGCCTCCGGCCCCTGCCGTTCCTCGCGGCCCGGTTCTTCTCCATGGCCCGGTTCTTCTCCGTGGCCCGGTCGTTCTTCATGGCCCGGTTCTTCCTCGCGGCCCGGTTCTTCCTCGCGGCCCTGCTGTTCATCGTGGACCGGCCGTTCTTCACGGCCCGGTGGTTCCTCGCGATCCTCCCGTTCCTTGCGATCCTCCCGCGCCTTGCGTTCCTCCTGCCCTTCCCGCGCCGGTCGGTTCACCAAAGCCCCTTCCTCCTCGCTGTTGTCCGCGCATCGTCCTCGCGTTGTGGCACAGCTCCTTCCCATGACGCATCGCCATCAATGGTTTGTCCACAGGCCGAGCGAAATGTATGACCGGCCGCGGAGCTGATCCGTCCGAGTCGGCGGTGCCGTTCCGGAGGGAAGGTCCGCAGGTCAGGGGGGATGCGGTGGGGTAGTGCGGTGGTGCAGAATCAGGGGGGATCAGGCCTGTACTCCAATCGGGGGCGGCCTGTGCGGAGCTACCCCCTTCTTTCTTGACCTGGGCTCAACTATGTTCGTACTCCGTCGGGGTGTCGAGACGCGCTCCGGCAGTCAGGGCGGGGAGTCTCCGGGGGGAGACGTCATAACCGGGGGAACGTATGCACATTCAGAGCTCTCATTGGTCTGCCGCTGTTGCGACGACGGCTGACGGCACTGGTGGCCGTAATACGCCGTTGCGCGTGGATGCTCAGCGCAATCTGGAACATGTGCTGCGGGCGGCTCGCGAAGTCTTCGGCGAGCTGGGGTACGGGGCGCCGATGGAGGACGTGGCGCGCCGGGCCCGGGTCGGTGTGGGGACGGTATACCGCCGCTTCCCCAGCAAGGACGTGCTGGTCCGGCGCATAGCCGAGGAGGAGACGGCACGGCTGACCGAGCAGGCGCGGACGGCACTGGGACAGGAGGACGAGCCGTGGTCGGCGCTGTCCCGGTTCCTGCGTACGTCGGTGGCGTCCGGCGCGGGCAGGCTGCTGCCGCCGCAGGTGCTGCGGGTCGGGGTCGAGGTCGAGTCGGAGGAACACCGGGTCCAGGCCCAGGTGCCGGACAGGGCGCGGGTGCCGCAGCAGCGGCAGCCGGGGATCGCCGGGGGGCAGCTGCACGAGCTGCGGCTCGTCGAGCAGCGGCCGACGGCGGTCGACGAGCGGGACGACGCGAGTGCGGCGGCGCTGCTGGAGGTCGTGGGCCGGCTGGTGGAGCGGGCACGGTCGGCGGGTGAGCTGCGCGCGGATGTGACGGTCGCGGATGTGCTGCTGGTGATAGCGACGGCGGCGCCGTCGCTGCCGGACGCGGCGCAGCAGGCGGCGGCTTCCTCTCGGCTGCTGGACATCCTGCTGGAAGGCCTCCGCTCGCGTCCGATCGAGCCTTAGGCGCCCGGAGGGCTTTCCTCTTCGCCTTACCCGGAAGGGGGCGGGCTTCGGCAAGTCTCATCCGTTCAGGTGACCACCCGTGCTCCGGCTTGCGAACGGAACCCGGACGAGTGGTTGCGGTTCGCGAAGCGAACCTGGCGCGTTCCCGTGTGCAACGCTGGCCGCTATTCGAGTGTGCCGGCGTGTACGGGGAGCCTGCGCTATGGGTGTTGACGGGCGGCAAGAACCGCGCGGGAGCGATGAGGCGGACGAAGCTCCGCCGCTGCACAAGGTGCCCGGCCAGGGAGGACCACCCGGTCTTCCCTCCGGCTCTTCGGCTGGCTCATCGGCTGGCTCATCGGCTGGAGCCGGTGCACCGGCCGGGGCTGCGGCGGGGGACACGGGCGGCTCGTCGGGCGGTTCGTCGGGCGGTTCGTCCGGCAGTTCGTCCGGCGGTTCTTCTGCCGGCTCTTCTGCTGTGTCTTCCTTCGATTCGGATCCGCTGGAGCTGTGGAGCGGCGCCTTCGACTCCGGGGTGCCGCAGCAGCGGGAGGGCGGGTGGCTGGGCGCCGGGTCGGGCACGTCCCGTGAGCCCGCCGGTTCCGACCCCTGTACCGGTGTGGGTGAGGCGACCGATGATGCCGGTGTGCAGGACGACGCGGACGTACCACCGTCCGACCTCGAGCTGGTCACGCGGCTGCGCGGGGGCGAGAGCAGTGACGCTTATGAGGAGCTGTACCGGCGGCACGCCGACGCGGTCCGCCGGTACGCCCGTAGCTGTTGCCGTGACGACCACACCGCCGATGACCTGACCAACGAGGTCTTCACCAGCACTCTGCAGGCGGTGCGCCGTGGTGCGGGGCCGGACTCGGCCGTGCGGGCGTATCTCCTGACCACCGTGCGGCGGGTCGCTGCGGCCTGGGGGAAGACGGCCAAGCGGGAGCAGCTGGTCGAGGACTTCGCGGTCTTCGCCACCTCCGCTGCCGCCCCGTCCGCGGCAGCCGACGACGACACGCTCGGTCTGGGCGCGGACGTACGGGCGATGCAGGAGGCCGAGGAGTCGCTGGCCGTGCAGGCGTTCCGCAGCCTGCCCGAGCGGTGGCAGACGGTTCTGTGGCACACGACGGTGGAGGAGGAGTCGCCGAGCGAGGTCGCTCCGCTGCTCGGGCTGAGCGCCAATGCCACGGCGGTGCTGGCGCACCGGGCCCGTGAGGGCCTGAAGCAGGCCTACCTGCAGGCCCATGTGAGCACCTCGCTGACGTCCGGCGGGGACTGCGCGCAGTACGCGGACCGGCTGGGCGCCTATGCGCGCGGCAGGCTGCGTACGCGGGCCGAGCGCGGGATGCGCAGGCATCTGGAGGACTGCGCGCGGTGCCGGACTGCGGCGCTGGAGGTCGCGGATGTCAACGAGCGGCTGCGGGCGCTGCTGCCGGTCGCGGTCATCGGCTGGTTCGCCGCCGGGTGGTCGGTCAAGGCCGTGGCGGGGCTCGCGGCGGGGGCGGCGGGTGCCGGTGCGGCCGTGGGTACCGCGGGTGGCGCGGGTGGCGCGGCTGGTGGGGGTTCGGGGGGCGCCTCCGCGTCCGGTGCGGCTTCCGGCTCGGCTCCCGGCGCTGACTCCGGCTCGGCCGGCTCCGGCTCCGGCTCGGGTTCCGCTGCGGCTTCCGGTCCGGGTTCCGGTTCCGGTTCGGGTTCCGCTTCGGTGGCGGGCGAGGGGCTGGCGGCGTCGGCGAAGATCGGCCTCGCGGCAGGGGCTCTGGCCGCCGCGGTAGCGGTCATCGCCTACGCCCTGGCGGCAGGGGCCCCCGCGCCCTCGGAAAAGCCGCGGGCTGCCCGGATCACGGCGGCCCCGGTCGTACCGGCACCCGCCCCGAAGCCGAAGCCGGAGCCGCGCCTGACCGCGTCACCGGCCCCGAGCGCGCTACCCGCGCTGCTCGCGAAGTCTGCGGCCCCGGAGCAGACGCCGGAACAGGCTCCGAGCCCGAGTGCGTCGCCCGCGTCGCAGTCGCCGGAGCCCGGGTCGTCCGCGACCCCGGCCCGGCCCACCGCCGCTTCCCCGTCCGTACCGGCTCCGGCGCCTGTCTTTCCCACCGCGACCCGCAAGCCCGCTCCCCCGCCCCGCCCGTCGACGGTCTACCAGGTCAACGAGTTGGAGTACGGCGTCATCGGCCGCGGCAAGGAGCCGGAGGTACGCCTGGGCGCGGGCAGCTGGCTGTGGCAGCGGTACGGGCTGCGGGTCGGTGGCACGGCGTACCGTCACGGCGTCAGCGCCCACGCCTCCTCGTCGGTGACGATCGACCTGAATCGTTCCTGCACGTCCTTCGACGCGGTGGTCGGCGTGGACGACATGACCCTCGGCCTCGGTGCGGTCACGTTCTCCGTCTACGGGGACGGCACCCGGCTGTGGAGCTCCGGTCTCGTGCGCGGCGGCCGGTCGGCGGTCCCGGCTCACGCGTCCCTGTCGGGCCACAGGTCGCTCCGCCTGTCCGTGGAACCACGGTCCTCGGCCGACCACGTGGCGGTCGCCGACTGGGCTATGGCCCACATCAGCTGCGAGGGCCGCAGCTGAATCCCGTACGGGCCCGCGTCACCGGTCGCCGCGCGCCCGCCACCGCGCTGCCGAGCGGTCACCGTCTGCGGGTCACAGGCTGGGCCAGGCCGCCGCCACGCCTCCCGCGACGGCCCGCTGCCGTGGTGCGGCCGTGCCCGTCCAGCAGGTGCCGCGCCGGGCGAGGAGGCGGCGCAGCCAGACCTCTGTCGAGACGAGCTCGGCGAGCCCGTCCAGGGGAAGGGGTGCTCCTCCGGCGGCGGCATGCAGGGCGTCCCGCACCACGCCGGCCTCGATCAGGCCCGCGTCCGCCAGGAGGGGGGCGTCGAAGAGATCCATCAGCGTCTTCATGGATGCCCTGAGCCCCGCGCGTGCTTCGGCGGCGTGCGAGGCGTGGGAGGGCGCGCCCCAGCCGGGTGGCAGGTCGCGGATGCCCGAGCCGGTCAGGACGGCGCGCAGGACCGATGCGCGCGCCCCCGGCTGGACACGAAGGGTCTCGGGGAGGGCGCGGCAGGCGCGTACGACCTGGTTGTCGAGAAAGGGGGCGTGCAGGCGCTGGCCGCGTACTTCCGCTGCTTGTTCGAAGACGCGGTGGTTCGCCGCGTGCCGGCTGAGCGCGGCGGCGGCGCGTCCTTCGCCCGGGCGCCGCAGCAGTCCCGTCGGCCGGACCGCCGCGCTCTGCAGGCGAACCGATACTTCGGCGAGCGCCTCGCCCGTGAGCCACCGCGCGGCGGGCCCGGGCCGGCACCAGGTGAGAGCCGCCAGTGAGGCGTCCACGGGGCCGGCCTCCGCCGCGCAGAAGCCGGGCTCCAGCAGCCGTGCCGCGGTCTGCTCCAGGCCCTCCCGGTAGGTCGTACGGGCCAGCCGGCGTGCCGCCCGGTAGACCGTGAACGGCACGAACAGCGAGTGGGCCGAGGGTCCGTCCGCCCGCGCGAGCGCGGAGACGGGCCGCAGCAGGTAGCGGCGGCGACGGTCCATCAGCAGGTCGGCGAGACGGGCCGGGTGGGCGTCCAGTACCTGCCGGGCGCCGTGTCCGACGAAGTGGTCGGCGCTGCCCGCCGCCAGTCGCCGCCGGTGCCGGGCGGCGGCGGCGATGGCGGGGCCGGGTTCGTCGGTCAGCGGTCCGCTGCCCAGGTCAGCGTACGGCAGCGCCTCCGCGCCGGCCGCGACGATGACGTGGTGCAGTCGTGGGTTCGCGGCGATCGCGCGGGCCCGTTCGAGCTCGGATTCGCGGGCGTGGCCGCCACCGGCAGCCAGGTCGTTGAAGGTGACGGCGAGCAGCCGCTCGCCCGCGCCCGTGCCGAGCCCGGAAGGCGTGCCCGGCATGCCCGGCAGCCCGGCCGCAAGCAGCGACAGCGTGCCGGAGGCGCTCCCGCCGGACAGGTCCGCGCCGACGCCCGGGGCGGGTGCGCCGCCGTGCGCGGTGCGGCGTCGGGGCGGCTCCCCGCCGGGTACGGGCCCGGGGTCGGGCGCCGCGGAGGCGTACTCCGTCACGTGGCGAGGTGCGGCGAGCCGGGTCCGTACCGCCTCGACCAGGGCGCCCCGTACGCCGTCGACGGCCTGGGCCACGTCGAGTTGGGGCGCGGCCACGGCGAGCGAGGCCATGGGTTCGTAGCCGGTGATGTCGCGTGCGCCGTCGCGAAGGATCAGCGCGTGGCCGGGCGGCACGCGCTGGACGCCCTTGTACGGGGTGCTGTCGGCGAGCGCTTCGGGGGAGTCGGGGCAGGCGAGCAGTGCGGCGAGGTATCCGATGTCGAGCTGGGCCTCGACGAGGTCGGCCAGTGGCAGCGCGGCGGTGGCGTAGGCGGTGCCGCCGGACCAGGCCGTGTGGAAGACGGGCCGGGCGCCGGCGAGGTCCCCGGCGACTGTCAGGCGCCGGCCGACCCGGGCGACGGCGGTGTAGCTGCCCGGCCACGCGGTGAGGTGCCGCAGTGCGCCGCCGCGCGCCGCGAGGAGGCCGGTGTGCAGGGCGTCGTCGGCGGCGCCGCAGCGGCCGAGGACGGCGAGGTGGGTGTCGGGGTCGGCCCGGATGACGCGTACTTCGTCGGGCCGCCAGTCGCCGACAGCCCACAGGGGTGCGGGGCCGTCCCACAGGAGCCGGGCGCCGACAGGGCGAACCGTGGGGTTTCCCTGCACGCCGGCACCCGTCCCGTCCGTCCCGGCCGTAGCACCCGTCCCGGCGGCAGCACCCGCCCCACCTGCCCCGCCCGCCCCGCCCGTCGCGGCGGATCCGCCGGGCCGCGTGCCGGGGCCGGTCCCGGCGGCGGTGCAGCTCCACCCCACCAACCAGCGCATCGCCGCCTCCACAGGCTGTGGACAACCAATAGGTAGCAGTCATCATGCACAGCGAGCCGACGGTTGCGACATCACAAGAGCAACACATTGATTGCGGCTTCGGCACTGCCAACTCACCCTACAACCGCGGCGGGTAGCGTTTCGTCACGGTTCATCCGGGACCTCGGCGGCGCCTCCGGGGCTCCCTCCCGGCCGGCTCTCGCCGCGCACCAGGCGCACCGGGCACACCGTGCGCACTTGCCGCGGTTCCGCGAGCCGTCCCCCGGGGGCCCCGGCCTCGCCCGGACCCTACGGCCGGATCCGGCCAAAATGCGGGCGTCCGCTTATGAAGGAGCGGGAGAGGATTGGAGGCGTCGCAGCGACTGAAGGACGCGCCGCGCGCGTCCCGCAATGTCACAGTCCGGGAGGCGCGAGCCACCTCCCGGACCGTTCCGTCGCCCGCGGGGAATGAGGCGACGGCTTCCCCCAGCCCACTGGATCCAGTACAGCGGGCCGACCCACGCTCCTCCATGAAACCGCCGCCATGTTGGCGCGGACAGAGCGCACGGCGGGCGCACGGCCACACTCAACCGGAGCACGTGCCCCTCAATGCACGCACATACGGACCAGAATCTCGCCATCCGGGACAACGCCTCTTAACGGTCGGGATGCGGAGAACTACGCTGGGTTTACGAATGCCTCGTGCCTATGCCGGGGCGGGCGTCGTGTCGTCGAGGGGTGCGCATGTCCAGGGAGCCACGCGGGCCGAACGAGAAGCTGGGCACTGTCCTCGCCCTCGCAGGGATCAGCAACGCCGGTCTCGCGCGCAGGGTCAACGACCTCGGTGCGCAGCGGGGATTGACCCTTCGCTACGACAAGACCTCGGTCGCCCGGTGGGTGTCCAAGGGCATGGTCCCGCAGGGCGCGGCCCCGCATCTGATCGCGGCCGCCATAGCGGCCAAGCTGGGCCGCCCGGTGCCCCTGCACGAGATCGGGCTGGCGGACGCCGATCCGGCGCCCGAGGTGGGCCTCTCCTTTCCACGCGATGTCGGCCAGGCGGTGCGGTCCGCGGCGGAGCTGTACCGGCTGGATCTCGCCGGTCGGCGTGGGGGTGGGGGCATCTGGCAGAGTCTGGCCGGATCCTTCTCCGTCAGCGCGTACTCCACTCCGGCGTCACGTTGGCTGATAACTCCCGCTGACAGCTCGGTCGCGCGGGAACCGCACCAGGTGGCCCGGGGCGCCCCGGGCTCGCCCGATTCCGGGACCGGTTCCGGTTCCGGCGCCGGAGTTGCCGGCTGCGGAGGCGCCACCGGCAGCGTCAACGGCGGTGTCAACGGCGGCGTCAGCGGCGGCATTCCGGACTGCGGCTTACCGCAGCGTGTCGGCCACAGCGATGTGACCAAGCTGCGGGAGGCCGCCGACGACGCCCGCCGCTGGGACTCCAAGTACGGGGGCGGCGACTGGCGTTCGTCCATGGTCCCCGAGTGCCTGCGTGTCGACGCCGCGCCCCTGCTCCTGGGTTCGTACAGCGACGAGGTGGGGCGCGCACTGTTCGGGGCGACGGCCGAACTCACCCGGCTGGCGGGGTGGATGGCCTTCGACACGGGCCAGCAGGAGGCCGCCCAACGCTATTACATCCAGGCCCTGCGGCTGGCCCGCGCGGCGGCGGACGTCCCCCTGGGCGGATACGTACTCGCGTCGATGAGCCTGCAGGCCACCTACCGCGGCTGCGCGGACGAGGGCGTGGACCTGGCGCAGGCCGCGCTGGAGCGCAACCGGGGCCTGGCGACGGCCCGCACGATGAGCTTCTTCCGTCTGGTCGAGGCCCGCGCCCAGGCGAAGGCGGGGGACGCACCGGCCTGCGGTGCGGCGCTCAAGGCCGCCGAGGGCTGGCTGGAGCGGGCCCGCGCGGGCGACGCCGACCCCTCCTGGCTGGACTTCTACAGCCACGAGCGGTTCGCGGCCGACGCCGCCGAGTGCTATCGCGATCTGCGGATGCCACGGCAAGTACAGCGCTTCACGGAGCAGGCACTGGCCCGCCCGACGGAGGAGTTCGTACGCTCGCACGGCCTGCGGCTGGTGGTGTCGGCGGTGGCGGAGCTGGAGTCGGGGAACCTGGACGCGGCATGCGCGGCGGGCACACGGGCGGTGGAGGTCGCGGGACGGATCTCGTCGGCCCGTACGACCGAGTACGTACGTGATCTGCTGCACCGGCTGGAGCCGTACGGGGACGAGCCCCGGGTCGTGGAGCTGCGCGAACGGGCCCGGCCGCTACTGGTCGCTCCGGCGTGAGCGATCTTCGTGAGCCCCCTGTGTGAGCGGGCCACCGCTCGGTCCCATCATTCGGTCCCATCATTCGGTCCCAACACTCGGTCCCAACACTCGGTCCCATCGCGCTGATCAGGCGTGATCTCGTCAGGCGTCACGTTGTCAGTGGCACAGGCCATGATGGGATCCGTGGGTGA
The DNA here is from genome assembly GCF_040638465.1 of Streptomyces sp. NPDC026206. NCBI lineage: Bacteria > Bacillati > Actinomycetota > Actinomycetes > Kitasatosporales > Streptomycetaceae > Streptomyces > Streptomyces sp. NPDC026206. The sequence continues at coordinate 14,527 of NZ_JBEZYL010000003.1, forward strand.
GGCGCTGAGGGTGAGTCCGCCGAGGGCGGGTCGCGGCTGCGCGGGCGCGGGGAGGTGACGTGATGACGACGTACGACTGCGATGTGCTGGTGGTCGGGGGCGGGATCGTGGGCCTGTCGACGGCGTACGCCCTCACGCGCGCAGCTCCGGGTACGCGCGTCGTCGTGCTGGAGAAGGAGAACGGCCCGGCACGCCACCAGACCGGGCGCAACAGCGGCGTGATCCACAGCGGGATCTACTACCGGCCGGGGTCGCTCAAGGCGCGGTTCGCGGTGCGGGGCGCGGCGGAGATGGTGAAGTTCTGCGCCGAGTACGGGCTTCCGCATGAGGTGACCGGCAAGCTGATCGTCGCTACCGGCCGCGCGGAGTTGCCGCGGCTGCACGCCCTCGTCCAGCGCGGCCGGGAGAACGGCATCCCGGTGCGGGAGCTGGGCCCGGCGCAGATAGCGGAGTACGAGCCGGAGGTGCGGGGCGTCGGCGCCATCCACGTCGGCACGACGGGTGTGTGCGACTTCGGCGCGGTGGCGGCGCAGCTGGCCCGCCTGGCGGCGGACGCCGGGGCCTCGGTGCGGTACGGGGCGCAGGTGCGGGCCATCGGGCGGCGGGGGGCGGCTGTCGCGGTGCGCACGGCGCGGGGCGAGGTGCTGCGGGGCAGGGCGCTGGTCAACTGCGCGGGGCTGCACAGCGATCGGGTGGCGAGACTGGCCGGTGATAACCCGGGCATGCGGATCATCCCTTTCCGCGGGGAGTACTTCGAGCTGGCCGCCGATCGTGCGGAGCTGGTGCGCGGGCTGGTCTATCCGGTGCCGGACCCGGCGTTCCCTTTTTTGGGGGTCCACCTCACCCGGGGCATCGACGGCGGGGTGCACGTGGGGCCGAACGCGGTTCCGGCGCTGGCCCGCGAGGGGTACGGCTGGGGGGTCGTACGCCCGGGTGAGCTGGCGCGCACGGTGGCGTTCCCGGGCACGTGGCGGATAGCCCGGCGCCACTGGCGGTACGGGGCGGGTGAGGTGCGGCGCTCGCTGTCCAAGGGCGCGTTCACGGAGGCGGTGCGGCGGCTGTTGCCTGAGGTGCGGGCGGAGGACCTGATACCGGCGCCCTCGGGGGTGCGTGCGCAGGCGGTGCTGCGGGACGGGACGCTGGTGGACGACTTCCTGTTCGCGGAGTCGCCGCGGATGGTGCATGTGCTCAACGCGCCCTCACCGGCGGCGACCGCATCACTGCCGATCGGCCGGGAGGTGGCCCGCAGGGTGCTGGCGGGGCTGTCGTGAGCTCGTAGGGCCCCGCGCCCCGCGCATCCGCGATCAGCCGGACGGACGGGGGCCGAGCGGACGGGGCCGGACGGGGGCCGAGGCGGACGGGGGCCGAGGCGGACGGGGGCCGAGGCGGACGGGGGCCGGACGGACGGGGGCCGGACGGGGGCCGAGCGGGCCGTTTGATCACCGGGACCCAGGCTGCTGGACGTGATCACCGGGACCGAGGCTGCCGGACCGCAACCATCCGGGCCGCGGCCATCCGCATCCCGGCCATCCGGACCGTGACCATCCGCACCCTGGCTGTCCGTACCCTGGCTGGCCGCACGCTGGCCGGCCGGGCCGTGGCCGGCCGGGCCGTGGCTGTCCGCACCCTGGCCGGCCGGGCCGTGGTCAGCGCTTCTGGGCGTACACGCGCACGTAGTCGACCAGCATCCGCGCGGGGAAGGGGGTGGAGGCGTCGGGCGGGCCGGGCCAGTCGCCGCCCACGGCGAGGTTGAGCAGAAGGTAGTGGGGGTGGTCGAACACCCACTTCTGCCCGCGCTTCAGCTGCCCGGCGTCGGCGGTTCCATAGGGCTTGCCGTCGAGGTACCAGGTGACCCTGCCCGGCATCCAGTCGACGCGGTACGTGTGGAAGCCGTCGGAGAGGCTCCTGCCCCGGGGCAGGGCGGTGTGCGTCTCGATGCCCTGCGCGACGAAGCCGGGGCCATGGATGGCGCCGTGCACGATGCCGGGCTGCCTGCCGAGGGCCTCCATGACGTCGATCTCGCCGTTGGCGGGCCAGGTGACCTTGTCGGAGTTCGCGCCGAGCATCCAGAAGGCGGGCCACAGCCCCTTTCCCCGCGGGATCTTGATGCGCGCCTCGAAGCGCCCGTAGGCCCGGGCGAACCTTCCCTTGGTCTTGATCCGCCCGGATGTGATGTCGCAGGGCCCGAACGTGCAGGACTTGCCGCGCACGCGCACCTTCTCGTGGCGGGCGGTGAGGGCGAGGTTGCCGTGGCCGTCGAGGGAGACGTTGCGCGGCCGGTCGGTGTAGTACTGCCACTCGTGGTTGCCCCACTGGGGCTCCCCGCCCCGGTCGAAGACCCATTTGCTCCGGTCGGGGCGGCGCTGTGCGGGGCCGCGGAATTCATCGGCCCAGACCAGGCGCCAGGCGGCGGGGGCGTCCGGCTTCCGTGGGGCGGCGTCGTCGCCGGCGTACAGGCGAGCAGCCGGGGAGCAGCCTGCGATCAGTACGGCGGTGGCCGTGGCCAGTGCCGCCGCTCGCAGCGCGAGGGTGAGGAAACGAGGGCAGCGAGGACGAGCGCTGGGGCGAGGGCTGGGGCGGGAGCTGGGGCGAGGGCTGGGGCTCAGGCGCATGAGGGTTTCCGTCGCACGGGAAGGAGTTCTCCGCCCTGGCGGGCCGGGCGACGAAGATCGTATGAGCGGCGGCGACCACCAGCCCGTTCCACCACGCCCGTATGTCACACAATCGGCCGAGCAGATTTCCCGCCCGATGCTTCCGGCGGGCGCCCGTAGACTTGAGGAACTGTGTCCGAGAATCACGCCCCCACCACGCCCGTCACCGGCCCGGCGCCGGTGCCGGCCCCCGCCCGTGCCCGCGACCGTGCCCGCGACCGGCGGGAGCCGATGTTCCCCGACGGCCCCGCACCGGATCCGGCCGGCTCGCACCACGAGCGCCGCATCCGCTCGTTCCAGCCGCGCCGCAGCCGGGTCACGACCGGGCAGGGCGACGCCCTGCGCCGCCTGTGGCCCCAGTGGGGCCTGGACATCGACGGCCTGAGCCGCCTGGACCTCGGCGAGCTGTTCGGCGATCCGGAGCTGCCCGTCGTCCTGGAGATCGGCTTCGGCATGGGCGAGGCCACGGCGAAGATGGCCGCGGCCGACCCCGGCACGGGGATCCTGGCCTGCGACGTCCACACCCCCGGCCAGGGCAATCTGCTCAATCTCGCCGAGCAGAACGGCCTGACCAACGTCCGGGTGGCGAACGGCGACGCGATCATCCTGCTCCGCGAGATGCTCGCCCCCGACGCCCTCGCCGGCCTCCGCGTCTACTTCCCGGACCCGTGGCCGAAGAAGCGGCACCTCAAGCGCCGTCTGATCCAGCCGGAGTTCCTGGCGCTCGCCGCGACTCGTCTCGCGCCCGGCGCCCTGCTGCACTGCGCCACGGACTGGGAGCCGTACGCCGAGCAGATGCTGGAGGTGCTCTCGGCCAGCCCGGACTTCGAGAACACCCAGCCCGACGGCGGCTACGCCCCACGCCCGGACTTCCGCCCCCTGACGCGGTTCGAGGGCCAGGGTTTGGACAAGGGCCACGTCGTGCACGACCTGCTGTTCCGCCGCCGCGCGGCGTAGGACGACCGGCCGCCGCGGCACATACGACCGGCAGGCGCAGCACAGGACGACCGGCAGCGGCGGAAAAGGTCACGGCCCACTCCGCCCCTTGGTTAGGGTCGTCGGGTGCATCAGCCACCGCCCTATGAGCAGCCGCAGTACCCGCTCTCGCCGACGTTCGGGCATTACAAACCGCGCCGGGCCCTGTGGGACACCCTCTGGGACAACAGGGCCGTCCGCGTCGGCGGCCTCTTCCTGCTGCTCGCGCTCTGTGGGCTGATCATCCTGGCGCTCGTGCGCGAGCAGACCGGCACCGAGGGCTTCCTGGTGGGCCTGGGGCTCGCCGTGCTGCCTGTGCCCCTGCTCATAGCCGCGTTCCGCTGGATGGACCGCGTCGAGCCGAAGCCCTGGCGGAATCTGGTCTTCGCCTTCGCCTGGGGCTCCTGCGCGGCCACCCTCGTCGCGCTGCTGGCCAACGGCTACGCCACGAAGTGGCTCATGACCACCATCGACGTCTCGCAGCGCGCCGACGCCTCAACGTGGGGCGCGACCTTCGTCGCCCCGGTCGTGGAGGAGAGCGGCAAGGCCGCGGCCGTCTTCCTGCTCTATCTCTTCCGACGGCGCGACTTCAACGGCATCGTCGACGGCGTGGTGATCGCTGGCATCACGGCAACGGGCTTCGCCTTCACGGAGAACATCCTCTACCTCGGCAACGCCTTCGCGTCCGACCAGAGCTTCGGCTACACGGGCCTGCGGTCGACGACGGCGGCGACGTTCTTCATCCGCGTGCTGATGTCGCCGTTCGCGCACCCGCTCTTCACGTCGATGACGGGCCTGGGTTTCGGCATCGCGGCCTCGCTTCCCGCGCGCCGCCGCGTACTGCGGCTGCTCATTCCCGTACTCGCCCTTCTGACCGCGATGCTCCTGCACGGCGTCTGGAACGGCTCGGCGAGCCTGCCGGGCGCCGGCTTCCTGGCCGTCTACGCCCTCTTCATGGTCCCCGTCTTCGGTGTCCTGACCTGGCTCACCATCTGGTCCCGCCAGAACGAGCTGCGCACCATCCGTGCCCACCTCCCCGCCTACCAGGCCGCTGGCTGGCTCACCCCTCCCGAACCCCTGGCCCTGTCCTCGATGCGCGCCCGCGGCATAGCCCGCGACCTGGCCCGCCGCACCGGCGGCCCCACCGCCGCCCGCACGGTGGCGGAGTACATATCCTTCGCCACCTCCCTGGCCTTCCTCCGCCACCGCGCCTACCGCGGCACCCCCGCCCCCGACTTCACCGCCCGGGAGCAGGAGCTGCTCCACCACTTGTGGCAGCGAAAGGACGTGGCCCAGCCCGCCCTGGCCCAGGCCACGGCGGCAGTACCGCAGCCCTTCGCAACGCCGATGCCCTTCCCGACGGGGGTGCCGGTACAGGGCTGGGGAGCGCCCCCCGCGCCTACGGGGGCGGGGTGGCCGCCACCGCAGGGGCAGTACCGTTGAGCACTGTGAGCGGCGCCGCCTATCGGACCGCTTCACTCCTGTTCCGCACTACCCTCTGAACCGTGCCCGAAGACACCGAGTGGACAGCCCCCGAAGGCTCCTGGGCCTCCTCAGCAGCCCGCCGCCGCAACATGCAGGCGATCCGCAGCCGGGATACGAAACCGGAGCAGCTGATCCGGCGGCTCGTGCACGCCCAAGGCCTCCGCTACCGCGTACACGCGAGGCCTCTGCCGGACCTCCGCCGGACAGCAGACCTCGTCTTCCGTCCGGTGAAGGTCGCCGTCTTCATCGACGGCTGCTACTGGCACGGCTGCCCAGAGCACTACCTGGCGCCCCGCATCAACGCCGGTTACTGGTCAGACAAAGTCGCCCGCAATATGGCGCGCGACCGCGATACGGACGAGCGCCTCACTGCTGCGGGCTGGCTAGTGCTCCGCTTCTGGGAGCACGAGCCCTCAGACGCTTGCACCCTCAAAATCGTCAATACGGTCCAAAGCCGTCGTACCGATCTCGGTTCCCAGTCGAGCAGCCGGGACTAGGCTGGCCTCAACCGGCCCGTGACCGGTTTCCTGGGAGGCGCCAGAATCGCTTGCCGGGCGCAGGACGGCCGCGATGGCCTTCCCTACGGCCTCAGCAACCGGCGGCGGGAAGGCATTGCCCACCTGACGGTAGCGAGCGGTTTTTCCCCCTGAGAACTTCCAGTGCCGCGGGAACCCCTGAATGATTGCCGCCTGTTCCACAGTGAGCATCGGGCCGTTATCCCTGAACAGGTCCCGGCTAGGAACGCACTTTTCCGGGTCGTTAGCAACGCCCATCGCATCAACACCCAGAGCCGCCCATGCAGCCTTCGCCCGGCTGGGGCCGAGGTCGGCACCCCCATGCTTCTTCGAGCCGCCCACCAACGTGGGGGCCTCGCTGCCACGACGCGTTGCCTTGTCAAGCCACTTATCGAAGACGGCCTTGCCTTCAGCGCCGTGCGGCTTGCACCGCTCCCACATGGTTTCCTTGAGGGCTTCCGCGACGGTCAAAATTTTCTCGTCACCAGTGGGCCACTCAAATTTCACGTCCTGCATGTACTTCTTGTCAATCATAACAAGAATGGCCCGCGGGCGGAGCTGAGGAACCCCGTAAGAACGCGCCTCAATCAGTTCCCAGCCACAGAGTTCATAGCCTCCGCCTTCAGATGCGCCAATATCTGCAATCTGCTTGATGATTCTCTCGCGATAGGGGGTGAACTTCTCATCCAGAATGCCCCGGACATTTTCAATCATGATGGCCTTGGGGCGAAGCTGCTCCGCAAGCTCAAGCATTCTGGGGAACAGATCTCGTTCGTCGTGTTCACCGAGTTGGCGACCCGCAACTGAGAACGGCGGGCACGGCACACCACCGGCGAGAAGATCTAGGTCGCCAGGCTCAAGCTTGAACCCTGCGAGCTGCTTGTGCTTGAAGGGGTCAACGTCGACGACGTCACCTTCCACAACCTGGCAACCAGTCCAGTCGGGGTGCTGCGCCACATTGTCCAGCAGCGTCTGGCAAGCGTGCTTGTCGATCTCAAGGAGTGCCAGGTGCCGGAAACCGGCATCGTGCAGGCCGACCGCCTGCCCGCCGGCGCCGGCGCAGATCTCGATCGAGGTCAACGGCTCGGCCTCTGGCGCTACTCGACCGTTGACTCGCACAGCTAACTCCTCCTGGTACCACGAAGACAGATGCTCAAGTTTCGCAGAGAGAACAGTGAGCTGCTGCGCATCTCGCCCGAGGAGTGTCCCAAACAGCTCAAGCGCCGCCCCGGTCACAGGCAGCGCTTGCACTGATGAACGTCACTTATCGCATATTTCCCTTCATATGCTGCAGCAGGGCAGCCATGTCGCTCGGAGCAAGACCTGCAGCAACTGCGGGTTCTTCCTGCAGGTCAGACAACTGCTGCACCGAAGGGTCATCGAGGATCTTCCCCATGAACTCGAGCTTCTGGTCGAGCCGAACTTCCACCACCTGGTCGATCGTGTTGCGGACGGCAAGCACCGTGACGCGGGTCTCAGTCTCAGGCGCAAGGCCCAGGCGGTGGATCCGGTCGAGGCTCTGCAGGAAACGCCCCGCCATGAAGTCACGGTCCACATACACGGCGTCGTGGCAAACGTGATGCAGGCTGATGCCCTCGCCGAGAGTCGCAGGGTTCGAGACCAGCACCATGCACGACGGGTCCTCTCGGAACCGGCGGAGCTGCTCATCGCGATCGGGAGTGCCACCATGCACAACTGCGGGCCCGTAATTCGCCAGCAGCTTCTCCAAGGTGGTCAGGCTGCGCACGAACGTCGTCCAGACCAGCGTCTTACGCCCCCGCGCCGCGTTCTCGGCGACGATCGCCGCGGCCTCCTTGTACTTCGGGGACAGCTCGTAGTCAGGAAGATCCTTCATGAGCTTGAAGAGCGAAGCGCTCTGCGGGATCTCCAACGGCGGCAGCTGGTAGGCCAGAGGCTCGTAACGGCTCGCCCCCTCCAGCAGGAGAGCCGGGCTCGTTGCCGCCATCAGCAGTCGCAGCGCCGTCTTGCCCAGGGAGCTCAGGTCCTCACGAGCGCTCCCCGCATTCATGCCTCCCACCAGCGAGTCATAGATCTCGCTGTGCAGTTCCGGCATGTCGACGTACCGCATTCGCAGATCCATCGGGGGCAGGTCCAGCTCCTGCTTCGTGGTCCTGGCAAAAAGAGGCCGCAGAACGGTGCTGGCGTGGCCGAGATCCCCTCCAGCCACCGCCTGCGCTACGGTGCGCTGCCCGTGCCCCGGCCAGACGAAGCCCAGAAGGTTCTCCAAGTCCTTGGTCCCGTTGGGCGCCGGGGTACCCGTGAGAATCAGACGTCGCTGGGCAAGCGGACCAAGCGCCATGCACGCGGCACCGTACGTTCCCCGGGCGCCGAGCTTCATCCGGTGCGCCTCATCAAGGATGATCATTGAAGGAGCAGACTTCAGCCAGCCCGCGAGGGTGCTGAGGGACCGGTCGAGGCGCTCGTAATTGACGATCAGCACCTCCGCCCACTGATCAACAGCGCGGTCGAGGACGTGCGGACGCAGCGGGTACCGGAAACACACTGCAGTTTCGTGCTGCCAGGATTCGTAGGCAGATTTAGGGCAGACGACCAGCACCCTCTGCGCCACTCCCTTTGCCTTCGCGGCGGCATAGACCGCAAGGCCCACACGCGTCTTGCCGGCACCGGGAACACTGAAGTTCGCCCCGTGCTGGAGCGACAGCAGCTTGGCAATATCGCGACGCTGAAACTCGCTCAGCTCAGCTACCCAGTCGTCGCCGAGCAGGTTGGGTACGTCACCCGGTGCGATCTCCCCAGGCTGCTCCGGCGCCTCCAGCCGCTTCTTGACCGTATCGGCATCTTTGAGAACTCCGACCACCAAGTCGCGGAGCTCCGGAGCCCAGTCCACACCGACGTGGTGCGGCCAGGCACTGATGTGATTCAGCCCGGCCAGCAGGTCATCGAGCTCTACCGAGACAGCCAGCTGGCCAAGCTGGCCACCCGTGCGAAAACGGGCAGCCAGCTGGACAAGGTCCTCGCGGTACTTCTCGGTAGTCCTCAGGACCACCTTGGTACGCGACTCGTCGAACCCGAGCCGCAGAGATGCCTCGCCAAGCCTCTCCAGCATTAGGAGCTCCCCGCAACTGCAGCTTCAAGGAGCCAGGCGACGCCGTCACCCGGGTGCGGAAGCCCGCGCCCGGCCTGCTGCGCGAGCTTGCGGAGGCTCCCACGCAGCTTCAGTACGGCCTCGTCGAACGCCTCCTCGTCGAGACTGTGCGAAGCGCGGGCCTGCACCAAGTCGACGATGCACTGCTCAATGTCGGCACACGCCTCCGCAAGCCGGGCAGGGGCAAGCTGCTGGCGCTTCCGGACCCGGGCGTACCGACCTGCCGTGTCAATCGCCTTGTCGAACGCGTCATGTGCCTCGTCAACGACGTTCTGGGCAAGGCTCCTGTCAGCGTCCGGCAGATCAGGTTCCGAGCTGCGCACAGTGGCCTTGGCGCGCAGGATCTGATCGTTGAGTGCACGGGCTGCCGATACAGCAGACGACGCTCCAGGCACCGACACACCGAGCCCCGGCACCGAGACGGCCTCCTGCTGGGCAGCCATAGCGCTCGTGTTCAAGCTCGCCGGCAGCACCTCTCGCAAGTAGTCCTTGTCCAAGAACGTCTCGTCAATGTGCCGGATGTCCGTCTTGGCGAAATCCAGCAAGATGGCAGCCAGCCGCCACTCCTTCAGCACCTCCGCCCTGTCCCGGTCAACCGTTTCCAGCTTCTCGTACAGGCGGTGAAGTTCCTTGAGCTTCTCCTGATCGTCTTCGAAGTCGACCAGACGCAGGGCCACGCTGCCCCCGCTCTTACTGCGGTCGATCAAGTCGCGAATCGTGCCGAGGATCCACCGCTCCTGGTGATACGTGGCCTCCCGGATACGGAACTCCTTGGCGATCACTGCCGGCGTCCGGCCCAGCGAGGCCTGCTCCTCCATGGCAAGCAGCCGGTTGATGTACGAGTAATCGCGCCGGTGGTCCTTGCGCAGCTGCAGCGCAAGCTCCACCGCGTTAATGTCAGCCCAGGTGAAGGACTCGGGCAGGACGCCGACCCGCATCGACTGGACGTTACCGATCTCCTGGAGAGCGGCTGCACGCGTATTGCCATTGACCAGGACACCATGCCGGGTAACCAAGCCCGGGTCGTTCTGGCCGAACCGCTTCAGATCCTCCTTCAACTTGTCGAAGTCCGGGTCCCTGCGGTCCGGGTTCTTCGGTTCAGCCTGGAGCAAGAACCTGAGGTAGTCCTGGCTCTCAGCGCTCCACGGATCCTTGTCGATCGCCTCGTCGCCTGCAGGCCGATGGCTGCGCTGCGCGCGGATGCGGTGGGTTCCAGGGTTGAAGTAGAGGCCACTGAGCGGCAGATCAACCACCTCAACGTGCTGCGACTGCCCGTTCCAGTCGATTGTCACCGTTTCCCGGGTGCCCCCCGAGCTCTTCACCTCCTCCAGCCTCTTCTTAATCAGCTCGCTGAACTCAGCCGCCCGCGGCGGCGGCGGGAACTCCCGCATGGTCTGTCCCATCCCCTCGTGTTACTCGTCGTCGCTGGCAACGGCCTGCGTGAAGGCCGTACGGGACTCCGCAGGCAGAATCCTGAAGATCCCCCACAGCCTCTCAAGCGGGCTCGGCGTCCTGCGGTCGGACTCGATCCACCCGGCAAGCACCTTCCGCTCCACCGGCGTCAGCTGCTTCACCTGGTCAAGCAGCTGCCCGAGGTCAACCTCGCGACCGTCGCCGCCCCGGCGGCACCGGTTGCACTCAAGGACAAGCTGGACCTCGACCGTTCCGTCGGCCAGCCGCACCTTGCGCCTGGCGACCTCCAGCTTGGCCTGCAGGACGCTGCCATCCCCGTACGGTTCACCCGAGCCAATCCCGCACAAACGACACAAAGTGTCGTCGAGCAGCACCTTGGTGCGCTGCGCTTCAGTGAGGCTGTCCTTGGCCTTGATGGACTTTCCCTGCCCCGGGATCCAGACCTCAGCGCCCTTTGCCACGTACCTCTGCTCCTCCTGCTTCAGAGAAGGGTCAGTGAGGTTCGTATCGATCTGCCATCCGCGATCGCGAAGGTCACGGACACGGCGGTCAATCTGCGCCTGGTCCGGGAACGCCTGGCGCAGCTGAGCCTTGGTGAAGATGTTGCCGACACCCACCACGGTCTCCAGCCAAAGGGCCGCACGGACCATCCCCCCGCGCTTCTTGTCCTGCCACGACGGCAGCGTCATTGAGGCCTCCGTTTAGTTGTCTCAGTCGGTACCGGTCGATCCCACTGGGCCCCCACTGGGCATGATGCGACCCAGGTCCCCCCGGACCTCCGGCAGTTCCTTCATGGAACACCCAAGATCGAAGCGAAACCAGCGCTTCCACGTGTTGCCCCTGAGGTGGCAACGCAGCGTTGCTGCACACTTAAAGGGCAGCGTCCGGCAACCGTGGGGGAGCAGAGCAGTGCAGCAAGGACGAGGGCGGGGAATCGCGATCGACGACGACTTGCCGCCAGGAAGACGGGCGCTGACCGAAGGTCTGCGCGAGTTGCATGCACAACTCGTCCCGCCGCTACTGCCCGTCAGAAGGCTCGCAGAGCGGCTGACAACGGAGAAAGACCCCGGATGGGACTCAAGCGGTGTATACCGCTACCTCAGCGGCAAGCGCGTTGCCCCGGAAGCCTTCATCAGGAAGCTATATGCCCTGGCAGAAAAGGACGCTGGTGGTGGGGCGGATGGCCTCAAGCCACTGCAGTTCTTTCTGGATCTGCTCCAGGGCGCGGAACGGAAACGTTGCGGCAACTGCGTAAGGCTTCGCCAGGAGGTCCGCGAACTGCAGGGCGGTCTAGCGCAGGCAGAAACGGAAACGTCGGTGCTGCGGAGCAAGGTCGATGAGCTGCATGTCCAAGGTGCCGGCCTGGAGAAGGCGCTGTTTGCTGCCCGGCAGCAAGCAGCGATGCACCTGCCGGTCCCCCATCCAAGGGGGGACCGGCAGGTGCATGCGCAGGATGTGGCCGCCGCGAAACAGATCGCACGCCGCGCCCAAGAGCTCCAGGACCAGGGGGATCAGGGAGCAGCCCTCGCTCTGCTTCGTGAGACAACCGAGGTTCTGACCCCGGCAGAGAGCGCTGCGACCCTCGTGCTGCTCCGCGAGCAGCAGCAGAAGCAGCTCGTAGAAACCCTTATTCACATCTACGGCCGCGACCAGCCTGAAGACAACGTGATACGGGTCGCACTGGAGCTGCACGACTACGGCCTGCTAGACGACGCCGGTGCAGTCTTGCGAGCTGCAGTGAAGTGATGCTGGCGCTGCCACGGACACTGAATGCTGGCTCACGGCTCAACACGGGAGACGCCAGCTGGGACCGTCCGGGCTACCGAGCCAGATGTGTTGCGCCTCGTCGGTGATCGTGATTCCGAAGGCGGACTGGTGGGGGGTGCCGGCGGCTTGCCACGTGGTGATTGCGGTCTCGACTTCGTCCCAGAGGGCGAGCGGGCCGCGCCGAGTGACGGTCCAGCCGGCTCAGGCCTGGTTCGGCTTGGTTCGGGCCTGGGAGCCGGTGGCTACGTCGAGCAGGATCTGCTCTGGGCCCGAACCGAGGCGTTCGGCAGAGGGGGCCGCGAGCTGGGCGACGAAGGTGCCGGTCCAGTTGTCGAGAACCGCTGGGTCGATGCGGGTGGGACGCTCGGTGCCGGGGAGGAACTCGATCCTGCCGCGCGGCGGGTGATGGTGCGGTCGGGCCAGCATGTACGAGGTGTAGCCGGGCAGGAAGCGGCCTGCTGCTCCACCCTCGACCTCGACGGTGAGGAGGGCGAGGCCGGAGCCGTGCATCCAGCCGCCGATGGTGACGAGGAGGATTGCACCGGGGCGGACCTGCCGTAGCCACGGGTAAGGCACGTGGCGTACGGAGCATGTCGCGATCAGCCGGTCGTAAGGCGCCCCCTTCGCCTGGCCGACAAGTCCGTCGGCCACGATGAGGCTCGGAGTGTGGCCGACGGCCGCCAGCGCTGCGCGGGCACGGGCTGCGTTGGCCGGGTCGACCTCGACGGACGTGACGTTCTCCTCGCCGAGGGCTGGGCACAGGAGTGCCGTCGAGTAGCCGGTGCCCGTGCCGATCTCCAACACTCGATCGCCGGGCGCCACGCCGGAGCGTTCAAACATCTGCACCACGAGACCGGGGAGCGTCGAGGAGGACGTCGGTGCGCATGGGCGCATCCGCGTGTTCCGCGAGCACCCCCTCGGTCTGCGTGACCCACGTTCCGTTCTCGTATGCCCATGTTGTCCACTCGCCGGGTTCGACCTGGTGAGCGCGGGTGGGCGTCCATGTCGTCGGCCCCGGCGGTGGCGTCGGACGGTAGATCGCAGGTCCAAGGAAGTTCTCGCGCGGCACGCCCTCCACCACGGCGCGCCAGACGGGAGACTGCAGCCAGTCCTCAGCGGCGAGTCGCGCCGCGAGTGCGTGCCGCTTGGATACGGAATCGTTCGCAGTGCGGTGCCCTCCTGCAAGCAGTCGGCAAGTGCCATGGTGACGGCCTGTTGCGTGGCCTCATCGACGAACGCCCATTGCCCATTGGGGGCGGTTCCAGCCACACCCACTGGCCATCTGCCCGCAGAGCGAAATCGAACGCGCCGATGACCAGGCCGAACGAGTCCAGGTACGCGCGGACAGCGGCCCGCATGTCGGGAGAATGTGGCCGGTCGTGCAGCTCGTCGAGCACCAAGTCTGCGGTCGCGTCGCCCAGCGCGGTCACGACGAGAACTGGTGATGGTGGCGTCATGCTCAGTCGGATTCGCTGTCTTCGAGCACGTCGCTGTCAACCGGCGCGCTCGGCTCGGCCCCATCACTACCGGTCGCGGTGGCCTGCGCCGTGTCCCTACTGGTGCCGTGCTTACCCATCTCCACGGCCTGCCCTGCCGCATCGAAGTACCGCGTTGCTTGTGACTGCGGGTCCAGCTCCAAGTCCGTGAACGGCAGTTGCACCGTCCTGACGTATGGGGCCAGCCGCGACACGCCCCACGGTTCGGTCGGACTTTTCAGTGCCATGTGCAGATCCCTTCAGCCTTCGGCTCGGACGGGCTCCGGTGCGTGTCGCTTTGCAGCCTGGGAAGGCGTGTTGGCGCACTGGTTCGCACTGCGCGCCACGGTTGCCGATTCCCGGCCAGTGGCGCATTGGGAAGCTAGCGATTCCCACGCAGGGTGGCAGCCCCCTCCCGGGGTAAGGTCACCAACTGGCATATGCCGAAAAGCCCCACCCACAGATATACAGGTAGGGGCCCCGATCCAGCGACTGGCAACTAATCGGTCACCCGACCGAATACGTTGGCCTTGGCACCCTTCAAGAGGGCCTGCAGTCCGGCGTGGTTGGCGGTTATCACTACACCCGGCTCGTCACTCTCGCGTATGACCACACCACCCGAAACATGTGCCACCTCAAGGCACTCGGCCCCGCTGGTCGAGTACGAGGACTTCTGCCAGTTAAATTCTTCGGTCATGCCGACAGCTCTCACATCTCTTGTGCGACTTGGCTGATCAGGTCTCTCGACTTGGTCGCATCCAAGGCGATTCCTTCGACCTCGTCGAGGAGGTTCCGGTATTTGGCCAGCTGAGCCTCAGCGTCCACGAACCGGCCTCCGAAGGGGGTGTCGATCTGGACGGTGTCCAGCTGCGGCACCTCACTGCCTGCGTAGAGCATAGGCTGGGCGTGCCCAGTGATCTCTTCGACCGCGAAGGGGATGACTCGCAGGGTGACGGAAGGCCAGTCCGTGACCTTCAGCAAGTGCTCCAGCTGGGCCCTCGCCGCTTTTCGACCGCCGTAGCGCATCCGCAGCGCCGCTTCGTGGACGATTGCTTCGTACGTCGGCGGGTCTGCCCGTTCGAAGATCTGGCCGCGCCTAGTACGGATCTCGATTCGTGCCTCCAGCTCATCCGAAGGGAGGCCGCTCCCGAAGATGGCACGGGCGTAATCGTGGGTCTGGAACACCCCCGGGACCACCAGCATGTGAAGCGTCCGGAGGTAAGCGGCATGGTGTTCGAGTTCCGCCACATCCAGAAACGCCGTCGGCAGAATGCCGCGGTACTCATCCCACCAGAACTGGCCCCGGTGCTCACGCGCGATGACGCACAGGGCAGTAACGAGTGCCTCGTCACTGCAGGAGTAGAACGTCGCGAGCCGACGGATGCGATCCTCGCCGATTCCGCGTCGGCCCGCTTCCACCATGCTGATCTTGGCCTGGTCCGTCCCAAGCAGCGCAGCTGCTTCGCGCGCCGTCTTCCCGGCACGCTCACGCAGCTTCCGTAGCTCAGCGCCCAAACGGGCCTGTCGGGCAGTAGGGGTATTCCTGGGCGGCATGCCACCTCCTCGTATGACCGAGAGTCTGCCGCGCGGCTGTCTCATCGGTCCACTCACTACGTGAAGCCCTGGGGGAACCTTACCCCGGGGGATGTATGTCCCTACAGTCTTGCCCACGTCGCGCACCGCACCGGGAAGACCCGAAGTGCAGCTGTCCGCATGCCAGTTACTGGCTTCCCGCGAGGCAGCCAGGCCACGGACGGCAATGGGGCGCGGATGCTCAGAAGCAGACCGCACTGGGAGACGACCCATGAGTACAGCAGCACTCAGCAGTCCCCGTACCCCCGTCGACTACACGCCGACCGACACCTACCAGCTGGTCGCACCGACCAACGCCACCACGCCGCGCGTCGCCCGCGAGTTCATCACCGCCGTACTCACGGCGACCGGCTACTCCTCACTCATCGACAACGCCTGCATCTGCCTGTCCGACGTCGTCGCAAACGTCGTCCTGCACGCGCGGGTCCCGGTCCTGTCGGTGGAGTGCGTCATCCGGCCGGGCCGCGTGTTCGTCGCCGTGCGCGACGACGCCCCGACCAGACGGCCGTACCGGCGGCAGGCCACGGCCGGTGATGAGAGCGGCCGTGGGCTCGCGCTCGTACACGGGCTCTCCTACGCCCACGGTGTGACCCTCGTCTGGGAAGGTCTGAGCGTCACCGGCAAGCGCGTGTGGTTCGAGCTGCGTGAGGAGGCCCCGGCAGCTCGGCTCCGTCCGGATGACGGCAGTGACCTGCCGTAGCTACTGGGCCACCCCTCCACCACTGACAGCACCGTTCCCGTCGGCGCGCAGGGCCGGGGAGAGCGGCGCTCCACCGTCCTTCCGTCTCATGGGCGTCGTTCATGGGACCACCTCGATGCGCTCCAGCGGACGCTCAGCTTGCCAGCCGCGGGGTGTCGCTCCCAGCCCGCCTCAGGCCGCCGATGGGCGCGAGTTAGCTTTAGGACGAGAACGTCGTCGCTCTTGATGTGGAGGTTGCGGCTGTGGCAGCAACGACCAAGGTTCCTGCGTCCCTGATCGCGGCCACCGGGCTCGTCGGTGGGTACGGCGTGGCGCGGTGGACCAAGAAGCGGCCTCTCGGCGGGGCGGTGCTGGCGGCGGCCGGGGCCGTGGCCGCCAAGGGGTGGAACGACAAGGCCGGGGCCGGGGCGGCTGTCGCACTCAGTGGGCTGTACGTCGCCGCCTTCGGCGGGTCGCATCCGCTGGCGAAAAAGGTGGGGGCCTGGCCTGCGGTGTTCGCCGTCGCCGGGACCGTCGCGCTCGCCTCCTGGGCAGTCGAGCGCCGGGCCGGGGGCTGAACCCCGGCCCGTAACCCGTGGCCCGTTAGCCCGTAGGCCCTGGCCCGTAACCCGTAGCCCCTGGCCCGTAACCCGTAGCCCCTGGCCCGTAGCCCGAAGGCCTCGGCCCCTGGCCCTCAGCCCCGCAGCCCGTAGCCCGCACCCCCAAGGCCCCGGCCCGAAGGCCCCCAGCAGCCCCCACGGGTCCTACGCCGACGCCTCCGTCAAGCGCGCCAGCTCCGCATCCGTCAGCTTCAGGTCCGCCAGCGCCAGCAGCGACGGCAGCTGTTGCACTGTGCGGGCGCTCGCCAGTGGGGTGGCAACGGTCGGCTGGGCGGCGAGCCAGGCCAGGGCGACCGTGGCGACCTCGGCGTCGTGGGCCGCTGCCACCTCGTCCAGGGCGGCGAGGACCTTCGGGCCCCGCTCCGACTCCAGGTACTTCGCCGCGCCACCCGCCCTGGCGCTGTCCACGTGCGTGCCCGGGCGGTACTTGCCGGTGAGGAAGCCCGAGGCCAGGGCGAAGTACGGGACCGCTGCCAGATCGTGCTCGGCCGCCACGGCCGCCAGGTCACCCTCGTAGGTGTCGCGCGAGACCAGGTTGTAGTGGGGCTGGATCGCCACGTACCTCGCCAGGCCGGAGCGGCCGGAGAAGTCCAGGGACTCCCGCAGGCGCTCGGGCGAGATGTTGGAGGCGGCGATCTCGCGGACCTTGCCCTCCTTCACCAGGGCGTCCAGCGTCGTGATGATGTCCTCCACCGGCACGGAGGTGTCGTCGATGTGCGTGTAGTAGAGGTCTATGTAATCGGTGCGCAGGCGGCGCAGGGAGGCCTCGACGTCCGCCTTGACGGTGTCGGGTGCCAGGCCCCGGTGTTCGGGGAAGCCGTGGCCGACCTTGGTGGCCACGACGATGTCGGCGCGGTTGCCGCGCGCGGCGAGCCAGTTGCCGATGACGGTCTCGGACTCGCCGCCCTTGTTGCCGGGTGCCCAGGCCGAGTAGACGTCGGCGGTGTCGAGGAAATTGCCGCCCGCTTCCGCGTAGGCGTCGAGGACGGCGAAGGACTGCTTTTCGTCCGCCGTCCAGCCGAAGACGTTGCCGCCGAGGGCGAGCGGGTGGACGGTGAGTGTGCCGATCTTCCGGTGAGTGTCAGCCATGCGATGCCTCAACGCCCCTGCCGGGCGGCCTATTCCGCGGGCGCGGGTGCTGGCAGGGGCTCGGGAGGGTGGACGGACAGGGGTGCGGCGATGTCTTCGAGGGAGCGGCCCTCCGCCCGTACGGCCAGGAACGCGGCGACCACGCCGCCCATGCACATCAGGGCCGCGCCGATGTCGAAGGCCAGGACCGTGTCGCTGATGACGCCGCTCTGCGTCAGGGCGGAGAACAGCAGCGGGCCGGTGATGCCGCCCGCCGCCGTGCC
Organism: Streptomyces sp. NPDC026206; assembly: GCF_040638465.1. Classification (NCBI taxonomy): domain Bacteria; kingdom Bacillati; phylum Actinomycetota; class Actinomycetes; order Kitasatosporales; family Streptomycetaceae; genus Streptomyces; species Streptomyces sp. NPDC026206. The sequence goes on from NZ_JBEZYL010000003.1 coordinate 32,179, forward strand.
CACCGCGTAGAAGAAGGCGATGGCCATGGCCCTGGTCTCCATCGGGAAGATCTCGGACACCGTGAGGTAGGCGCTGCTCGCACCCGCCGAGGCGAAGAAGAGGACGACCGCCCAACAGGCGGTGAGCGTCACGGCGTTCAGATGACCGGCGCCGAAGAGCCAGGCCGTGGCGAACAGGAGCACCCCGGCCAGCAGATAGGTCGAGGTGATCATGATGCGCCGGCCGAGGGTGTCGAAGAGCCTGCCGAGGAAGAGCGGGCCGAGGAAGTTGCCGACCGCTATGACGGCGAAGAAGTAGCCGGTATGGGAGGTGGAGACACCGAAGAAGCGCGTGAGGATGGCGCCGAAGCCGAAGGTGATCGCGTTGTAGAGGAAGGCCTGGCCGATGAAGAGGGCGAGGCCCAGCACGGCCCTGCTGCGGTAGTCGGAGAAGACCGTGCGGGCGATGTCGCGAAAGCCGAAGCTCTCGCGCTGGCGGATGACGAGTCTGCCTTTGGCGGCGGGCAGCTTCACGCCCTTCTGCGCCTCGATCCGCTTCTCGATCGCCGTCACCAGCGATTCGGCTTCCTCGGCCTTGCCGTGGATGAACAGCCAGCGTGGGCTCTCCGGCACATGGCGTCGTACGAGCAGGATGACGAAGCCCAGGATGACCCCGAGCCCGAAGGTCAGCCGCCAGCCGACGTCCTTGGCGAAGATGCTGGTGTCGAGCATGAGTATCGACAGCAGCGAACCGGCGATGGCACCGAGCCAGAAGCTGCCGTTGATGATCAGATCGACTCGGCCCCGGTAGACGGCGGGGATGAGTTCGTCGATGGCGGAGTTGATGGCCGCGTACTCGCCGCCGATGCCGAAGCCGGTCATGAAGCGGAAGGCGAAGAACCACCAGGACGAGTACGACAGCGCGGTCAGGGCAGTGGCGGTCAGGTAGACCGCGAGCGTGACCATGAAAAGTCTTTTACGGCCGAAGAGGTCGGTCAGCCGGCCGAAGAAGAGGGCGCCGGAGCACGCTCCGGCCACGTAGAGGGCGGCCGCGACGCCCGTCACCCCGCCGGAGGTGATCGGCAGACCGCTGCCCTGTTCGGAGAGGCGCCCGGCGATGTTGCCGACGACCGTGACCTCCAGGCCGTCGAGGATCCAGACGGTGCCGAGGCCGATCACCACGGTCCAGTGCCACCGGGACCAGGGCAACCGGTCCAGGCGGGCGGGCACTGACGTGGTGATCGTCGTCGCGGTCGTCACATGCTCTGATTTCCCGATCGTCGGCAGAACATTCCCGACAAGTCAGATCCGGCTCGCCTGTAACCCGGCTGCCTCTCTGCGGTTGCGGTCACGCCGACCGCCCCGCGCCCGGCCCTCACGCCGGGCGCCCGGCACTTTCCGCCGCGCGCCCCTGGCCCTGCCTGCGCCCCACGTCCCGGGCCCCCGGGCCCCACGTCCCGGGCCCGGCGGCCCCACATCGCGGCCCTTGCGCCCCGCATCGGCCCTACGGCTGCAGCCCCCTGGCGCGCAGCCACGACAGCGGGTCGACGGGCGCGCCGCCGCCCGGCCGCACCTCCAGGTGCAGATGGGGGCCGGTGACATTGCCGGTCGCGCCGACCCGGGCGATGATCGTGCCCGTACCGACCTTCCCGGACGTGACCACCATGGACGACAGGTGGCAGTACCAGATCTCGGTTCCGTCGCCGAGCGTCAGCACGATCCGGTAGCCGTACGCGCCCGCCCACCCGGCCTGGGTGACCGTACCGCCGCCCACCGCCTTGACCGGGGTGCCGGTCGGGGCGGCGAAGTCCTCACCGGTGTGGTTCGCGGACCACATGTTCCCGGCCTGCCCGAAGCCCGCGGTGAGGGTGTACGAGCCCACGGGGAGGGTGAACGAGCCGGTGAGCGCGGAACCGCCCCTCCCGGAGGCCGGGGCGGAGTGCCTCGCGGGGGCGGCGGCCTCCTCGGACCCGCCCGATTCCGCCTTCGCACCCTCGTCGGCAGCCGGTCCGGGTGACCGGGCCGCCCCGGCCGCTGGGGCCGCCCCGGCCGCTGGGGCCGCTGCCTGAGCGGCCTGCGCCGCCGCCTTCTCCGACTCCTGCGCCTCGTGCGCCTTCTCCGACTCCCGCGCCTCCTGCACCTCGTGCGCCTCGGCCTTCTCCGCCGCGGCCTTCCGTTTCTGCTCCGCCGCCGCATGCGCCTCGCTCTCGCGTGCGGCCTCGTCGGCGGCGTTCTGCTGGCGCTCCGCCTGCTGGAGGATGCGGGCACGCAGCGCCTCGCCCGCGTCGGCCGTGCTGCGCGTGGCTTCCACAGTGACCGGTGCCTGGGCACCGGCCTCGGCCCGGACCGAGACCCCGTCGCCGGAGGCCTGCTTCTCCTCGCCGCCGGATATGAGGGAGCCGACGCCCGGGATCTTCTGCGCCAGGTCCGGCACGGATATCGGCGCCGGACGGTCCTGAGCGCTCGCCATTCCGCCCGCACCGACCGCCGCGATGACACCGACGCCCAGCACCGCGCCGCTGCGGGCCATGGTGCCGCCGCGCTGCTTGACGACGCGGTGCCGGCCGCGGACGGGCGGCGCCACGGAGTCCTCCGTGGGGTTCCACTCGCTCCAGGGTTCCCCGGCGGCGGCGTACGCGGTGCCACCCGGAGCGTCAGCCGGGGTCTCATCCGTGGATTCGTACGTGGATTCGTACGTGGATTCATCCGTAGATTCATACGGAGAGCCGTACGAAGGGTCGTACGAACTGTCGTCGTGCGCAGGCCTGTTGGACGCCACGGAGGCGCACTCCTTTCCTTCCCACTCGCCTACCGGGTCAGCGTGGGGGTCCCTCCCAGGCCGTTCAGGCTCTGAGGGAGGGTTCGGAGCAGGAAGGTCCCCTACGGGCCGGCGCGCGGTCCGATTCACCCCAAAGTTGATGGTTCCCCGGTTCCGCCCACGGGATTCGGCGAAGGCGCGCGGCGCCGCCTCTTGCGGCGGCTGCGACAACCGCGCTGCGTTATCGAACGTTAATAGACATGGCTACCGGTTTCCAAGCCGAAAGCGTGAAACTGCACGCCTCTTGGGCGGATTTTGCGATGCGGTGAAGCTGACCGTTCGTCAGTTGTTATTCGTCCGAATGCGGACGGTACGGGGTGGTGGTCCGGTCCGGGTGAACGTGTGGGTGACGACGGCGGGGCGGTGGCGGAGCGGTCGGCGCGGCGGCAAGAGAGGGCAGAGGGACGGGCAACCAGCCCCCGGACATGCGGACGGGCTGCCGGGCCCGGCAGCCATCGGCTGCCGTACGGGCCCGGCAGCCCGTCTGCATCTACATCTGTGTCACCTAGCGGGGCGTCGCGGCGCCCCGCCTCACTCCGGCGTCAGGACGTGGCGGAGCGGCGGCCGCCGCCACCGGCACCGCCGCTGCGGCGCGAGCGGCCGACGGCGTTGCCCGGACGGGTGCCGCCCGAGCGGCGCGAACCCTCGGCGCCGCCGTTGCCGCCGAAGCCGCGGAAGGGGCGCCCGCCACCGTTGCCGCTGCCGGAACCACCGGCGGCGGAACCACCGGCCGCCTCCGTACGGGTACGGCCGCGGCCGCCGCGGCTGCCGCGCGAGCCACCGGACGTACCGGCACCCGAACCCCGCGAGCGGGAGGACTTGGCGGCGCCCTGCGGCTGGGCCGGGGCCGGGGCCGTGATGACGACCGGGACGCCGCTGGGCTCGCGGGCACCGGTGATGCGGGCGAGCTCCGGGTCGGTCGGGTAGGTCTTCATGACGTTCGGGGTGATCTGCGCCGTGGTCATCATGCGGCTCATCTCACGGCGCTGCTCGGGCAGCACGAACGTGACGACGGTGCCGGACTCGCCCGCACGGGCGGTGCGGCCACCGCGGTGCAGGTAATCCTTGTGGTCGACCGGCGGATCGATGTTGACGACCAGGTCGAGGCCGTCGATGTGGATGCCGCGCGCCGCGACGTTCGTCGCGACCAGGGCCGTGACCTGGTCCGTGCGGAACTGGTCCAGCACCCGGTTGCGCTGCGGCTGGCTCTTGCCGCCGTGCAGCGCGGCGGCCCGTACGCCCTCGGACAGCAGCTTCTTCACCAGCCGGTCGGCGCCGCGCTTGGTGTCCACGAACATGATCACGCGCCCGGCGCGGGCGGCGACCCGCGTGACGGCGTCCTTCTTGTCCTGGTCGGTGACGTGCAGCAGGTGGTGGTCCATCGTCACGACCGCGCCGACCGACGCGTCGACGGAGTGCGTCACCGGGTCGGAGAGGAAGCGGCGCACGAGCCGGTCGACGTTGCGGTCCAGGGTCGCGGAGAACAGCATCCGCTGACCGTCCGGGCGCACCTGGTCGAGCAGCTTGGTGACCTGCGGCAGGAAGCCCATGTCGGCCATCTGGTCGGCCTCGTCGAGGACCGTGATCGCCACGTCGCCGAGCTTGCAGTCGCCGCGCTGGATGAGGTCCGCGAGCCGCCCCGGCGTGGCGACCAGCACCTCCGCGCCGCGCGCGAGGGTCTGGGCCTGGCGGCCGATGGACATGCCGCCGACGACCGTGGTCATCCGCAGGTTGACGGCGGTCGCGTACGGGCTGAGCGAGTCGGTGACCTGCTGCGCGAGCTCCCGGGTGGGAACGAGGACGAGCGCCAGCGGACGCTTGGCCTCGGCGCGGCGGCCGGCCGTGCGGGCCAGGAGCGCGAGCCCGAAGGCGAGGGTCTTGCCGGAGCCGGTGCGGCCGCGGCCGAGGACGTCGCGGCCGGCCAGCGAGTTCGGGAGGGTCGCGGCCTGGATCGGGAAGGGCTCGGTGACGCCTTCACGGGTCAGGGTGGAGAGCAGGCCCGCGGGCATGTCCAGCGCGGCGAAGGACTCGACGGGCGGGAGCGACGGGGTCGTGCTGACCGGCATGGCGAAGTCGCCCTGCGGCGCCGCGGCGGGCCGGCGGCCCTGCGCCGGCTGCGACTCGTCGGCGCGACGCGGCCGCGAGGAGCGGGCGGGGCGGGAGGTACGGGCGGGGCGAGCGGGCCGATCAGCGCGATCGGGGCGTGCGGCGGAACGAGTCATGCGGGGACCTTCCCTCAATGGGGTGCCAAGCCCCCTGTTTGGCCTTTTGGCTGACGCCTTCAGCCGTTTCCGGCAGGCGTCTTCGGCCTGTTTCGACGAGCGCCGCAGTCTGTTGTGACGGGCGCGACAATGGGGCCCGCACCCAGTGGTGCGGGCCCCATCGCGAGGTTCAGCGAGCTTCATCCATGATGAAGGCTCCTGATCGCCTTATCGTCAGATACCGACGATGTTCTCGGCCTGCAGGCCCTTCTGGCCCTGCGTGACGTCGAACGAAACCTTCTGGCCCTCGAGGAGCTCACGGAAGCCGTTCGAGGCGATGTTCGAGTAGTGGGCGAAGACGTCGGGGCCGCCGCCGTCCTGCTCGATGAAGCCGAAGCCCTTTTCGGAGTTGAACCACTTCACGGTACCGGTCGCCATGTTTGTCTCCTTAGCGATGGGATGGGCCCCAAGGCCGGAAACGACCGGCGAAAACAAAAATGCGCCTTCGGCTACATAACCGTCAGGCGCACACGAGTTCATGGGTACCACAACTGCAACTCGAACTAGCGTAGCACAACCTGGCGGGGTGCTCTGACCTGCGCAAACACCCCACCGCCCACCTCAGGCCGGCCGCGGTCCAGCCGGGCCCGCGGCCGGGCCCGGTCCAGCCACGCCCAGCGCCCATGCGCACACCCATGCGCATGCCCATGCCCGTCGCCACCGCCCTCGCCCTCGCCGCGGCCTATAACTCCACCCCCTGCGCACGGGCGTGCCGGTCGGCCGCCACTTCCGCCTCCGCCTCGTCGAGATAGACCTCACACACCAGCCGGCCGTCCGCCGTCATGTTGTGCTCGAGCTCCCACAGGCTCACCTCGCCCCCGCCCTCCAGAAGGAACGCATGTTCGTAGAACCGGCACCAGGTGGCGTCCCGTCCGGCGGTCCGGCGCCTCGGCTTGGTGATCAGCGCGATGTGATGGCCGAGCGCCCCCTGCAGCAGCTCCCGCACCACCTCTCCCGGCCCGTCCGCGTTCTCCGCGCGCCGCAGCAGCCGGCGCGCGTGGTCCGGCGAGGCCTCCGCGACGTACTCCCGGCGGGGCCGCGTCGGGCCCATCGCCAGCAGCAGCTCCTCAGCCAGCCAGGCCGGCAGTTCCTCGTCCTCGCTCCCCGGGCCGATGCCACCGCCGCCGATGCGGTCATGCACCCGGCGCTCGGCGGCGTCGAGCGCGCTCTCGTGGACGTACAGCTCGTACAGGAACCCCTCCCGCTCCCCCGTGTCGTGCTCCAGCTCGTACAGCAGCAGGCTGCTGCCGTCCGCGAGCAGGAAGATGTGCCGGTAGGTGTTGCAGCGCAAGGGCCGCGGCTCGTCGTTGCGCTGGCGGTACGAGCGGAGCTCGGCCTGGTGCATCAGCGCGGTGCGCAGCCGGTCCAGGACCGGCTCGCCGATCTCGAACCCGTTCTGGGCCCGCTTCAGCAGCTCCTCCACCTGCTCGGCAGGCGTCGGGTCGCAGCCGGCCGGGCCGCCCGGCTCGCCGCAGCCCCTGCTTTCGCCCTCGCCCCCGCCCGCTCGCGTCTTCGCCATGCCAGTCGACCTCCCGGACCTTCGCCGCACGCGCACCCGCCCCCGCGCCACTTACGGTAGCGGCGCGAACACGGCAGGGGGGCGGGGTTTTCACCAACTGGCGGCAGGGCGCCGTCTTCTGTCCGCCCGTCCCCCGAACGCCCGCCCGCCGGGCCACACCGCCCCGGGCGGCCGCCTACGCGGCGTCCGCCATCGCCGGCGGCCCCTCGGCCGTACGCCCGCCGGCCCACCACCCGGCCAGCGCCAGCGCCGACAGCAGCGCCCCCGCTCCCACGAACGCCTCCGCCGGAGCGGCGTCCACGGCGTACGGCAGCAGCAGCATCCCCGCAGTGCCGGCTGCGCGGGTCGCGGTCTGGTCGACGGTCAGCAGCCGTAGCCGCTCCGCCGGGCGGAACCGGAACAGGTGCGTGCGCAGCGTCACGGCGCAGACGGGGAAGAGCAGCCCGGAGGCCACGCACAGCGCGATCACGGCCTCCATGGAGTCGGCGACCCCCAGCCCGGCGAGCGACAGCCCGGACGCCGTCCACGCGAGGCAGTACGTGCCCAGCCACGGCCAGCGGCGCGGCAGGTGCCCGATGAGCAGGTTCCCGGCCAGCCCGCCGGCTCCCGTGGCGGCGAGGGTCAGCCCGTAGCCGGCGGCGCCCTGCCCGAAGTGGGAGACGAGCAGCGGGGGGAGCCCGACGGTGGAGACGGCTGCAGCGAACAGGGCCACGCCGTGCACGGCGATGGCCACCCCGACGCGCCGGTGCTCGCGCAGCACGAGCCTGGCCCGTACGACCCGCAGCCCATCGGCCCGCGACTCCCCGGCGCCCGGGTCCTCGGCGCCCGGGTCTTCGGCGCCCGGCACTTCGGCCCGAGGCTCCCCGGCACCCGGCACTCCGGCCCACGGCCCTCCGGCGTGCGGCCCTCCGGCGTGCAGCTCTCCGGCGTGCGGCTCTCCGGCACCCGGCTCCCCAGCCCGCGGCTCCCCGGCGTGCGGCTCCCCGACGCCCGACCCCCCGGCACCCGGCCCATCAGCACCCGGCACTTCGGCCCGCGGCTCCCCAGCACCCGGCCCTCCGGCCCGCGGCCCTCCGGCACCCGGCTCCCCAGCACCCGGCTCCCCGGCCCACGGCCCTCCGACGCCCGGCCCCCCGGCGCCCGGCTCCCCAGCCCGCGGCTCCCCGGCACCCGGCCCTCTGACGCCCGGCCCTCCGGCCCGCGGTTCCCCGGCATGCCGCCCAGCCCGCGGCTCCCCGGCGCGCCGCCCAGCCCGGTCAGCGGCGTGCCGCCCAGCCCGGTCGCCCTTCCCCGCGTCGGGCCGCCCAACCCGGTCGCCCTTCCCCGCGCCGGGCCGGCCGCCGACCGGAGGGTTCCGCTTCAGCGCCGTGCGACGGCCGAGCCAGGCCAGGGCGACGGCCGAGACCGCGAACGTGAACCCGTCGATGGCGAACAGCTCGATCTCGGACACCACCTGCAGCAGCACGCCGACGCACCCCTGGCCGACCACGGCCGCGACGCGTGCGGTCAGGTCGAACAGCGCGCTGACCTGCGCGACCTCCTCCGGCTCCACGAGCTGGGGGATGAGCGCGCCGAGGTTCGGCTCGAACACGGCAGTCAGCGCGCCGAGCAGCAGGACGAGCACCAGCATCGCCGCGAAGCCCGGCACGTCCGGTGACCACAGCAGCGGTACGCCCACCGCCACGGCCGCGCGGCCGGCGTCGATCCAGGCCAGCGAGGACCAGCCGGAGAACCGCGCCATCACCGAGCGGGCGCCGCCGAGCACGATGCAGGGCAGCGACTCGACGGCGGCCACCAGCCCCATCAGCGAGGACGACCCCGTCGCCGCGTACACCACCCACATCGCGGCGAGCCCGTAGAGCCGGTCCCCCAGCACGGACAGCGTCATCGACAGCCAGAGCACACGCACCGACCTGCTGCGCAACAGCCGAACATGCCTCATGGCGCACGTACCTCCGGCAAATCCGTTTCCGGGGCCCCGCACCCTAGGGCCGCCCCCGCCGCCCATCCCCGGCGAACCACCGCGAACCCGGATCAACGCCGGCCCCGCGCCACCCGGACGTGTCCGTGGTGTTCGCCGGCCGTCTCAGGAAGCGGACCGGCCGCCGCGGCCACAGCCCGCGCCCTGGCGCGCCGCCCGCATCCGTCCGTGCGGCTTGGCCGGACCCGGCGGCGCGAACTTGACCGGGCCGCGAGCCAGTTGGCCGCGCCGGGGGCGCGCCCGCGCTTCCGGGCGCCCCGCCCGGACATGGCTCCGCCCCGGCCGGGAAGCCCGGTCGGGGCGGAAAGGTGCAGGTCACAGACGTGCCGTGACCCACCTTGCGGTAGGCCGTGTGGGACTCGAACCCACAACCAATGGATTAAAAGTCCACTGCTCTGCCAATTGAGCTAACGGCCCGCACACCGCAGCATAGCCCGGACAGCCGTCGGAGCCCGAGTCGTTATGGCTCACTCTCGCACGGAGGTGCCCAACGGGCGAGGGCCCGTACGGCACCGGTGTGCCGTACGGGCCCTCAGATCAGCTGCTGATATCAGCCGTTGCGCTTCCAGCGCGGCTTGTCGTCGCGACGGCCGAAGGAGCCGGTGCTGGTGCCGCCGCGGTGGTCGTCACGACGGCCGGCCGGGCGGTCGCCGCCGGAGCGGTAGCCGCCGGTGGCGGGGCGGTCGTCACGACGGTCGCGGTTGAACGGACGGTCGCCGCCGCCGGAGCGGTAGCCGCCGCCGGTGGCCGGACGCTCGTCGCGGCGGAAACCACCGGTGGGGCGGTCGTCACGACGGAAGCCGCCGGTGGGACGGTCGTCACGACGGTTGTCGTCGCGGCGGTCGTCACGACGGAAGCCACCGGTGGGGCGGTCGTCACGACGGAAACCGGTCGACGGGCGGTCGTCACGGCGGAAACCACCAGTGGGGCGGTCGTCACGACGGTCGTCACGGCGGAAGCCGCCGGTGGGGCGGTCGTCACGACGGAAGCCACCGGAACGCTCGTCACGACGGTTGTCGTCGCGACGGAAGCCACCCGAGGGGCGGTCGTCGCGGCGGAAGCCACCGGAACGCTCGTCGCGACGGTCGTCACGGCGGAAGCCGCCACGGTCGCCACCGCGGTCGTCACGACGGTTGTCGTCGCGGCGGAAACCACCGGAGGGGCGGTCGTTACGGCGCTCGAAGTTGCCCCGCTCGTCACGGCGCTCGTGCGCGGGCGCGGCCTGGGCCGGCACGGACGCGGCGCGCGCCTCCTCCTCGCGGGCGGTCTCGGCGGCGGCCTCGACCGCGGCGGCCTCGGCGGCAGCGGCCACCGCGGCCTCCGGGTCCTCGCCGCGCTCGCGGGCGGAACGGGCCAGCAGGCGGTCGGCCTCCTCGCGCAGCTCGGTGGCGCGGCGCTGGGCGCGCTCCACCTGGCGGTTGAGGTCCGCCAGCTCGCGCTCGGCCTGCTTGGCGGCGTTGGCCGCCGAGTCGGCCTGGACCTCGGTGAGGGAACGGGCACCCGTGATCTTGGCGACGTCCTCGTCGAAGGCGCCACCGCCACCGACGATGTGGCGCGAGGCGTCGACGCCCGCGTCCTCCATCAGGCGGAAGATCTGCTTGCGCTGGTGCGGCAGGGCCAGGGAGACGACCGTGCCGGACTGGCCGGCGCGGGCGGTACGGCCCGAGCGGTGCAGGTAGTCCTTGTGGTCACCGGCGGGGTCGACGTTCAGGACCAGGTCGATGCCGTCGACGTGGATGCCGCGGGCGGCGACGTCGGTGGCGACCAGGCAGTTCACGTAGCCGGCCTTGAAGTCCTCCAGGACGCGGGTACGCGCGCCCTGGGTCATGCCGCCGTGCAGCGCGTCCGCGCGGACACCGGCGTCGAGCAGCTGCTCGGCGACGCGGTCGGCGCCCATCTGGGTGCGGACGAAGATGATCGTGCGGCCCTTGCGGGCGGCGATGGCGGCCGTGACCGGCGCCTTGTCCTTCGGCTTCACGACCAGGACGTGGTGGGTCATGGTGGTGACCGCGCCCTGCGCCGCGTCGACCTCGTGCGTGACCGGGCCGACCAGGTAGCGCTTGACGAGGGTGTCGATCTCGTTCTCCAGCGTGGCGGAGAACAGCAGGCGCTGGCCGCCGGCCGGCACCTGGTCGAGGATCTCGGTGACCTCGGGCAGGAAGCCCATGTCGGCCATCTGGTCGGCCTCGTCGAGGACGGTGACCTGGACCTGGTCGAGGCTGGCGGCACCGCGGTTGAGGATGTCGCGCAGACGGCCCGGGGTGGCGACGAGGATGTCGACGCCGCGCTCCAGGGCGTAGATCTGGTTGCCCATGGACGTACCGCCGCAGACGACCTTCATCTTCAGGCCGAGCACGTCACCGTACGGCTGGAGGGCGTCCGCGACCTGCATCGCGAGCTCACGGGTGGGGGTGAGGATCAGGCCGCGGGGGCGCTTCTTCTCGGTGCGGCCGCCGGCCAGCGTGGACAGCAGCGGCAGACCGAAGGAGAGCGTCTTGCCGGAGCCGGTACGGCCACGGCCGAGGATGTCCTTGCCGGCCAGGGCGTCCGGGATGGTCGCGGCCTGGATCGGGAAGGGCGTGGTCACGCCGTTCTGGGCGAGCTTGCGGACGATCGAGTCGTCCAGACCGAGGTCGGCGAAGGTGATCTTCGGCTCGGTGTCTTCCTCGGCCTCGACGGCGACGGCCTCAGCGGCGACGGCCTCGGCGGCAGCGGCGGCGTCGTCGACGATCTCGACGGTCTCGATGATCTCGACGGCCTCGACAGCCGTCTCGTCGGCCTCGGGCATGGTGATCTGGTCAGTGGAAATGGACATGCGAAATGCGAAACCTTCCGGAGTTTCGGCACGCGCCCAAGCTCCGTGTCGGCTTCACAAATGACCGCCTCGATGCGGTCAGCCACGGCAAGGTAAGGAACGCGCCACACGGCGCGCTTCTGTCAGGCGCCGGGCAAATGGGATCAAACGATCTACCACCATACGCACCCCATGCCCTGCAGCGCAAGCCGCCCCCGCATGGCCTACGCCACAGCCCCTCCGCATCCCCGCCCGGGAGCGTTGCGGCGCCTAGGAGGGACCGGGCTGCGGCGCCGGCGGCGGCGAGGAGGCCGGCGGCTGGGACGGAGGCGTCGGGGGCGCCTGGGTGGGCGGCGCCTGGGTGGGCGGCTGCGAGGGGGCGGGCGGCTTCCCCGGCACCGGGGAGGTGCCCGGGCCGCTCGGCGGCTTCGGCTGCGTACCCGGCTTGCCGGGCTTCCCGGCCGGGGGCGACGCGCCCGGCGTCGTCGAGGGCGCGGCCGACGCCGACCCGGGCCGGCCGCCCTTGGCCTCGGGGCTGTCGCTCGCGCCACCCTTCACCGATTTCGCGTCCGTACGGCCGGGGCGGCTGCCCGGGATCCGCATGCCGCCGTCCGGCTGCGTCCCCGTCTCACGCTGCTTGCCCGTCCCCGCGGGCGACGGGTGTCCCGGGTCGCTCACACTCATGCACCCGCCCAGGGTCAGGGTCGCCACGGCCACGGCCGCGATACGGGTGAACGATGCTGCGTGCGCTGACAATGCGCGCATGGGACGGACCGCCTTCGGGTACCGGGGGACAGGCCCCCTGCCCAACTGGCACCGCCCCGCCCAGGACACGCCGGGCGCGCGGGCATCAGCCATCGATCATCAGTAGCCCTGCGCCACTCCTGCCCCGCCCCGCCCCGCGCTGCCCCCCGGCCCCAGCCCCAGCAGCGGCAGCGGCAGCGGCAGCGGCAGCGGTCAGCCGTAACCCAGCGCGTGCAGCCGCTCGTCGTCGATCCCGAAGTGGTGGGCGACCTCGTGGACGACCGTCACCTCCACCTCCGCCACGACCTCTTCCCGCGTCCCGCACATGCGCACCGTCGGTCCCCGGTAGATCGTGATCCGGTCCGGCAGCACTCCGGCGTACCACTCGCCGCGCTCGGTCAGCGGTGTGCCCTCGTACAGCCCGAGCAGGTCCGGGGTCTCGGCCGGAGGCTCGTCCTCCACGAACACGGCGACGTTGTCCATCAGCCGCGTCAGCTCCGGCGGGATCCGGTCCAGCCCCTCGGCCACCAGTTCCTCGAACTCCTCGCGCGTCATCTCCAGCACGCCGCCATTGTCCGGCACGGACGGCTCCAGGGGCATGGGGGCGGGCCCGCGACAGGCCGTACGGGGACCGCCCGGCAAACCGTTTTGGCGATAGCTCCCCGCATCCCATATGCTTCTCACGTCCCCGAGGCGCTGCGAAGCGCCCAGGTGGGCCATTCAGCCCTCATCGTCTAGTGGCCCAGGACGCCGCCCTTTCAAGGCGGTAGCACGGGTTCGAATCCCGTTGGGGGCACGCTGTAACGTGTGCGAGACTTGGTCTCGCACATAGCAAGGTCCTGTGGAGCAGTTTGGAGTGCTCGCCACCCTGTCAAGGTGGAGGCCGCGGGTTCAAATCCCGTCAGGACCGCTGTGATCACCTATGGTGGTCATGTGGCTGGGTAGCTCAGTTGGTACGAGCGTCCGCCTGAAAAGCGGAAGGTCGCCGGTTCGACCCCGGCCCCAGCCACCACCCGGAAGCCCTGATCCTCGGATCGGGGCTTCCGTCGTTCCGGGGCGCACACGCCCACGCCCCCTTGAATGCGTTCGCCTAAATGCTGAATGCGTTCGCCTAAATGCGTTCGCCGCTTCCCGCCGCCTGGTGCGATCCTGGACCCCGTATGTCTACGCAGCCTGCCCCCGCCATGTTCGCCGACCTCGCCGCCCGCCTGCCCGAGCTGACGCTGCGCGACGCGCAGCGGCTGGGCCGCCGGCTGGACGGGGCGCGCCGTATCCGCAAGCCCGAGGCCCGTGCGGCCGTGCTGACCGAGGTCGCGGCGGAGGTCGACTCGGCCGAGCTGCGCGTCGCGGCCCGCCGCGCCGCGGTCCCGGCCGTCAGCTACCCCGAGCAGCTGCCGGTCAGCCAGAAGAAGGACGTGATCCTCGACGCGATACGCGACCACCAGGTCGTGATCGTCGCGGGTGAGACGGGCTCCGGCAAGACCACCCAGATCCCCAAGATCTGCCTGGAGCTCGGCCGCGGGGTCAAGGGCCTGATCGCGCACACCCAGCCCCGCCGCATCGCCGCCCGTACGGTCGCGGAGCGGGTCGCCGAGGAGCTGCGGACGCCGCTGGGCGAGGCGGTCGGCTGGAAGGTCCGCTTCACCGACCAGGTCGGGCCGCAGACCATGGTCAAGCTGATGACGGACGGCATCCTGCTCGCCGAGATCCAGACGGACCGCGAGCTGCGCCAGTACGACACGATCATCATCGACGAGGCGCACGAGCGCAGCCTCAACATCGACTTCCTGCTCGGCTACCTCGCCCAGCTGCTGCCCCGCCGCCCCGACCTCAAGGTCGTGATCACCTCCGCGACGATCGACCCCGCGCGCTTCTCCCGCCACTTCGGCGACGCGCCCGTCGTCGAGGTCTCGGGCCGTACGTACCCGGTCGAGGTCCGCTACCGGCCGCTGCTGGAGGAGGACTCCGGCGACGCGGACCGTGACCAGGTCACCGCGATCTGTGACGCCGTGGAAGAGCTGCAGAAGGAGGGCCCCGGCGACGTCCTGGTCTTCCTCTCCGGCGAGCGGGAGATCCGCGACACCGCCGACGCGCTCGAGAAGAAGAAGCTTCGCTTCACCGAGATCCTTCCGCTGTACGCCCGGCTGTCGCATGCCGAGCAGCACCGCGTCTTCCAGCGGCACACGGGCCGCCGCGTCGTGCTGGCCACCAACGTGGCCGAGACCTCGCTGACCGTGCCCGGCATCAAGTACGTCATCGACCCCGGCTTCGCCCGGATCTCCCGCTACAGCCACCGCACGAAGGTCCAGCGGCTGCCCATCGAGCCCGTCTCGCAGGCCAGCGCCAATCAGCGCAAGGGCCGCTGCGGCCGTACGAGCGACGGCATCTGCATCCGGCTGTACGCGGAGGACGACTTCCTCGCCCGCCCGGAGTTCACGGACGCGGAGATCCTGCGGACGAACCTGGCCTCCGTCATCCTGCAGATGACCGCGGCCGGCCTGGGCGACATCGAGAAGTTCCCCTTCATCGACCCGCCGGACCGGCGCAACATCAAGGACGGCGTCGACCTGCTGCAGGAGCTGGGGGCGATCGACCCGCAGCAGAAGGATCCGAAGAAACGGCTCACCCCGCTGGGCCGCAAGCTCTCGCAGCTCCCCGTCGACCCCCGCCTGGCCCGTATGGTCCTGGAGGCCGACCGCAACGGCTGCGCACGCGAGGTCATGGTCATCGCGGCCGCGCTGTCCATCCAGGACCCCCGCGAGCGGCCCTCGGAAAAGCAGCAGCAGGCCGACCAGCAGCACGCCCGGTTCAAGGACGAGACGAGCGACTTCCTCGCCTTCCTCAACCTGTGGCGGTACATCCGCGAGCAGCAGAAGACCCTGTCGTCCTCCGCCTTCCGCCGCATGTGCAAGTCGGAGTACCTGAACTACCTGCGCATACGCGAGTGGCAGGACATCTACTACCAGCTGCGTACGGTCGCCAAGGGCATGGAGATCCACCTCGCCGAGGAGGAGGCGGCGCCCGATCGCGTGCACCAGTCGCTGCTGGCGGGGCTCCTGTCCCACATCGGCCTGAAAGATACCGAGAAGAACAACGACTACCTCGGTGCCCGCAGCGCCAAGTTCGCGGTCTTCCCCGGGTCGGCGCTCTTCAGGAAGCCACCGCGCTGGATCATGTCCGCCGAGCTGGTGGAGACCTCGCGCCTGTGGGCGCGGGTGAACGCCCGCATCGAGCCGGAGTGGGTCGAGCCGCTCGCGCAGCACCTGGTCAAGCGCACGTACAGCGAGCCGCACTGGGAGCAGAAGCAGGCGGCGGTCATGGCGTACGAGCGGGTGACGCTCTACGGCGTGCCGATCGTGGCGCAGCGGAAGGTCAACTACGGGCGCATCGACCCGGAGACCAGCCGCGAGCTGTTCATCCGGAACGCGCTGGTGGAAGGCGACTGGCGCACGCATCACCAGTTCTTCCACGACAACCGCAAACTGCTCGGCGAGGTCGAGGAGCTGGAGCACCGGGCCCGTCGTCGCGACATCCTGGTGGACGACGAGACGCTCTTCGACTTCTACGACCAGCGGCTGCCCGAACACGTCGTTTCCGGTGCGCATTTCGACTCCTGGTGGAAGCACAAGCGCCGGGACGAGCCGGAGTTGCTCAATTTCGAGCACTCGATGCTCATCAACGAGAACGCCGAGGCGGTCACCAAGGACGACTACCCGGACTCCTGGCGCCAGGGCCGGCTGAAGTTCAAGGTGACGTACCAGTTCGAGCCCGGCGCGGACGCGGACGGCGTGACCGTCCACATCCCGCTGCAGGTGCTCAACCAGGTCTCCGCCGAGGGCTTCGACTGGCAGATCCCGGGGCTGCGCCAGGATCTGGTGACGGAGCTGATCCGTTCCCTGCCCAAGCCGATCCGCCGCAACTGCGTCCCGGCGCCCGACTTCGCCCAGCGGTTCCTGGACAGCACCGTGCCTGTGCAGGAGCCGTTGACGGCCGCGCTGGCCCACGGGCTGCACCGGATGACGGCGGTGCGGATGGAGGCGGAGGACTTCGACCTCGCCAGGGTCCCGGAGCATCTGAAGATCACCTTCCGGGTGGTCGACGAGCGCAAGCGGAAGATCGCCGAGGACAAGGACCTGGAGGCGCTGCGCCTGAGGCTCAAGCCGAAGACGCAGGCGGCGATCACCAAGGCCTTCGAGAAGGACGCCGAGTCCACCGGCGGCGCCGGCCCCGAGCAGCGCTCGGGCCTGACCCGGTGGACGATCGGCGCGCTCCCCCGCACCTTCGAGACCCGGCGCGCGGGCCAGCCCGTCAAGGCGTACCCGGCGCTCGTCGACGAGGGCACGTCGGTGGCCGTACGGCTCTTCGACACCGAGCCCGAGCAGCGCGAGGCGATGTGGCGCGGCACCCGCCGCCTCATCATGCTCAACCTGCCGTCGAACCCGGCGAAATTCGCCCAGGACAAGCTCAGCAACCAGCAGAAGCTCGCCCTGTCCAGGAATCCGCACGGTTCGATCCCGGCCCTCTTCGACGACTGCGTCTCGGGGGCGGCGGACAAGCTCATCGCGGCCCACGGCGGCCCCGCCTGGGACGAGGAGTCCTTCCGCAAGCTCTTCGACGCCGTACGGGCCGACATCGTGGACGCGACGCTCGACACGATCCGCAAGGTGCAGGAGGTGCTCGCCGCCTGGCAGGCCTGCGAGCGCCGGCTGAAGGCGACGACGAGCCTCGTCCTGGTCCCCTCCCTCACGGACATCAAGGAGCAGCTGGCCGAGCTGGTCAAGCCGGGCTTCGTGACCGCCCACGGGGTCCGCCGGCTCCAGGACCTCCTGCGCTACCTGGTCGCCGTCGACCGGCGCCTGACGCAGCTGCCCACCAACGCCGAGCGGGACCGCGCCCGGATGGCCAAGGTGAAGGAGATGCGCGACGAGTACGCGTGGCTGCTGGAGCAGTTCCCCGCCGGCCGGCCGGTGCCGCAGGAGGCCCGTGACGTCCGCTGGATGATCGAGGAACTGCGGGTGAGCTACTTCGCGCACGCGCTCGGGACCGCTTATCCGATCTCCGACAAACGGATCGTCAAGGCGATCGACCAGCTCGCACCCTGACCGCACCCCCCTTCGGGGGGTTGTGCCCCACGCCTCATCGATCCGGTTCGACCGCACCCCCTGACCTGCTGTAGAGTCTTGCTTCGCAGGCCCCCGCAAGAGGGAATGCAGGAAACACAGCAAGGTCCTGTGGAGCAGTTTGGAGTGCTCGCCACCCTGTCAAGGTGGAGGCCGCGGGTTCAAATCCCGTCAGGACCGCATCACTTGAAGGCCCGGATCCATTCCTTGGATCCGGGCCTTCGTGCGTCCGGCCTTGACTGCGACACGTGCCAGGGGTACCCCAGTCAGTGGGAGGTGCTGCGCCACATGACCACGACCACCCGGACCGGGAACAAGCGGACGGGGAGCATCCGGCACGAGACCCGGGCGCTGCTGCGTGCCCATCTCTCCGCCGCCGTCGGCTACCGCCACCTGACCCGGCACTGTCCCGTCTGCCACCGGCTGCTGCGACTCGCCCAGGAGGCCGGTGGCGATCCGCAGGCGCCCGCGGGGTGCGTGGACCCCGTCGGGCAAAGTCCCTCGTCCCAGTGACAGCCGAAACAGCCGCCACGGTGACGACCGGCCGCGCCGGGCCCGCGCCGCGCCCGTGCGCACAACTCCTTTACCCCAGCGGCACGATGAGTGACAAGCGCGTTGCGCTGTGACGGGAGTCACCGAAAGAGTTCCGGGAGTGAGGGAACTTACCCCCCTCCTACGCCCGGTCAATTTAATATGTGCAATTGCACCGGCCTTGAGGGCGTTCGCCGGAACGGAGCCGGCCGGCCCGCGGACCCGTTACGGATACCTGCGGCGCGCCGCCCGGGCGGTGCCGTGGCGGCGTCAGGGCATAAAAAGATCGCGCTGGACCCGGCGGAGTCCAGCGCGATCGACGACCAGCCCAAGTCGGTGGGCACGGATGCTGTTGGGGCAGGCATCCCGTCGTTTGCTGCTTGGTGGAGCTTCAGATGGAGCTCAGGTGGGCGGCTGCCGGGTTGGGGGCCCCGGAAATCGCCCGGTCATTCAGTTGTCAGGCCTCGCTACGCTGCTGCGGAATGCCCGCCAGCAGTGCACGGACCTCCGCTTCGCGGTATCGCCGGTGTCCTCCGAGCGTGCGGATGGACGTGAGCTTGCCAGCCTTGGCCCAGCGGGTGACCGTCTTCGGGTCCACGCGGAACATCGTGGCAACCTCAGCCGGGGTCAGCAGCGGCTCGGCATCAGGGGTGCGAGCGGTCATGAGCGGCCTCCTCGGGAGAACCGAACCATCACGTCGGTTCTTTCCTCTAAATTCTGCACCTTGACCCGCGTTGCCCGAAATGGCGGACGCGGGCCGAGTCGGTTATAGGACGAACGGCTTGTCCTCGGCACTACAACTACACCATCTGTCCAGCCGCGTCGGCCAAACCGATGGAATTGCCCTCTCAGGTGTTCAACCTCGACGGAAGCCGATGGACCATGCCATAGCGGACAGTCACGTCACCGTGACGATCAGTCACAGCGGGATCAGGGGTCACCAGACCCGCCAAGGAGTGCAATACCGATCTATCCGCCCTTACTTGGACGGAAGGAGCCCTTCCTGGACTCCTTGTCCTATTTTGCCACGAGGGTGGGCGATCAGCGCAAGACCTTACGTAAGTGCGTTAGATCACGGTTGTGGCAATGGCCCGGATCGGGACCTAGGTCCTGACCCGCCGTCGTGTCCGGCCCGTCGCCGCCGGTCAGTTCGCGAACTGACGGTCCCGGACCGCCTTCCAACGCTCTGTCAGCCGCTCGTACGCCTCACCGGCCCTCGCCCCGTCACCCGCCCGCAGCGCCGCCAGTCCCTCCGCCGTGTCGGCGGCGGAGTGATCCTCGGCCAGCTGTGCCTCGGGAACCATATGCACAAGTCCGCCGTAGTCGAGCTCCACCAGGGAGCGCGGATGGAACTCTTCCAGCCACCGCCCCACGTCGACCAGGCCGTCGATCAGCGGCCCCTCCTCGATCGCGTCCTTCAGCGTGCGCAGCCCCCGCGCGACCCGCCGCCGGGCCTGGACCATGGGCGTGCGGTACCGCAGCAGCAGCCCCTCGGCCCCCTGCGCGCCGGGCTCACCCTTGCCGTACTCGCGCTCCTCGGCCGCGAAGAGCACGAACCAGCGCAGGGGGACCTGCCAGGTGGCCGTCCTGATCCACGGCCGGGCGTCCGGGTTGCGCTCCGCCCAGCGCTCGTAGTCCGCCCGGGCCTGGCGGCGCACCACGGGCGGCAGCACCGCGTCCAGGACCGGTGCGGGGAAGCGCTCGGTCAGCTCCTCCAGCGCCAGCCAGCCCCGCAGCCTGGTCCGCCACGGGCAGACGCACACGACGCCGTCCACCACCGCGACGAAGGCGTCCCCGCTCTCGTGCACCGGGACCGGGACGGGCGGGGTGGGCAGCAAGTCCGCCAGCGACCGGCGCAGTTCGTCCTGGGCCCCGGGCAGCACCGGGCGGCGGGCGTAACGGGCCCAGTGCGAGCGCTCCGGTTCGGGGAATGCGCCCAGCGGTTCGTAGACCCGTAGATATGCCGCGTACGGGACGGTCACCGACGACGCCACGCCCACGCTCGCTCCCTCAAGCCGTAGGTCACCCCGCAGGGAGTTGCGGGCGCCCCTCCCCATACTGTCCAAATCGTCCCATGCCGCCGGGGCCCGGGAGAGTGATCCTCGGCACGGGACGGCTACGGCGGGACGGCAGGTCTTACCCTCTTGGGCAACCGGCCCTCCACCACCCCCCGGAGGGCGACCTCCGCGACATATGGAGTCACCACCGTGACTGACGTACGTCCCACCACCGGCGCCGACGGCGGCGTGCTGCACACCCTGTTCCGATCGGACCAGGGTGGCCACGAGCAGGTCGTGCTCTGCCAGGACCAGGAGAGCGGCCTCAAGGCCGTGATCGCCATCCACTCCACCGCCCTGGGCCCGGCCCTCGGCGGCACCCGCTTCTACCCCTACGCCTCCGACGAGGAGGCGGTGCGGGACGCGCTGAACCTCTCGCGCGGCATGTCGTACAAGAACGCCCTGGCGGGGCTCGAGCACGGTGGCGGGAAGGCGGTGATCATCGGTGACCCCGATCTGATCAAGACCGAACAGCTGCTGCTCGCGTACGGGCGATTCGTGGCCTCTCTCGGTGGGCGTTATGTCACCGCGTGCGACGTCGGCACGTACGTACAGGACATGGACGTCATCGCCCGCGAGAACCGCTGGACCACGGGCCGCTCGCCCGAGAACGGCGGCGCCGGCGACTCCTCGGTGCTCACCGCCTTCGGCGTCTTCCAGGGCATGCGGGCCGCCGCGCAGACCCAGTGGGGCGAGCCGACGCTGCGGGGCCGCCGGATCGGCGTGGCGGGCGTCGGCAAGGTCGGCCACCACCTGGTGGACCACCTCGTCGAGGACGGCGCGGAGGTGGTGATCACCGACGTGCGGGCCGAGCCCGTCGAGCGGATCATGGCCCGCCACCCGCAGGTCACGGCCGTGACCGACGCCGAGGTGCTGGTCCGCACCCCGCTGGACGTCTACGCCCCCTGTGCCCTCGGTGGCGCCCTGAACGACGACTCGGTGGCCGCGCTCACCGCGACCGTGGTCTGCGGCGCGGCCAACAACCAGCTCGCCCACCCCGGCGTCGAGAAGGACCTGGCCGACCGCGGCATCCTCTACGCCCCGGACTATGTGGTGAACGCCGGTGGTGTGATCCAGGTCGCCGATGAGCTGCACGGTTTTGATTTCGACCGGGCGAAGGCCAAGGCGACCAAGATCTTCGACACGACGCTGGCCATATTCGGCCGGGCCAAGGCGGACGGCATCCCGCCGGCCGCCGCGGCCGACCGGCTGGCCGAGCAGCGCATGGCCGAGGCCCGCTCGGCGGCCCCGGCCGGCCGGTAGCCACCGCCCGCGCCTGCGTCACGCCCCGTCCAGGCCCCGTCCAGGCCCGTGGACCGTTCGCCCGGCCGGGTGACACCCGGCCGGGCGAACGGGTGGCCCACGAACGGCGCAGCGGTCCCCACAGAAGCGCCGCCGGGAGGTGGTGAACGAGAGATCTCTCACCACCCCTCGGCGGGTCGGCGCCCAGGACACGTTAAAATCGCAGCTGACCAGCGAGTACGGGGCTCTTCGCGGGTTGTGCTGCGTGGCACGTCATGCGGGCGACGTACCGTATGGCCGCGGAAGCAGGTACCGTTGAAGCTCTACAGGCCGGACACCTCCACAGGTGTCCGCTCTGCACTCATGAACGTGAACGCGTGTCAAGACTCTGGGGCCGTCGAGCCCCGTCAATGAGGGGGTCGAGCCATGGGGCGCGGCCGGGCCAAGGCCAAGCAGACAAAGGTCGCCCGCCAGCTGAAGTACAACAGCGGCGGGACCGACCTCTCACGTCTGGCCAATGAGCTGGGCGCATCGCCGACGAAGCAGCCGCCGAAAAGCGAGCCGCTCGAAAAGGACGATGAGCTGGACGACGACCCGTACGCTCAGTACGCGAGTCGTTACAACGACGACGAGGATGAGGACGAGCAGTCGTCCGAGCAGGCATCCCAGTCTTCCTACCGTCGCCGCGCTTGACGCCATAGCTTTCACCGACCCGGTTCGGGGCCTCCGCCCCGGACCGGGTTCTGTGCTGCCCGGAGCCGGTTCTGCGCTGCCCGGAGCCGTTTGGCTCCGGGCAGTCACACCCTGTTGATCAGCGCTGATCAGCTGCTGTAGTCACCGGTCAGCGTCACGGCCTCGGCGCGCTCGCCCCGCTCGGTGATCTCACCGGCCACCCAGGACTCCACGCCCCGGTCGGCGAAGGTCGCCAGGGCGACGTCCACGGCCTCCTGGGGCACGACGGCCATCATGCCGACGCCCATGTTCAGGGTCTTCTCCAGCTCGTGGCGCTCGACCGCGCCGACCTTCCCGACCAGGTCGAAGACCGCGCCGGGCGCCCACGTGGAGCGGTCCACGGTCGCGTGCAGCCCGTCCGGGACGACCCGGGCCAGGTTGTTGGCGAGCCCGCCGCCGGTGATGTGCGAGAAGGCGTGCACCTCGGCCGTACGGGTGAGGGCCAGGCAGTCCAGCGAGTAGATCCTGGTGGGCTCCAGCAGCTCCTCGCCGAGCGTGCGGCCGAACTCCGGGACCTCACGGTCCAGCTCCCAGCCGGCCCGCTCGAAGAGCACATGGCGGACCAGTGAGTACCCGTTCGAGTGAAGTCCGGACGAGGCCATCGCGATGACGGCGTCACCCGTACGGATGCGATCCGCGCCCAGCAGCCGGTCCGCCTCGACCACGCCCGTACCGGCGCCGGCCACGTCGAACTCGTCCACGCCGAGCAGGCCCGGGTGCTCGGCGGTCTCGCCGCCGACCAGCGCGCAGCCCGCGAGGACACAGCCCTCGGCGATGCCCTTGACGATGGCGGCGACCCGCTCGGGGAAGACCTTGCCGACGCAGATGTAGTCGGTCATGAACAGCGGCTCGGCGCCGCAGACGACGAGGTCGTCCACGACCATGCCGACCAAGTCGTGGCCGATGGTGTCGTAGACGCCCATGCGGCGCGCGATGTCGACCTTCGTGCCCACGCCGTCCGTGGCGGAGGCCAGCAGGGGGCGCTCGTACCGCTTGAGGGCACTGGCGTCGAAGAGGCCGGCGAAGCCGCCGATGCCACCGATGGCCTCGGGGCGGGTGGCCTTCTTCACCCATTGCTTCATCAGCTCGACGGCGCGGTCGCCGGCCTCGATGTCGACGCCCGCGCTTGCGTAGCTGGCACCAGTGCCCGCGTGCGTAGCGTGCTCAAAAGATCCAGGAGACATCAGTTTGAGATCTTTCGTGTCGTTCGGTACTACGGAGGCGTTACGGGCGACGGAGGGCGTCGGCGGCGTCGGTGCCACCGGCCAGCTCGGTCTCCAGCAGCTGCTTGCCCAGCAGCTCGGGGTCGGGCAGGGCCATCGGGTACTCGCCGTCGAAGCAGGCGCGGCACAGGTTCGGCTTGGCGATGGTGGTCGCCTCGACCATGCCCTCGAGGGAGATGTACGCCAGCGAGTCCGCGCCCAGCGACTTGCCGATCTCCTCGACCGACATGCCGTTGGCGATCAGCTCCGCACGGGTGGCGAAGTCGATGCCGAAGAAGCACGGCCACTTCACCGGCGGCGACGAGATCCGCACGTGCACCTCGGCCGCACCGGCCTCGCGCAGCATGCGCACCAGGGCGCGCTGGGTGTTGCCGCGGACGATGGAGTCGTCGACGACCACCAGGCGCTTGCCGCGGATGACTTCCTTGAGCGGATTGAGCTTGAGCCGGATGCCGAGCTGGCGGATGGTCTGGCTCGGCTGGATGAAGGTCCGGCCGACGTAGGAGTTCTTGACCAGGCCCGTGCCGTACGGGATGCCGCTGGCCTCCGCGTAGCCGACCGCGGCGGGGATGCCGGACTCGGGGGTCGGTATCACCAGGTCGGCCTCGACCGGGGCCTCGGCGGCGAGCCGGCGGCCCATCTCCACCCGGGAGAGGTAGACGTTGCGGCCCGCGATGTCGGTGTCGGGGCGCGCGAGGTAGACGTACTCGAAGATGCAGCCCTTGGGGCGGGCCTCGGCGAAGCGGCTGCTGCGGATGCCGTTCTCGTCGATGGCGACGAGCTCTCCGGGCTCGACCTCGCGGACGAACGTCGCACCGCAGATGTCCAGTGCGGCGGTCTCGGAGGCCACCACCCAGCCGCGCTCCAGACGGCCGAGCACCAGCGGGCGGATGCCCTGCGGGTCACGGGCCGTGTACAGCGTGTGCTCGTCCATGAAGACGAGGGAGAAGGCGCCCTTGACGTCGGGCAGGACCTTGGTGGCCGCTTCCTCGATCGTCAGCGGCTTGCCGTCGTCGTCGGTCTGGCCGGCCAGCAGGGCCGTGACCAGGTCCGTGTCGTTGGTCGCCGCGACCTGGGTGGCCCTGCCGTTCTCCTTGGGGAGCGCGGCGACCATCTCGGCCAGCTCGGCGGTGTTGACCAGGTTCCCGTTGTGGCCCAGGGCGATGGAGCCGTTGGCGGTCGCCCTGAAGGTCGGCTGGGCGTTCTCCCACACCGAGGCTCCGGTGGTGGAGTAGCGGGCGTGACCGACCGCGATATGGCCCCTAAGGGAGCCGAGAGAGGTTTCGTCGAAGACCTGGGAAACCAGTCCCATGTCCTTGAAAACGAGGATCTGGGAGCCGTTGCTCACTGCGATGCCCGCGGACTCCTGTCCACGGTGCTGCAGCGCATACAGCCCGAAATAGGTGAGTTTGGCGACCTCTTCACCCGGAGCCCAGACACCGAAGACGCCACAAGCGTCCTGGGGGCCCTTTTCGCCGGGAAGCAGGTCGTGGTTGAGTCGTCCGTCACCACGAGGCACACCTAAAGTCTATGGCAGGAATGAGGTTCATCCGAACCGGGGACGACCGGTTATGGCTCACACCACGGACAGCCACTCGACGGGCACAGCGGATCACCTTTCCGCAGCCGGAAAACGCCCGAAAAAGGGCCGCCGGAATTACCGCTCGCTCATGTGAGCAGAGGAAGTTGCTCAGAAATGTCCGCGCGCTCGCCGCTGGCGGTCACGGCGGCCTCCGAAAGGGCCGCGGCCCACTCCGCACGGCCCGTCGCCAGGCGAATCCAGGTGAGCGGATCGGTCTCCACCACATTGGGCGGCGTACCGCGGGTGTGGCGGGGCCCCGCCATGCACTGGACCACGGCGAAGGGCGGGACGCGGACCTCCACGGAGCCCCCGGGGGCCTTGGCCGCGAGGGCGTCGGCGAGCAGCCGGGTGACGGCCGCGAGGGCCTGCCGGTCGTGGCGCACGGCGACGCCGGTGGCGTCCGCCAGGTCGTCGGCGTGCACGACGGTTTCCACCAGCCGGGTGACCATGAAATCGGCCACGGTCATGGTGCCGAAGGCGGTGGGGATCAGCGTCGCGGGGTCCGTTTCGGCGACGGCGGCGAGGAGGCGCTCGCCGGCCCGGTCGAGCGCTTCCGCCACGGCGTCGGGGTCCGCGGTGGCAAACGCAGCGGCTCCGGCGACCGTGCTGTCCGCGACCTCGGCGGCGCGTGAAGCCACGCCGCCCACGTAGTCCAACAGCCCCGCCCCGGCCCGTGCGGGCGGCTCCCGCCGCTCCGCGAGGCGGTCGGGCAGCAGCTCCAACGCGCCGACGAGGTGCACGATCAGCTCCCTGACCGTCCACTCCCCCAGTCGTGTGCGCGCGGCCAGCAACACCTGCGCGTCCGGCTCGGCGCACACCACAGCGACGACATCCCGAAGGGCCCGGACCTGCCCCTGAAGGGCGGCCCGGACCTTTGCGGAGTCGAAAGTGCGAACACGGGGCTTGCGCGGCGCGGAAGGCATGGCGCGAGCCTAATCCTTGGCCGGACGCCGGGTGGGCTCAACGGACGCAATGGCAGGTCCGCCGTCGAGCCCATCCCGCGCCTGTGACGGGAGTTACGCGAGCGGCACTACGCGAACAGCGCCGGAAGCGTGGCCTCGTGGGCCTCGCGCAGCTCCGCCAGCGAAACGGCGAACTGTCCCTGGACGTCGATCTCTTCGCCGTCGACGACACCGATCCGCATCGCGGGCAGACCGCGCGCACCGCACATGTCGCTGAAGCGCAGCTCCTCGCTGCGCGGCACGGCGACGACCGCGCGGCCGGCGGACTCGGAGAAGAGGAGGACGAAGGGGTCCAGGGCATCGGGGACGACGATCCGGGCGCCCTTGCCGCCGCGCAGGCACGACTCGGCGAGGGCCTGGATCAGGCCGCCGTCGGACAGGTCGTGCGCCGCGTCGATCATGCCGTCGCGCGAGGCGGCGATCAGGATCTCGGCGAGCAGCTTCTCCCGGTCCAGGTCCACGGCCGGCGGCAGCCCGCCGAGGTGGTCGTGGACCACCTGCGACCAGGCCGAACCGCCCAGCTCCTCCTTGGTGTCACCCAGCAGGTACAGCAGGTGGCCCTCTTCCGAGAACGCCATCGGCGTACGGCGGTTGACGTCGTCGATGACACCCAGCACCGCGACCACGGGGGTCGGGTGGATGGCGGTCTCGCCGGTCTGGTTGTACAGCGAGACGTTGCCGCCGGTGACCGGGGTGCCCAGCGCCAGGCAGCCGTCCGCCAGGCCGCGCGTGGCCTCCGCGAACTGCCACATGACGGCCGGGTCCTCCGGCGAGCCGAAGTTCAGGCAGTTGGAGATGGCCAGCGGCCGTGCGCCGGTGGCGGCCACGTTGCGGTACGACTCGGCGAGCGCGAGCTGCGCACCCGCGTACGGGTCGAGCTTGGCGTAGCGGCCGTTGCCGTCCGTGGCGACCGCGACACCGAGGTTCGTCTCTTCGTCGACGCGGACCATGCCGGAGTCCTCCGGCTGCGCCAGCACCGTGTTGCCCTGCACGAACCGGTCGTACTGGCCGGTGATCCAGGACTTGGAGGCCTGGTTCGGGGAGGAGACGACCTTGAGGACCTGCGCACGCAGCTCCTCGGGGGTCGCCGGGCGGGCGAGCTCGTTCGCGTCGTCGGCCTGCAGGGCGTCCTGCCAGTCCGGACGGGCGTACGGGCGCTCGTAGACCGGGCCCTCGTGGGCGACCGTACGCGGCGGTACGTCCACGATCTGCTCGCCGTGCCAGAAGATCTCCAGCCGCTCGCCGTCGGTGACTTCACCGATGACGGTGGCGATGACGTCCCACTTCTCGCAGATCTCGAGGAAGCGGTCGACCTTGCCGGGCTCGACGATCGCACACATGCGCTCCTGCGACTCGCTCATGAGGATCTCCTCGGGCGAGAGCGTCGCGTCACGCAGGTGCACGCGGTCCAGCTCGACGCGCATGCCGCCGGAGCCGGCGCTGGCCAGCTCGCTGGTGGCGCACGACAGGCCGGCGCCGCCGAGGTCCTGGATGCCGTCGACCAGGTCCTCGCGGAAGATCTCCAGGGTGCACTCGATGAGGAGCTTCTCCTGGAAGGGGTCGCCGACCTGGACGGCGGGGCGCTTCGTCGGCTTTGAGTCGTCGAAGGTCTCGGAGGCGAGCACGGACACGCCGCCGATGCCGTCGCCGCCGGTGCGGGCGCCGTAGAGGATGACCTTGTTACCGGCGCCGGAGGCCTTGGCGAGGTGGATGTCCTCGTGCTTCATCACACCGACGCACAGGGCGTTGACCAGCGGGTTGCCCTGGTAGCAGGCGTCGAAGACGACCTCGCCGCCGATGTTGGGCAGGCCCAGGCAGTTGCCGTAGCCGCCGATGCCCGCGACGACGCCCGGCAGGACGCGCTTGGTGTCGGGGTGGTCGGCGGCGCCGAAGCGCAGCGGGTCCATGACGGCGACCGGACGGGCACCCATGGCGAGGATGTCGCGCACGATGCCGCCGATGCCGGTGGCCGCGCCCTGGTACGGCTCGATGTACGAGGGGTGGTTGTGCGACTCCACCTTGAAGGTGACCGCGTAGCCCTGGCCGACGTCGACGACGCCCGCGTTCTCGCCGATGCCGACGAGCATGGCGTCGTTGGCGGGGATCTTCTCGCCGAACTGCCGCAGGTGGACCTTGCTGCTCTTGTACGAGCAGTGCTCGGACCACATGACGCTGTACATGGCCAGCTCGGCACCGGTGGGCCGGCGGCCGAGGATGGTGCGGATGCGCTCGTACTCGTCCTGCTTGAGGCCGAGTTCGGCCCACGGCTGGTCGGTGTCGGGCGTCTCGTTGGCGTGCTTGACGGTGTCGAGGGTCATGCGTTGACCAGCTTCTTCAAGATCGAGGTGAAGAATCCGAGCCCGTCCGTGCGGCCGGTGCCGACGAGGGGTTCGACGGCGTGCTCGGGGTGCGGCATCAGGCCGACGACGTTGCCGGCGGCGTTGGTGATGCCGGCGATGTCGCGGAGCGAGCCGTTGGGGTTGACGTCCAGGTAGCGGAAGGCGACGCGGCCCTCGCCCTCCAGCTCGTCCAGGGTGCGCTCGTCGGCCACGTAGCGGCCGTCGATGTTCTTCAGCGGGACGGAGATCTCCTGGCCCGCTTCGTAGTCGGCCGTCCAGGCGGTGTCCGCGTTCTCCACGCGGAGCTTCTGGTCCCGGCAGATGAAGTGCAGGTGGTTGTTGCGCAGCATCGCGCCGGGCAGCAGGTGCGTCTCGGTGAGCACCTGGAAGCCGTTGCAGATGCCGAGGACCGGCATGCCGCCCTTGGCCTGCTCGATGACGGTCTCCATCACCGGCGAGAAGCGGGAGATGGCACCCGCCCGCAGGTAGTCGCCGTAGGAGAAACCGCCGGGCAGGACCACGGCGTCGACCTGCTTGAGGTCCTTGTCGCGGTGCCAGAGCGGCACGGGTTC
The DNA here is from genome assembly GCF_040638465.1 of Streptomyces sp. NPDC026206. Classification (NCBI taxonomy): domain Bacteria; kingdom Bacillati; phylum Actinomycetota; class Actinomycetes; order Kitasatosporales; family Streptomycetaceae; genus Streptomyces; species Streptomyces sp. NPDC026206. The sequence continues at coordinate 60,635 of NZ_JBEZYL010000003.1, forward strand.
GAGTCCGGCGATCCGGACCGCGCGCTGGGTGTCGCGGTCGTCCAGGGTGCCGGGGAAGGTGATGACTCCTACGCGAGCGGTCACGGTGCTTCTCCGGCGGTCTCCCGGACCTCCCCGTCGACCTTCACGGTGAAGTCCTCGATCACGGTGTTGGCGAGAAACGTTTCCGCCATGTCGTGGATTCGGGCGAGGGCGGCGTCGTCGACAGGGCCCTCCACCTCGAGTTCAAAGCGCTTGCCCTGACGGACGTCGGCGATCCCCTCGAAACCCAGGCGTGGCAGCGCGCGCTGCACCGCCTGGCCCTGCGGGTCGAGGATCTCCGGCTTGAGCATGACGTCGACTACGACGCGTGCCACTGGCACTCCCGGTGTGTGGTGCGTGAGCTGAAGCGGTGATGTCAGAGTACAGTCCCGAAAAATCTACGCGCATAGATATGCTGGGCTTATCCTTCGTGTTTCCCCGGGTACACAGCGCGCCGGTGGAAAAGTTCGGGAAAAACACCGGAAGATCGCACCGTCGCGATTGCGATGAGGCGCGCGGACGGAATTAACTGGGCTTCACCATGCATTGCCCTTTGTTGTACAAATGAATAAGCATTGATCGAGAACAACAGCAACCCTCACGTCACCGCAGGTCAACGCGGTGATACAGGCCGAAAGGACCGATTTCCGTGGCGCAGCGCGTAGTGGTCACACTCTCCGACGACATCGACGGCGGGGAAGCCGCGGAGACCCTCATCTTCGGGCTCGACGGCAAGTCGTACGAGATCGACCTGAACACTGCCAATGCGAAGAAACTGCGAGGCGTCCTCGCGCCTTACGTGGAGGCCGGCCGCAAGCAGTCCCGCTCCGGCAAGGTGTACCGGCGCACGGCCGTGGCGCCCGACCCGGCGGCCGTCCGGGCCTGGGCCCGTTCGAACGGCATGGAGGTGCCGCCCCGCGGCCGCATCCCCAAGAAGGTCTACGAGGCGTTCAACGCCGTCGACTGAGCGCCGCGCGGATCCCTTGTGTCGCAGGCCGGGGACGGGGACGGGCCGGTGCGGGCTGTCCGTCCCGGCCCGACTTGCCAAGCACCCCGGATGATCAGCTAGAGTCTGGATCACACCGAGGGGCAAGGCGCGGAAACGGGCCGGAACTTCGGGGTCATGCGGGTGTAGCTCAGTAGTAGAGCGCCCCCTTTCCAAGGGGGAGGCGCAGTGTGCGATTCCTGTCACCCGCTCTGACCGTTCGACCGGCCATCCATGTGGCCGGTACGGATGGACGCGCGGGTGTAGCTCAGTAGCAGAGCGTCCCCTTTCCAAGGGGAAGGCGCAGTGTGCGATTCCTGTCACCCGCTCTCGCCGTTCGGTCGGCCACGTCAGTGGCCGGTGCGGATGGACGCGCGGGTGTAGCTCAGTAGCAGAGCGCCCTCTTTCCAAGAGGGAGGCGCAGTGTGCGATTCCTGTCACCCGCTCTCATCGCTTACCGACCACGTCAGTGGATCAGGTAGAGTGATGCACGCGCCGCCCGGTGGCTCCTCTCTTCGAGAAGCTTCGGTCGGAGGCATGCGGACGTAGCTCAGTTGGTAGAGCACCACCTTGCCAAGGTGGATGTCGCGAGTTCGAGTCTCGTCGTCCGCTCTGAGAACGAAGGCCCCGGTCGGGAAACGACCGGGGCCTTCTTCGTGTCCTCGCACAGCCGCGCCCGCCCTGGCCTGTCCTGGCCTGTCGGGCCGATGACATTCGTCATCCGAAGTCATGACAGCGCGCACTGATCCCGGGGCGGACCGGCCGGGAGCCTTGAAGCATGGACTTCGGGGAGAGTGTGATCGAGGTCTCAGGGCTGCGCCGACGGTACGGGCGGTCAGGGGACAAAGGGTTCGAGGCGGTGCGGGACATCTCCTTCACCGTGCGCCGGGGAGAGTTGTTCGCGCTGCTGGGGACGAACGGCGCGGGCAAGACCTCCACGGTCGAGCTGCTGGAGGGCCTGGCCCGGCCCACGGGCGGCCGGGTGCGGGTGCTGGGCCACGATCCGTACGGGGAACGGGGCGCCGTGCGCCACCGGACCGGGGTGATGCTCCAGGAGGGCGGCTTCCCCTCCGGGCTGACCGCCGCCGAGACAGTGACGATGTGGGCCGGCTGTACGACGGGGGCACGGCCCGTCGACGAGGCGCTCGGCCTCGTGGGGCTCATCGGCCGCAGGGACGTGCGGGTCAAACAGCTCTCCGGCGGCGAGCGACGGCGCCTGGACCTCGCGCTGGCCCTGCTCGGGCGGCCCGAGGTGCTCTTCCTCGACGAGCCGACGACCGGGCTCGACCCCGAGGCGCGGCACACCACGTGGGACTTGGTGCGGCGGCTCCGCGAGGAGGGCACGACCGTACTGCTCACCACCCACTACCTGGAGGAGGCCGAAGCACTGGCCGACCGGTTGGCGATCATGCGCGAGGGGCGGATCGTGGCCGCGGGGACGCCCACCGAGGTCATCGGCACCCACCCGGCGCGGATCCGCTTCGCGATGCCGCCGGGGTGGTTCGTGGGCGATCTGCCGCCGCTGGCCGAGCTGGGGGTGCTCCGGCATCAGGAGGCCGGCGGGCGGGTGGAGCTCCGGACGGCCGGGCTGCAGCGCACGCTGACGGGCCTGCTGCTGTGGGCCAGGGACAAGAACCTGGAGCTGGAAGGGCTCGACGCGCGGACCGCCTCGCTGGAGGAGGCGTTCCTGGCGATAGCGGGGGCGACGGAGTCCCCGGCCGTGGCGGAGGCGCCCGCCTCCGGCGCACTGACGGGGAGGAACGGCTGATGGCGGTGAACGGCGTGAAGACGGCGGGCGCGACGGGTACGGGGGTCCCGACGGGCACGACGACGATCGCGGGACGGGCGCTGGCCCTGGGGCGGGCCGAGCTGAAGCTCCTCGGCCGCAACAAGACGGCGCTCTACATCACCCTGCTGATGCCCGCCTTCATGATCTACGCGATGCGCGCGGGCACGAAGAACCTGGATCTGGAGGGCACCGGACTGTCACTGAAGGAAGTGACCATGACCGGCGCCTTCGGGTACGTCCTGCTCTTCGTCGTCTACTACAACCTCATGAGCGCCTACACCGCCCGCCGCGAGGAGCTGGTGCTCAAGCGGCTGCGCACGGGCGAGGCCGGGGACGTGGAGATCCTCGCGGGCACGGCGCTGCCCTCCGCCGCAATCGCCCTCGCGCAGTGCGTGCTGCTGGTCGTGGCGGGCTCGGTGTGGCTGGACATGCGCGCCCCGGCACGCCCCGAACTGCTGCTGGCGGGCGTCCTGATGGGCATCGTCCTGCTCGCCGCGCTGGCCGCAGCGTCCACGGCCTTGGCGAAGACCTCCGAGAGCGCACAGCTCGCGGCCATGCCGCTGGCGATGGTCTCGATGATGGGCTCCGGGATGTTCTGGCCGCTGGAGGCGATGCCCGAGGGGCTGGCGCGGTTCTGCGAAGCGCTGCCCATGACACCGGCCGTCGAGCTGATGCGCACCGGCTGGCTCGGCGGGACCGGCACGGCCGAGGTCCTGGGACGCCTGGGGGCCGCCTTGGTCTGGGTGGTCCTCGGGGTGTTTGCTGTACGTCGGTGGTTCCGTTGGGAACCACGGCGCTGAGCTGGGGAAACATCGGGGGTGGCAGCGCGTGATCCATAGGGTGCGGGCGTTCCGGAGCCGGAGCAAGATCGAGCAGATCGACCTCTACACGCGCGGTGCGCTGTATGTGATTCCTTGGTTCTTCCTGCTGGCCGAGGCGGGGGCCGTGGTGGGGCTCGCGGGACACGGTCCCGTGCCCCGGGCGCTCGCCGCCGCCCTCATCGTCGTGGGTGTCGTGCAGGCCACGTTCGGCATCGGTCTCATGCGGCGGGCCCTGGACCGCTACCTGCGCAAGGAGACGACCGGCCTGAGGGGGCGGCTGGTCTTCTCGTTCGTCCTGCTGACGGTGGCGCTGTGCCTCTTCGCGCGGCTGGTGGCCGTGAGCGGCGAGGACATCACGCAGCTCGGGTCCACGATGTTCATGGGCCTGTCGATGGTGCCGCTCGGCGCGCTGTGCCTGGTCGTGCGGAAGCGGACCTACTACGCGGTGTGCACGGCCGGTTCGTTCCTGTCGGCGGTGCCGTTCGGGGTGGCCGGCCTGCCCGGACCCGCGCTGGCGGGGGTGGCCTTCGGGGCGCTCCTCGTCAGTGGCTGGGTCGCGCTGGTGGCCCGGGTCTCGGGATGGATGCTCTCGATCGTCTGGGAGGTGGACGCGGCCCGCGGGGTGCAGGCGCGGCTCGCGGTGGCCGAGGAGCGGCTGCGGTTCTCCCGCGACATGCACGACATCCTGGGCCGCAACCTCGCGGCGGTCGCGCTCAAGAGCGAGCTCGCGGTGCAGCTCGCGCGGCGGGGCTCGGACACGGCCGTGGCACAGATGGCGGACGTGCAGCGGATCGCCCAGGAATCCCAGCGCGAACTGCGGGAGGTCGTCCGCGGCTACCGGGAGGCCGATCTGCACACCGAACTGGCCGGTGCCCGGTCCATCCTGGCCGCCGCCGGCATCGAGTGCCGCATCGACGACGCGGCGGCCGACGAACTGCCGCCCCCGGTCCAGTCGGCGCTCGCCTGGGTGGTCCGCGAGGCCACGACGAACGTGCTGCGGCACTCGGACGCGGGGCGCTGCGCCGTGCGGCTGCGGCAGGCGGACGGCTGGGCCGTGCTGATGGTGGAGAACAACGGCGTGCGGCCGGCCGCCCGGGACGGCGGCGGTTCCGGCCTCGCAGGGCTGCGGGAACGCCTGACGGCGCTGGGCGGCACGCTCGCCGCCGGGGGCGGCGCGAAGGGAACGTTCCGGCTGACGGCGAGGGTGCCGGTCGCCGTGCCGGCGGAGGGCGAGGTCCCGGCGCCGGACGGCTCGGCACCGCCGCGGGGCCCGGCGGAGGCCGGGGGCCGTCGCGGCGGGGAGGGGCTCCCCGAGGGGCTCCCCGGCCCGCCGGCCGGGGGCGGGGGCCCGGATCCCGGGGACACGGATCCCGGGGACACGGGAGGGGACGGGCCGGGGGCGCCGGCCTCCGCCGCGACGGCGTACGGCGACGACGACGGGGGCCGGCGCCGGGCCGGCCGCGTCCCGTCGGCGGCGACGGTTCCTTCGTCCGCGCACACTCCGGAAGGGAAGAGCTCATGACCCCCGCCGGGGCCGGAGGGCCGATCCGCGTCATGCTCGCCGACGACGAGCATCTGATCCGGGGGGCGCTGGCCGCGCTGCTGGGACTGGAGGACGATCTGCAGGTCGTGGCCGAGGCGGCCAGCGGGCCCGAGGCCTTGGCCATGGCCACTGCCCATCGACCCGACGTAGCCGTGCTGGACCTGCAGATGCCAGGGATGGACGGTGTGACGGTCGCCACGTCCCTCCGTGCCGAACTGCCCGGTTGCCGCAGCATGATCGTGACCGGTCACGGCCGCCCCGGGCACCTGAAGCGGGCGCTGGAAGCGGGGGTGCGCGGGTTCGTGCCGAAGACGGTGTCGGCCCAGCGGCTCGCCGAGATCATCCGGACCGTGCACGCCGGAAGCCGCTACGTGGACCCGGAGTTGGCGGCCGACGCGATCAGCGCGGGCGACTCCCCGCTCACGGCGCGCGAGGCGGAGCTGCTGGAACTGGCCGAAGACGGCGCGTCCGTCGCGGAGATCGCCAAGCAGGCCTCGCTGACACCGGGGACGGTCCGCAACTACCTCTCGGCGGCCGCGCTGAAGCTCGGTGCGGAGAACCGTCACGCGGCGGCGCGCATCGCACGTGCTCAGGGTTGGCTATAGTGGTGCCCGCACCGCACGAGAGCGCGGGGCGAATGCGGACGTAGCTCAGTTGGTAGAGCACCACCTTGCCAAGGTGGATGTCGCGAGTTCGAGTCTCGTCGTCCGCTCAGAGAACGAAGGCCCCGGTCGGAAGACGACCGGGGCCTTCGGCGTTACCGGCCCCCGGCGAGCGGGAAGGCCAGGCGGAAGAGGGCGCCGCCAGTCGCTGCCTGCTCGGCCGTGAGTCCGGCGCCGTGGGCGCGGGCGATCTGGCGCGCCATGGCGAGGCCCAGGCCGGAGCCGGGCAGGGCCCGGGCCTGCCGGGAACGGTAGAAGCGGTCGAAGACATAGGGCAGGTCCTCGGCGGAGATGCCGGGGCCGTGGTCGCGGACGGTGAGCTCCGCGGAGCCTGCCGTGCGGACGAGCCGGACCTCCACCATCGCGCCGGGCGGGCTGAACTTGGCCGCGTTGTCGAGCAGGTTGGACAGCAGCCGGGCCAGCCGGGCCGGCACCCCCGCGACCGTGACCTCGCTCACGTCCACTGTGAAGACCGTGGCCGGCCAGTGGCCGCGCGCCCCGGCCACGCAGCGCTCGGCGAGACGGTCCAGCCGGACCTGCTCCACCAGCGGCTGCGGCTCCTCGTCGCGCGCGAGCTCGATCAGGTCGTTGACCATGCCGGTCACCTCGCGCAGCTGCCGCCCCAGGGCCTGCGCGGCCCGCTCGCGCTGGGCGGTGGAGAGCCGGTCCGCGCGGGCGAGGAGCTCGGCGTTGGTGCGCAGCGCGGTCAGCGGTGTGCGCAGCTCGTGGGAGGCGTCGGCGACGAGGCGGCGCTGGGCGGCGACGGCCTCCTCCAGTTCGCCGAGCATGGTGTTGAAGCTGGTGGCGAGGCGGGTGATCTCGTCCTGGCGGCGCGCCTCGTAGGGAGGCAGTTCAATGCGGTGGGCGGGGTCGCGGGTGGCGGCGATGCGCTCGGCGGTGGCGGTGAGCCGGGTGACGGGGCGCAGGGACGTGCGCGAGGCCGCGTACCCGAGCACCGCCGCGAGGAGGACGCCCACGCCGCCGACCGCCCCGAGGTACATCCCGGCCTGCCGCACGCCCAGGTCGACGGTGTCCGAACGGGTGGCGACCTGCAGGGCCCGGCCCTTCTCGCCCTGCAGGGGGGTGGTCAGCATGCGCATGGGCCGGCCGTCATGGGTGATGTCGCTGAAGTACGGGCCGAGGGTGCCGGCCGCGACACGGCGGGCGGCCCCCGTGACCGGCAGGACGAGGTCCTGCTGACCGGGGGCCGTCGGGTCGGCGGGGACGATCTGCGCACAGGCGGGCGCCGCCCGCCAGACGCACTGGTTGAACAGGACGCCCTTGCCGGGCGGGGTGCCGTGGGCCTGCTGGGCGATGGTCCCGGCCTGCTGCTTGAGCTGGAGGTCGAGCTGGCGGACGAGTTCGTAGCGGATGACGACGTACGCGGCGGCCAGCACGCCGAACGCGACGAGCGCGACGGCGGCGGCGGTGACGAGGGCCAGCCGGGCCCGCAGCGGCCTGCGGCCCAGCAGTCTGCGCCGCAGACCCCCGCTCACCGCTCCGCCAGCCGGTAGCCGATGCCGTGCACGGTGTGGACGAGGCGGGGCCCGCCGCCTGCCTCCAGCTTGCGGCGCAGGTAGCCGATGTAGACGGCAAGGGAGTTGGACTCGGGGCCGAAGTCGGTGCCCCAGACCTGCTCCTGGATCAGCTCCCGCGGCAGGACCTGGCCCGGGTGGCGCAGGAACATCTCCAGCAGAGCGAATTCGGTGCGGGTGAACTCCAGGGCGAGGCCGGCGCGCTCACCGGTGCGGGTGACGGGGTCGACGGTCAGATCGGCGAAGGCCGACTCGGCGTGTGCCGGTGCCGTTCCGGGCGGTGCGGCGCGGCGCAGCAGGGCCCGCAGGCGGGCCAGGAGCTCGTCCAGGGCGAAGGGTTTGACGAGATAGTCGTCGGCCCCCGCGTCCAGGCCCGCGACGCGGTCGGAGACGGCGTCGCGGGCGGTGAGGACGAGTACGGGCGTGCGGTCGCCCAGTTCGCGCAGCCGACGGCAGACGGCGAGCCCGTCGAGCACGGGCATCGCCAGGTCCAGCACGATCGCGGCGGGTGGGGCGGCGGCGATCGCGGACAGCGCGGCGAGGCCGTCGGGGGCGGAACGTACCGCGTAGCCCTCGACGGCGAGGCCGTCGACGACGGCGGCGCGTACGTCGGGGTCGTCGTCGACGACGAGGACGGACGTCTCGCCCATGGGCCCTCCGGCGGGGGAACGAATGGTCGTGCGGGTCCCCACCTTGTCAGACGTTGTCTGAGAGGGCTCTTATGTCTGGGGCGGGCGGATTTTCTCCCCTGCCCGCCCCTTCCCGCTGCATCCGATATGCGGCTCCGCCGCGTGGCGGGGCTCCGCGCCGGGCCCCGGTCCTCAAACTCCCCCAGCTACCGCTGGGAGGTGCCCCCAGACGGGCTGGATCGTTGTCCGGGCGGGCTGACGACCGAGGCCGCTATGACCACTTCTGGCCCGTCAGGCGTTCGTACGCCTCGGCGTACTTCGCGTGCGTGCGCTCGACGATCTCCGTCGGGAGCTCCGGCGGCGGTACGTCGCCCGTGCGGTCCCATCCGGAGGCCGGGGAGGACAGCCAGTTGCGGACGAACTGCTTGTCGAAGGAGGGCTGCGCCCTGCCCGGCTCGTAGTCCTCGGCGGGCCAGAAGCGGGAGGAGTCCGGCGTCAGCACCTCGTCCGCGAGGACCAGTTCGCCGCTGTCGGCGAAGCCGAACTCGAACTTGGTGTCGGCGAGGATGATGCCCCGGTCGCGGGCGATGGCGCGGGCGCGGCTGTAGACGGCGAGGGTGGTCTGCCGCAGCATGGCCGCGGTCTCCGCGCCGGCGCGGCGGGCCACCTCCTCGTAGGAGACGTTCTCGTCGTGCTCGCCGACCTCGGCCTTCGTGGCCGGGGTGAAGATCGGGGAGGGCAGCTCGGAGCCGTCGGTGAGGCCCTCGGGGAGGGCGAGGCCGCAGACGGTGCGGGTCTGCTCGTACTCGGCGAGGCCGGAGCCGGTCAGGTAGCCGCGGGCGACGCACTCGACCGGGACCATGTCGAGGGAGCGGCAGATCAGGGTGCGGCCGGCCCAGTCGGCGGGGGCGCCGGCCGGCAGGTCGGTGGACAGGACGTGGTGGGGGACGAGGTCGGTGAGCCGGTCGAACCACCACAGGGAGAGCTTGGTGAGGATGCGCCCCTTGTCGGGGATCTCCGTGGGCAGCACCCAGTCGTAGGCAGACATGCGGTCGCTGGCCACCATGACCAGCCGGCCGTCCTGGTCGCGGTACAGGTCGCGAACCTTGCCCGTGTGCAGGTGCGTCAGTCCCGGCACCTCGACGGCTTTGGGCTTCTCGACGAATCCGGACACGCAGGCCTCCTGGTGGTTTGTCCAAGCACCTCGATTCTGCCGTACCGGCCCGCCGGGCTCCCGCGAGGGGTCAGACCCGCTTGCAGATGCGGTCCAGCAGATTGGCCGTGGCCCGCTGGATGCGGGCGTCCACATGGCCGGGCCGGTCCAGGGCAGGGGACCAGGCGAAGGTGCCGGAGGCGAAGACGAGGGCGCCGCTGGGGGCGAGGTAGAGCGAGGTCTCCTGGTGGCGCCTGGTGCCCTCGCTGTCCTCGTACGGGGAGTGGGCGAGCAGAATCCGGCGGGTGTGCTCCGGCAGGGCCGTACGGGGGAAGTAGCGGTCGGCCTCGCCCGCGACGAGGCCGGGCAGCTCGTCGCCCTCGTCGGCGCCGGTGGCCTCCCACAGCCAGTGGCCGGCGTTGCGGACGACCATGGGGGCGGGCTCGGGCACCCGGCCCGCGTACTGGATGCCGAGCAGTTGCTGTTCGGGGGGCGACATCTCGCGCCAGAGGGCCGAGCGGCCGGGGCCGCGACGTTTTCGGCAGGTCAGCAGGTGGTCGGGGCCGGCGGGCGAGGGGGCGAGCTCGACCTGCCAGTACATGGTGTTGGCGGAGAGGAAGACCAGCGACGTGCCGCAGTCGCGGGCGTCCTCGACGGCCCGGCGCATCGGGGCCGACCAGTACTCGTCGTGGCCGGGGAAGACCAGGCCGCGGTAGCGCGCCGGATCGATTCGCCCGGCGTGCAGGTCGCGGGTCTCGGCGTAGGCGAGGCCGTAGCCGAAGCGCTCGGCCCAGCGGATGAAGTCGTAGGCGTGGCCGACGTGCAGCGGCAGGCCCGCGCCCGCGTAGGGGCGGTCGAAGGAGACCGTGGTGGCCGCGTCCGCCTCGCCGAGGAGGCGGCCCTCCTCGTCCCAGGCGTGGTAGAGGCTCGCGCCCGTGCGGCCGTCCTCGGGGTAGAGGTTGTAGGCCTGCCAGGTGATGTCGGGCAGGACGAGCAGCAGATCGGCGGGGCCGCTGTCGCGCACGGTGAACGGGATGTGGCTGCGGTATCCGTCGACGGTGGTCAGGACGGCCACATAGGCGCCGGTGCTCCAGAAGCTGGGGACCTGCAGCCGCCAGGAGAGCCACCAGTGGTGGCAGGAGACCGTGCGGTCGACGGTGAGCGGCGGCGGCTGGACGATGCCCGAGAGCCGCGGGCTGGTGGTGACCTTGGCGGCGCCCACGCCCGCGTAGTGGCCGATGCGGTAGACGTCCACGCCGAACTGCTGCGGCGGGTCCACGGTGATCCGGAAGTCCAGGGCCTCGCCGGGGGCGACGGAGCTGCTGGAGGCGAAGCCCTTGATCTGGCAGTGGACGTCGTCGGCGGCGCGCGGGCCCGGCCTGCGCGGCGGCGGGACGCGGGTGTCGGCCGGGGCGGTCACCGGGTCCACGTACCAGGGGATGATCTGCCCGGTGCCGTCGAAGTAGTACTCACCGCCGCGCAGCCAGGGCAGCGGTCCCTGGCCGAAGGGATCCGAGACGGCGTGCGCGAGTGCACCGGATTCCCAGCGGCGGACCTGGTCCGTCCCCATGTGTGCTCCCTCCCCTAGGCCCCCGCATACCTTCTCGGATTCCCAGCAGATACCCAGCACATCACACGAGGCGTGCGGCTTGTCACCGTTCGTCAGGAAATTCGCCGGAAGTGATGGCTCGGCCTCTACGGAGCGTAACGACGTCACGCTCCGTTACACGCCGCTCTCTCACATCAGCCGGACCGGCTTCTCGGGGCGGACCCCGACCTCACCGAGCCAGGCGCGCAGCGGCTCGCCGTCCCCGTCCTCGATCAGGCTCAGGACCGTACGGGTCAGGTCGGCGCGGCGGGCGCCGCCCACGAGCAGGGCCGGGCCGTCCAGCCAGTCCAGGCCGGGGACGGCACCGGCGGTGTCCACGGCCGCGCAGCAGACCATGGCCGTCACATGGTCGGCGAGCAGCTCCCGGCCGCTGCGCGGCGGCTGCAGGGGGAACAGCGGCGCGAGCCCGCCGACCCACGATCCGGCCGCCGCGCCGAAGGCGCCCCGCTCGGCCGCGCGCTCCTCCTGAGCCGCTTCGCGCGCCACCTCGGCACTCAGGCGGACCTCCAGCTCCTCGCCCACGCCGCCGCCGGCCGGACCGGTGAGGCGGTCGAGGATGCGGGCGACTGTGGCCGGGGCCGGAACGGCGTCCGGCCCCGGGCCGCCGTGGGTGCCGTGGGTGCCGGGCAGCGCCACGGGGGCGGCGCCGCACGCGGCGATGTCGTCGAGGACGCGGTGCAGCCGGGCGGCCTCCAGCCGCCACTTGCGGTCCACGACCTCGTCCGCGTACTGGTTCCAGGCGACCGGCGACCAGTCGGGGCCGGGCCGGGCCGGGCCGCCGTGGAAGAGCCGGGCGGCCAGCAGGGACGCCGCCTCGTCGATGAGGCCGGGCTCTTCCAGCAGATCGCAGGCGGGCCGCTCGCCCAGCCGGGAGGTGAAGCCTTCCGCCAGCCGGTCGCGGCGGGAGAGCTCGGTGAGCGCGGAGACGACGCCCGCATCCAGCCGGGAGGGCCAGCGGCCCATCCGCCAGGCGGGCAGCGCGACGCGGTTCAGCAGCCGGTCCCAGCCGGCGTAGGCGAGGCCGACCTGCTCCTGGGCGACGATGCGCAGGCCGTAGTCCACCGTCTGGGCGCGCTCGGAGGCGGCCGCGGCCACTCCGCGCTCCATCTCGGCCGCGTGGTCGCGGCAGGAGCGCAGCAGGAGCCGGGCGGCCCAGCCGATGAACGCGAGGTGGGGCCGGGTCGCCGCGACGGCCACGGCGGCGTCCAGGCCCCGGACGAAGCGGCGGGCGGCGGCTATGTCGGGGTGGGCGGCCGGGCCCGTGCCCGCCACCACCGGCGCCAGCAGGGCGCGCAGCTCGGCGACGCGCATCCACCACAGGAACGGCGAGCCGATCACCAGGACGGGCGAGGCCCCGGCCCGCCTGCGCAGCCGCAGCCGCTCGCGCGGCGGGGAGTGTGCCGGATGCGTACGGTCCTCCAGCCAGCTGTCGCAGTCGGGCGTGAGAGCCATGGCGGAGGGCGCGGGGACGTCCAGCCGCTCGGCCAGGTCACGGACCAGGCGGTAGAGGTCGGGGGCCGTCTCCTCGGGGATCGGGACCGTGGGGCTCAGGGCCGGCCGGGCCCGGGCGACCACCACGGCGACGGCGGCCGCGAGCGCCAGGGCCAGCAGGGCGACGGCGGTGACGGCCGGGCGGGCGGCGTCCCCGGCCGAGCCGTGAGGGATCCGGCCCATGGCGGCCCCCGCCGCCAGCACGACGGCTGCTGCCGCCGGAACCAGGGCGACGGCCAGCGCGGCGCTGCGCACACGCAGCACGGCGAGGGCCCTGGCGCGCGCGGTCAGCGCGCCTGCTTCCGGACCTGCCACGAGACCGATCACCCCCAGGTGCCTGTAGTGCTCTGCCGAGGTGCCTTGCTCACCTCCCCCACTGTGGCACCGGCCTCTGACATCGCAATGCCGGTGGGCCAGTTGCCGGATGCGCAGCAGTCGGCCTTCGCCGCACCCTAGTTGGGGGGCGGGCGTGCGTCAGCCGGTTGGGCAAGCGGTCACCCGATGGAATGGCTTTGGGCAAAGCCTCTGCGGGAGGACCGCCCGATGAGCTCCACGTACGCGGCTCCGGCCCCGGGCCCCGGCCGACCCCGGAACCTTGAGCGCCGGCCGGGCTGTCTCAGCCCGGCCGGCGCTCAAGGACACGAAACGTGGGGTGGCTCAGGCCGGGGCCGCCGCCTCGGCCGCGATGTCGGTGCGGTGGTGGGAGCCGTCGAGGCGGACGCGCGAGACGGCCTCGTACGCACGGGTACGGGCAGCGCTCAGGTCGGCTCCGGTCGCGGTGACGGACAGGACGCGGCCGCCGGCGCTGACCACCCGGCCGTCGGCGTCGAGCGCGGTGCCCGCGTGGAGCACGTACGCCTCGTCCACCTCCGCCGCCCCGGCCAGGCCCTCGATCACGTCTCCGGTGCGCGGGCTGCCCGGGTAGTTGTGCGAGGCGATGACGACGGTCACGGCGGCGCCCTCGCTCCAGCGCAGCGGCGGCTGGGCGGCCAGGTTGCCGGTGGCCGCGTTCAGCAGGAGGCCTGCCAGCGGCGTCTTCAGGCGGGCCAGGACGACCTGGGTCTCGGGGTCGCCGAAGCGCGCGTTGAACTCGATGACGCGCACGCCGCGCGAGGTGATCGCGAGCCCCGCGTAGAGCAGCCCGGAGAAGGGCGTGCCCCGGCGGCGCAGCTCGTCCACGGTGGGCTGCAGGACGCTCTGCAGCACCTCCTCGACCAGCTTGGGGTCGGCCCAGGGCAGCGGGGAGTAGGCGCCCATGCCGCCGGTGTTCGGGCCCTCGTCCGCGTCGAGGGCGCGCTTGAAGTCCTGGGCGGGCTGAAGGGGCAGCACCGTCTCGCCGTCGGTGACGGCGAAGAGGGAGACCTCGGGGCCGTCCAGGAACTCCTCGATCACCACGCGGCCGCAGGCCAGCGCGTGCTCGCGGGCCTCGGCCAGGTCGGAGGTGACGACGACGCCCTTGCCGGCGGCCAGGCCGTCGTCCTTGACGACGTAGGGAGCACCGAAGGCGTCGAGGGCCTCGTCGATCCCGGCGGGGGTGGTGCAGACGTAGCTGCGGGCGGTGGGGACGTTCGCGGCGGCCATGACGTCCTTGGCGAACGCCTTGGAGCCCTCCAGCCGGGCCGCTTCCGCGGACGGGCCGAAGGCCGGGATGCCGCGCTCCCGCACGGCGTCGGCGACCCCGGCGACCAGGGGCGCCTCGGGGCCGACCACCACCAGGTCCGCGCGCAGCGACGTGGCGAGCTCCGCGACGGCCGTGCCGTCCAGGGCGTCCACGGTGTGCACCTGAGCGACCTCGGCGATCCCGGCGTTGCCGGGGGCGCAGTGCAGAGCGGTGACGTCGGGGTCGAGGGACAGGGAGCGGCACAGGGCATGTTCGCGGGCGCCGCCGCCGATGACGAGGACCTTCACGGGTGCCACCTTATGGCACCTTCCTTCGACGGCTCGTCGCTCCGTACGACTCCGGCCCCCCTCCCCGCTCGTAGGAACCTCTTGAAAGATCTTCCGGCGGCCTCTCGCGGACCCCCGGGGGGACGCCTCGGGAACCTCCGCCGGGCGCGCTCGTCAGAACGTTTCGGCACCCGCACGTCGACATTGGGCCAACCGGCCCGCACTCTTTCGGGTGAAGACCGGCGGCTCCTATACCCGATCCCGCTGCACTTACGGACGGAAAAGGCTGGATCTTGCGCCCAACGCCAACCGTTCGGCGGTAGGAAGGAGGCTGCGATCACGAATGACGCACGCGGCGGAGAGGGAGTGCAGGGGTGAGCCAGCCTGAGATGCAGCCCGAGGGGCTCCCTCGGGAGCAGGGAGGCCGCCAGGGGGGACAGCACCGCGATGACCTCCGCGGCCGGACCTTCCCGCTCGGGGACTGGGGAGAGCCCGCCGAGCGGTTGGACGAGCTGTACAGATGGGTCGAGACCGGTGCGCTGAGCCTGGCCGACTGGTACCTCACCGACCGGTCCTGGAAGCGCCGCTGGGCGCGCGGGCTGCGTCTGGGGACCACGTTCTGTGCCGTGGTGGGGGCCGCCCTGCCGCTGCTGGAGCTGACGAAGGTGCTGCGCACCGGCTCGGCGTGGGCCTTCCTGGCCCTGCTCGGGGCGGTGGCCTGCGTGGCCTGCGACCGCTACTTCGGGCTGACGTCCGGATGGATGCGCGGCGTGGCCACGGCACAGGCGGTGCAGCGGCGGCTCGAGGTGCTGCAGTTCGACTGGGCGTCGGAGTGCGTCCGCGAGGTGCTCGGCCCGACCGAAGGCACGGCCAGTGAGGCGGCCGAGCGCTGTCTGACCGTACTGCGGCGCTTCTCGGAGGACGTCTCGGAGCTCGTACGGGCCGAGACGGCCGACTGGATGGTGGAGTTCCGGGCGGGGCCGGCGCCGTTGCTGACGCAGTCGCTGGTGGCGTGGGGGCCGCGGGGCGAAGGGGGCGGTCCTGTGGGGCGCTTCCCGCTACCGCCGCATACGCGGCCGAACATGCCGCGGCAGCGGCCGCCGGAGTCTCCGCGGTAGGGCGAGCGGGGTAGGTGGGGCGGTGGGCGGTGACCGGGGGTGTGAGGTGCCCCGGGCCCGCCCTTTCACCGTTTCTTGTCCTCAAACGCCGGACGGGCTGGGTGATGCGGACGGGCTGCTGGGTGTCCTCAACGCCGGGCCCCGCTCAGCTGAAGACGATCATGGAGCCCTGGCCCAGGCTCCTGGTGGCCGCCGCGTGCAGGCCCAGCCATACGTGGCGCTCTCGGGCGAAGGGGCTGTCGTCGCGCGGGCCCGGGGCGGCGCGCTCCTCCAGTCCGGTGGGGCGGTCCGGAGCGGCGGGCGGGGCGGGCGGGTTGGCCGGGTCGATGCCCAGCACCGGGGCGACGGCGTGCAGTTCGCGCAGCAGGCCGTGGCTGGAGCCCAGCGGGCCGCCGCCTTCGAGGAGTTCGTCGTTGGACAGCGGGTGCGCGAAGTCCACCGGGACGTACGCCCCGGCGTGGTCGTAGTGCCAGACCAGGTGCGACTGCTGGGCGGTGGTCTCGAACATCTCCAGTAACTGCTCGTAGTCGCCGCCGAGTTCATCCACCGGAGTGACGGCCAGGCCGCACAGGTTCAGCAGGTGGGCGCGGCGCAGGAAGTGCAGGGCGTCGTAGTCGAAGCCCGCGACCGGGGCGACGTCTCCGGAGAGGCCCGGCATGTAGCCGAAGACGGGCACCGGCGGCAGCCCGGCCTCGCCGAGTGCCTTGTCGTACGCGGCGATCTCCTCGGCGAAGGGGTTGTCGGGGCTGTGGCACAGCACATCGACGAGGGGCACTAGCCAGAGGTCACAGGCCACGTGAACTCACTCTCGTTCTCGCATCGGTGCGATGGTCGGTGCATGCGATGGTCGGGCCAGAGTAGTGCCGCTCAGCCGGTTGTCACACCGGGCCGACGGACATGGACGCCCGAACTCCGCTTGGCGTCCGGGCGGGTGGTCAACCCTGTCCGCGCACGTCCCACACCCACGTGTCACCGACGTGCCGCGGCTGTTTGCCGGTCAGCCGGGTGACCGCCTCGCGCAGGGGCACCGCGTTGTCCCCAGGGGCGAGGACGAGCGCGTCCGCGCGCCAGAAGCCGAGGTCCCAGCCGAACTGGCGGCGCTGCTGAGCGGAGATGTCGGGCACCTTCCCGCTCTCGCGGACCTTGTTCAGCAGGTCGGAGGTGAAGCGCGGCTGGGGCCCGTAGATGCCGATGCGGTCCGGCCCCCAGGGCCCGTTGAAGTAGCCGCCGGGGAAGGGGAAGCCGAGGCCGGCGTCGATCTGCCAGCCCAGGGCGGCAGTGCCGGACGGGCTGGGCACCGGCACGGGCACCAGGGAGTGGCCGGGGCGTACGTACTCCCGCCAGTTGCCGTCGGCGATGAAGGCGGGCACCGGGGCGCGGTCGACGGTCCGGTACGGCGTCGGCAGCAGCGGCAGGAGCGCCACGACGAGCGCGGCGCAGCCGAGCAGCCGGCGCGAGCTCTCGCGCTCGCTGCGCAGGCGCCGCACGGCCAGCCGGTCACAGGCAAGGGCGAGGAGGATGCCGAGGGCGGGCACGCAGACCATGGCCATGCGCGACTCGATGACCGATTCGAAGAACGGCATTTTGGCGACCAGCCGCCACGGCCCCGGCAGCGTCCTGTCCGTACCCAGCAGCGGGATGTTCTGGCCGAGGGAGAGGACGGCGGCGGCCAGCGCGGTGAAGCCGAGGGCGCGTACGCACGGCCGGTCGCGCAGGTGGACGACGACGGCGATGGTCAGCGCGACGAGCGGCCAGCCGAAGAAGGCGTTCTCCTCGGTCCGGTTGAGCGACAGCGAGGCGGCGACGCCGCCGTCGCCGGCCAGCGAGCGGGTGGCGAACTCCAGCAGCGCCATCGGGTTGTTGCCGACCTGCCCGTGCAGCACGCTGTGGTAGCTCTGCGGGCCGTAGAACTGCCAGCCGACGGGGACGATCACCAGTGGTACGGACACGAGCGCGGCGACGGCGAGGCCGCGCAGCAGCGGTCCGGCGACGGCCTTCGCCACGTCCGGGGCGGCGATCGCGTAGCCGAGGGCGAAGAGGGCGAGGCCGGTCACGGCCAGCAGCAGCGCCTCTTCGCCGAGGAAGATCTGGTAGGCGAGGAACAGGCCCAGGACGACGGCGTCGCGCGTGCGCCGGCCGCCCTCGCACAGCCGCAGGGCCCGGTCGATGATCAGCGGCATCATGAACAGCACCACGAAGTTGGGGTGCGCGTTGCCGTGCGAGATCATCGGCGGCGCGAAGGCGCAGAAGCCGCCGCCCAGCGCGGCCGCCCAGCGCGAGCGGACGAAGCGCTTGGCTATCAGCCAGTACCAGGAGCAGGCGGTGGCGGCCAGGCCGCCGGTGAGCACGACGGCCCAGGTGAGGTGCGCCCCGAAGGCGAGGGTGAGCGGGGTGAGGGGCACGGAGAGCCCCAGCATGGCGGTGTTGGCCATGAGGTTCACACCGAGCGGGAAGTTCTGCAGATCGGTGAAGAGCGGGTTGCGCAGGTGCGCGACGTTGTCGGCGGTGACCGCGAAGAACCACTCCCACTGCTGCTGGTCGGAGCCGGAGTCGGTGAGGTACGCGGTGCCCAGGCCGCCCCACAGGCCGCCGTAGAGGAGGAAGGCGAGGAGGAGGAAGAGCACGGGCACGGCGAACCGCACCGGGCCGATCGCGCGCAGGCGGATGCCGATGAGGTCGGCGAGGACGGTGGGGTAGGCGAGCGGACGGACCTTGGAACCGGGCTGGTGGGCCCAGCTGACGGGCACCTCGGCGACCTCCCAGTCCTTCTGGTGGAAGAAGCGCAGTATCTCGACGTCGTAGCTCCAGCCGTCCAGCCGGGAGCCGGCGAAGGCGGTGCGCACCTTGTCGCCGTCGAAGAGCTTGAAGCCGCACTGGGTGTCCCGTATGCCGGGCACCGCGGCGGCCCGGATGAGCCGGGCGCCCACTCTGCCCATGACCTCGCGCAGGGCGTGCTGGCGCACGGCGATGCGGGACCCGGGCAGGGCGCGTGAGCCCACGGCCGCGGTGGCGCCGTCGTCCAGGTGCCGCTGGAGAAGGGCCAGCTCCTCGATGGGCGTGGCCAGGTCCGCGTCGGTGACCAGCACGCGGCGGCCGCGCGAGGCGAGGACCCCGGTGCGCACGGCGTGGCCCTTGCCGCGGTTGGCGGGGGTGCTCAGCAGCCGGACGCGGGGCTCGTCGGCGGCCGCGGCCGCGGTGACGGCCGCCGTGCCGTCGGTCGATCCGTCGTCGACGACGATCAGCTCCCACCGCAGCGGTCGCAGCGTCTCGAGATGGGCCCGGACCGCCTGCAGCGTGGGGGCGAGCCGGTCCTCCTCGTTGTAGGCCGGGATGATGACCGTCAGGTCGACGGTGCTGCCTCCGGCCGTTGTGGGGGGCTCCGACGGCTGGGCCGACGGCTGGGTCTTTGACATCACGTGACTGAGACGTCCCTCAAACGGTCGAAGGTTGCATATCCGACATCGATGCCGTCTTCCACGCGGACCACAGTCCGATTGCCGATGGCAGCGAGCGACATCGACCCTATTCGGTCGAACCTTGATCGGTTCCGACCGTTCCTGTTAGCCCGTCGATCAGCGCCAGCGAATGCTCGTTGTACGCCACGACGATCCGCTGCGCGCGTTCCACGTCCTGGCACGCCACCGCCTCGACCAGCTCGGCGTGCTGGTCCCACAGCCGCCCGCGCAGCTCCCCCAGCGACCGCAGCAGCGGCACCGTGAAGATCCAGCTCTGGATCCGCACACGGTCCAGGAAGTCGGATATGTAGGGGTTGCCGACCAGGCCGGCCATCTCGCGCCAGAAGCGCAGGTCGTAGCCGATGAGGATGTCGAGGTCCCCCGCGACCGCCGCCCGGCCGGCCTCCTCGGCCCGGCGCCGCACCGAGGCCAGCGCCTGCGGGGTGGCCGCCTGCAGCGCCCGCGCGGCGGAGCGGCGGAACATGCCCTCCACTATCAGCGTGCGGGCCTCGATCATGTCCCGGAAGTCGGCGTAGGTGAACTCGCGCACCCGGTAGCCGCGGTGCAGCTCCACATCGAGCAGCCCCTGCGAGCACAGGTCGAGCAGCGCCTCGCGGACGGGCGTGGCGGAGACCCCGTACTGCTCGGCGATCTCCTTGACGGTGAACTCGGCCGGGAGCCGTCCCGCGATGACCTCGTCGCGCAGGGCGTCGGCGATCTGCGAGCGCAGCGTCGTGCGCTTGACCGCGTCGCTGCCGGGCATTGGTCTCCGTCTCCCTTTCCGTGACCGCTTCCGTGACCGCGCGTCTGGCATGCGAACGGCCCTCGCAACAAGATAGGCGAGGGCCGTCGCGGAACGTACGGGCGTTACGTAGGTAAATACGCAAGAACGGAAGACGGTACACGGCCCGCGGCATCCTGGCCGTACCGGGGGTCACACCGTGTGCTCGTCGGCCACCGTGAGCGCCGCGTCCAGAGCGGCGAGGCCTTCCTTCACCTCCGCCTCGGTGACGGTGCACGGCGGGACGACGTGGGTGCGGTTCATATTGACGAACGGCCAGAGCCCCGACTTCTTGCAGGCGGCGGTGAAGGCGGCCATGGGGGCGCCCGCCGCGCCCGCCGCGTTGTAGGGCACCAGGGGCTCGCGGGTGGCCCGGTCGCGCACCAGCTCCACCGCCCAGAACACGCCCATGCCGCGCACCTCGCCCACCGACGGGTGGCGCTCGGCGAGCGCGCGCAGCCCGGGGCCGATGACGTCCTCGCCGACGCGGGCCGCGTTCTCCACGATGCCCTCCTCGGCCATCGCGTTGATCGTGGCCACGGCGGAGGCGCAGGCGAGCGGGTGCCCGGAGTAGGTGAGCCCGCCCGGGTAGGGGCGCGTCCCGAAGGTGGCGGCGATCTCGGCGGAGATGGCGACGCCGCCGAGCGGGACGTAACCGGAGTTGACGCCCTTGGCGAAGGTGAGCAGGTCGGGGGTGACGCCGAAGTGGTCGGCGGCGAACCAGCGGCCGGTGCGGCCGAAGCCCGCCATGACCTCGTCCAGCACGAAGACGATGCCGTGGCGGTCGCAGATCTCCCGGACGCCCGCGAGGTAGCCGGGCGGCGGGACCATGATCCCGGCGGTGCCGGGCACGGTCTCCAGGACGATCGCGGCGATGGTCTGCGGCCCCTCGAAGACGACGGTGTCCTCCAGGTGCGCCAGCGCGCGCTCGCACTCCTGCTCCTCGCTCTGCGCATGGAAGGGCGAGCGGTAGAGGAACGGCGCCCAGAAGTGGATCACACCCGCGGAGCCGGTGTCGGAGGGCCAGCGGCGCGGGTCGCCGGTCAGGTTGATCGCAGCGGCCGTCGCTCCGTGGTACGAGCGGTAGGCACTGAGCACCTTGGGGCGGCCGGTGTGCAGCCGGGCCATCCGGACGGCGTTCTCCACGGCCTCGGCACCACCGTTGGTGAAGAAGATCTTGTCGAGGTCGCCGGGCGTCCGCTCCGCGATCAGCCGCGCGGCCTCGGACCGTACGTCCACGGCGAAGCCCGGCGCGATCGTGCACAGCCGGGCCGCCTGCTCCTGGATCGCGGCCACGACCTTGGGGTGCTGGTGGCCGATGTTGGTGTTCACCAGCTGGCAGGAGAAGTCGAGGTAGCGGTTGCCGTCGTAGTCCCAGAAGTACGAGCCCTCGGCGCCGGCCACGGCCAGCGGGTCGATGAGGTCCTGGGCGGACCACGAGTGGAAGACGTGGGCGCGGTCGGCCGCCTTCACGGCGGCGCCGGCGGAGGGGTCGGGCTGCGTGCTCTCGGTGCTCACGGGCGTGACCTCGCATCGGTGGGGCTTCGGGCGTCCGGCCCGAGCCTAGGGAGCGGGCCGCGGGCGCGGACACCGGCACTGTGTCGGCCACTTGGCGCGCCCGGCGACACAGTGCCGGGTGCTCCCCGGCCGCGGGGCACGTGGCCGAAGGCGTACACAACCGGACACATCGCCACGCGGCGGGAAATCCCAATTCGGGGCCATTTGCCTGCTACGGTCATTTGCAGTTGCAGTTTTGGTACCCATTTGTGCGCCTGAAGGTCTGTGACCTCGGGCGCACTTGCGTTTTCCCTGGCGCACGGAATTCCGTCGTGCTCCCCCCATTAAGGAGATCACCTTGGCTACCGGCATCGTGAAGTGGTTCAACTCGGAAAAGGGTTTCGGCTTCATCCAGCAGGACGGCGGCGGGGCGGACGTCTTCGCCCATTACTCCAACATCTCCACCCAGGGCTATCGGGAGCTCCAGCAGGGGCAGAAGGTCACCTTCGACATCACGCAGGGCCAGAAGGGCCCGCAGGCGGAGAACATCCTTCCGTCCTGAGGCCCGCCGCAGGACGGCCCGGCGATCCGTTCGCCGGCCGTCCGGCAGCCCGCCGGATGGCCGGCTTCCGGGGCCACACTTCCAGGGCCGGACTTCGAGGGCCGGGGACCGCACTTGTGCCGTGCGGATACCCGGCCCTTTGCCGTGCCGCTATTCTCCGCGGAGAAACATGGGGGAAGGAGTGCCCGGCATGGAAGATCTGTCGCCGGAGGACCCACGCACACTCGGTGCCTACCGGTTGCTCGGCAGGCTCGGCGCGGGAGGCATGGGCCGGGTCTATCTCGCCCGCTCCGACAGGGGCCGGACGGTCGCCGTCAAACTGGTCCAGCCGGAACTGGCGGGCCAGGAGGAGTTCCGGCGCCGCTTCCGGCAGGAGGTGCGGGCCGCGCGGCAGGTCGGCGGTCAGTGGACCGCGCCCGTCCTCGACGCGGACACCGACGCCGCCGTCCCCTGGGTCGCCACGGGCTACATCGCCGGGCCGTCGCTGCGCCAGGTCGTCGGCCGGGACTTCGGGCCGCTGCCCGAGCGGTCCGTACGCATCCTGGGGGCGGGCCTCGCGCGCGCCCTGCAGGCCATCCACGCCGCCGGGATCGTCCACCGCGACCTCAAGCCGTCGAACGTGCTGATCACCCTCGACGGCCCGCGCGTCATCGACTTCGGCATCGCGCGCGCCCTGGAGACCGTCACCGACGGGGGTCTGACCCGTACCGGAGCGGCCGTCGGCTCGCCCGGCTTCATGTCGCCCGAGCAGGTGCGCGGCGACCAGGTCACGCCCGCGAGCGACGTCTTCTGCCTCGGCTCGGTGCTCGCCTACGCGGCCAGCGGCCGAATGCCGTTCGGCGCCGCCGACAGCGGCATCCACGCCCTGATGTACCGCATCGCCCAGGAGGAGCCGGACCTCACCGGGGTACCGGCCACGCTGCAACCGCTGATCTCCGCGTTCCTCGCCAAGGACCCCGCCGAGCGGCCCACGCCCGAGGAGGTCGTGGAGCGCACAGGCGTCAGCGACCTGCTGACGGACCTGCGGTCCGCCGAGCCGTGGCTGCCGGGCGGCCTCGTCGCCCAGCTCGGCCGGCACGCCGTGGAACTGCTGAACGTCGAGAACCCAGCAAATCCAGCGAACCCCGCACATCCCACACATCCCGCGGGGCCGATACCCTCGGCATCCCCCGCCTGGCAGCCCACGCGCGTCGACCCGCCGCAGGACGCCCGGCCCGCGGACCCGCCCACGCTGACCACGCCCGCCGCCCAGCCCCTGCCCCCGCTCGCCCCCGGGCCGGCTGCGGGCTACGCCTATCCGCCCCCGGGCCCGTACCACCACCCCGCCGTGCAGGTCGGGGCCACGGCGCCGGTGCATCGCTCGAAGACGCCCTACATCGTGGCCGCGATCGTGACCGCCGGGCTGCTCGCGGGCGGCGGAACGGTCTTCCTGCTCAACCGGGACAGCGACAACAGCGCGCGCAGCGGCCCGGGCCCGGCGCCCTCGGCCCCGGCCTCCTCCCAGAGCCCGACGTCGTCCCCCGCGCCCGCGCCTCCCGCGCCCGGGCCGACGGCCGTCGGCGGCAGCCCCACACCCGCTCCCGACGCCGGGCCGCAGGCGTTCCTCGGCACCTGGCAGTCCAGCTTCGGCAGTGGCTCGCGCACCAACTACCGGACCATCACCATCTCCGGGGGCCCGGTCGCCGCCGTCACGATCGAGGGAAGCGGGGTCCTCGACGACGGCACCTCCTACACCTGCCGGTGGCGCACCACCGCGACGGGCGGCGGCAGCGACGGCTCGCCGCTGCGCCTCGGCCCGTCCAGCGTGACCCAGGCCAACCCCACGGCGGCCTGTCAGCCCGGTTCCGCCTCCGACCTGGTCCTGCTCCCGGACGGCAGGATGCGGCGGGACTTCGTCGACTCCGGCACGAAGGACGCGTCGCTGGTCTACCGCAGGACCGGCTGAGAGGGCCCCGGGAGAGCCGGATACGACGGCGCCCCGGTGGCTGTGAGCCACCGGGGCGCCGTACGGGCGTGCGTACCGCTTACGACAGGAACGAGTTGATCTCGATCGTCTCGGTCCGGCCCGGGCCGACACCGATCGCGGAGATCGGCGCGCCCGACATCTCCTCCAGTGCCTTCACGTACGCCTGGGCGTTCTTCGGCAGCTCGGCGAAGGTCTTGGCCTTGGAGATGTCCTCGGTCCAGCCCGGCAGCATCTCGTAAATCGGCTTCGCGTGGTGGAAGTCGCTCTGGCTGTAGGGCAGCTCCTCGACGCGCTTGCCGTCGATCTCGTACGCCACGCAGACCGGGATCTGCTCCCAGCCGGTCAGCACGTCCAGCTTCGTGAGGAAGAAGTCCGTCAGGCCGTTGACGCGGGTCGCGTAGCGGGCGATGACCGCGTCGAACCAGCCGCAGCGGCGGTCACGGCCGGTGGTGACACCGCGCTCGTGGCCGATGGTGCGCAGCGCCTCGCCGTCCTCGTCGAACAGCTCGGTCGGGAACGGACCGGCGCCGACACGCGTGGTGTACGCCTTGAGGATGCCGATCACGCGGTTGATCTTCGTCGGGCCCACGCCGGCGCCGGTGCAGGCGCCGCCGGCGGTCGGGTTCGAGGAGGTGACGAAGGGGTACGTGCCGTGGTCGACGTCCAGCAGGGTGCCCTGGCCGCCCTCGAAGAGGACGACCTTGCCCTCGTCGATGGCGTTGTTCAGGATCAGCGTGGTGTCGGCGACGAAGGGCTTGATCTGCTCGGCGTAGGTGAGCAGCTCCTCGACGATCGCGGCGGGCGAGATGGCCCGGCGGTTGTACAGCTTCGCCAGGATCTGGTTCTTGAAGTCGAGGGCAGCCTCGACCTTCTGCGTCAGGATCGACTCGTCGTAGAGGTCCTGGACGCGGATGCCGACGCGGTTGATCTTGTCCGCGTAGGTCGGGCCGATGCCGCGGCCCGTGGTGCCGATCTTCCGCGAGCCGAGGAAGCGTTCCGTCACCTTGTCGACCGTCGTGTGGTACGGCGTGATCAGGTGTGCGTTACCGCTGAGCAGCAGCTTCGACGTGTCGACGCCGCGCTCGTTGAGCCCGCTCAGCTCGGAGAGCAGGACCGCCGGGTCGACGACGACACCGTTGCCGATGACCGGAGTGCACTCCGGCGAGAGGATTCCGGAAGGGAGGAGATGCAGCGCATATTTCTGGTCACCTACGACGACCGTGTGGCCGGCGTTGTTGCCACCTTGGTAGCGCACCACATAGTCCACGGATCCACCGAGGAGGTCGGTGGCCTTTCCCTTGCCCTCGTCACCCCACTGAGCACCGAGCAGCACAAGTGCGGGCACAGGCGTACACCCCTTCCGGGCGGGGCATGTCCAACGTGCACAGGTGGCGGGAGCCCCCATGTTTTGGGCGCTCACCACCGCTAGAGCCGTCGAACCGGTGCCCCGGATAGACGAAGCCCCTGGCGCAACAGCGACAGGGGCTCTTGCACCGAGAGATTACCTGAGGAAGGACGAAGGTGTCGGCTGCAGACCCGACCGGAGCGCAGCTGCTCGTCGTCATCGACCCGGTCGCACGCCGTGTGGACGGCGAGTCCACGCGGATCGCCAGGGATGTGCTGTGTGCCGGAGCGGTGGCGAAAATCTGCCTCCCGACCGGTCCGGAGGAAGTGGCGCGGGCGGTCGCCAGGCGCGGCCGGCGCCGGACCGTCGTGATCGGCGACGACCGGGCGCTGTTGCGCGTCGTGGGCCTGCTGCACCGGCGCCGCGAGCTGGGCGACTCGCCCCTGGCGTGGGTGCCGGTCGGCGCGCTGCCAGCGGTGTCGGTGGCCCGGGTGCTCGGCGTCCCGCTGGGGGCCGTGGCGGCCGCACGGGCCGTGCTGGACGGCGTGGAGCGCCGGCTGGGCCTGCTGGCCGACGACGGCGACGGCGTCGTCCTGGGCGGCCTGTGGGTGCCCGCGGGGGCCACGCACCGCGCCGCGCACCGGCCGCTGGGCGGCAGGCCGGAGCCGGGGGCGCACGAGATCGTGAACGCGCCCCCGGGCGAGCCCAGAGCGGTGCCCTCCGGGGGCGACGGCCACCAGGCGTGGTGGTCCCCGGCCGCGCGTACGGCGCGCACGGCCCTGACGCTGCTGTCCGGGCCCACCGCGCGGCACCCGGTGCCCTCGTGTACACGGCTGCGGGTGGAGGCGGACGGGGTGCTGCTGGCCGACCTCGACCGGCCGGTCGGACGTGTGGCGGTGGCGGCCGTGGACGGCCTCGCCGAGGTCGTCGTCCACGCGCGCCCCGCGGACGAGCCGGTACGGACCAGGGCGCAGGCGGTCACGGTCTCCGGCCCGGACTTCCGCTACCGCGCCGACAACCGCATCCGCGGGCCGGTGCGCACCCGCACCTGGACGGCCGTGCCCGAGGCGTGGCGGCTGACCCTGCCGCGCGCCCGGCAGGGCGGGGCGTAGAGCGCGTCCGCAGTCCCGCCCTGCCGCGGCGCCCGGCACGCGGACTCGCCGCGTTGCGTTGCCGGGACCGCACGGGTACGCCCTGGTACGCCCTGGTACGCCCGGAACAAGGGTGACCCTCCGACCCTCCGCCTTGCGATCGCACGCACCGGAATGCTCCAGCCGTGCCCTAGCCGCCCGGGGTGACCAGCCCGGCTTCGTAGGCGAAGACCGCGGCCTGGGTGCGGTCGCGCAGGCCCAGCTTCACCAGGATGCGGCTCACGTGCGTCTTGACGGTCGACTCGGCTACGACGAGCAGGCCCGCGATCTCGGAGTTCGAGCGGCCCTGTGCGACCAGGACCAGCACCTCGGTCTCCCGCTCGGTGAGGTCACCGACGCGCTCCTGGGTGGGGGCCTTGGGCGCGCCCAGCCGGGAGAACTCCTGGATGAGGCGCTTGGTGACCGTCGGCGCGAGCAGCGCCTCCCCGGCGGCCACGACGCGCACGCCGTCGGCGAGCTGGCGGGCGGAGGCGTCCTTGAGCAGGAAGCCGCTGGCCCCGGCCCGCAGCGCCTGGTAGACGTATTCGTCCAGGTCGAAGGTGGTCAGCACCAGCACCTTGGCGGCCGCGTCGGCGGCGACGATCTCGCGGGTCGCCTCCAGGCCGTTCAGCTCGGGCATGCGGATGTCCATCAGCACCACGTCGGGACACAGCTCCGCGACCTTCCCGACGGCCTGGCGGCCGTCCACCGCCTCGCCGACGACCTCGATGTCGGGCTGGGCGTTGAGGAGGACGGAGAAGCCCTCGCGGACCATCATCTGGTCGTCCACGATGAGAACCCTGATGCTCACGCGGCCTCCTCGCCCGTCGCGACGGGGATGAACGCGGCGACCTCGTAGCCGCCCTCGGCCGTGGCCTGGGCCGTCATCTCGCCGCCGAGCATGGCGACGCGCTCGCGCATGCCGAGCACGCCGTGGCCGGCGCCCGGGGAGGGCTTGGCCAGCCGGCCGGGCCGGCCGTTGACGATGCGCAGGCCCAGCCCGCCGAGCACGTAACTGATCTCCACGCGGGCCGTGGAGCCCGGCGCGTGCCGCAGCGCGTTGCTGAGGGCCTCCTGCACGATGCGGTACGCGGACAGCTCCACGCCCTGCGGCAGCGGGCGGGCCGCGCCGGTGGTGACGTGCTCGACGTCGAGACCGGCTCTGCGGACATTCGCCAGCAGCCCGTCGAGGTCGGCCAGCGTCGGCTGCGGCGCCTCGGGGCCGGCGAACGCGTCGGGGTTCTCCGACCGTACGACGCCCAGCACCCGGCGCAGCTCGGTCAGGGCGGCCACGGCGTTCTCCCGGATCGTGGCGAAGGCGGCGGCCAGCTCGGGCGGGGTGTCCTGGACGCGGTAGGGCGCGGCCTCGGCCTGGATGGCGACCACGGACATGTGGTGGGCGACCACGTCGTGCAGCTCGCGGGCGATCGTGGTGCGCTCCTCCAGGACCGTGCGGCGGGAGCGCTCGACCTCGGTGACGGCCGCCTGCACGGCGACCTGGCGCCTGGAGTCCCGCAGGCCGCGGAAGGCGGCGACCGCGAAGAGGATCATGCCGGAGAGGACGGTCATCTCGAACATGCCGTTGTTGTAGCCGTAGCCGTGCAGCGAGCTGAGGAACGCCCCGAACGCGGCCGTGATCAGCCACATCTCGACGGCCACACGCGGGCGGGTGCGCACCGTCACGATCACCATCACCGCGAGGTGCGACACGAAGCCGCTCGGGCTCCAGAGCCCGCCGCCGAGGACGACGCCGCCGACGAAGGCCGCCGCGAGCGAGAGCCACCACGCGCCGACGGGCCGGAACAGCGTGATCACCAGCGGCACGCCCGCGAACAGCGCGAGCAGCACGCCTTCCGTGTCCGGCCGGTACGACAGCGCCCCGAGCATGACCACGGCCGTGAACCCCGCCACGACGGCATGTGGGAACCAGCGCGCGTACCGCGCGAGGCCGCCCGGCATCCTGCGCACCAGCCCGTGGCCGCTGTCGAGCGGCGGCAGGGGCCGGAAGGCGAAGGCGTCGGTGAACAGGTCCTGGCGTACGCCCTCGAGGGCGCTCTCCACCATGCGCATCTCGCTGCGCGGGCCGTTCGTCTCATGGGTGTCGTTCACGTCATCAACGGTAGGCAACGGCAACGCTCACGGCGTCCCCACGTGTGGGGATCTGTGGGGGTCCGTCTCAAGGACTACGCGGGGG
This sequence comes from Streptomyces sp. NPDC026206, assembly GCF_040638465.1. Lineage (NCBI taxonomy): Bacteria > Bacillati > Actinomycetota > Actinomycetes > Kitasatosporales > Streptomycetaceae > Streptomyces > Streptomyces sp. NPDC026206. Next base: position 88,808 of record NZ_JBEZYL010000003.1, read on the forward strand.
GCAGGGCCGGGGGGGCTTGCCCCTGCCCCGCCCTTTCACCGTTTCTTGTCCTCAATCGCCGGACGGGCTGGAGATTCCAGCCCGTCCGGCGATTGAGAAAGCACCGCGGCCGTCAGCCGGGCGCATGCCGGGGTGCCCGGGGTGACGGGGGCGAAGTGGTCCGCCCCCTCCAGGACCGCGAACGCCACCGCCGCCCCCACCGCCCGCGCCGCCCCCGCATAGGCGCTGGACAGCGCCACCGGCACGTCCTCGTCGTCGCTCCCGTGCAGCAGCGTGACCGGCACCCGCGGCGGCAGCAGCCGCATGGGGTCGGCGTGCGCCTCCTCGGCCGGAGCCACCAGCTCCCTCACCGCCCCCGCGCTCAGCCCCAGCGCCCGCGCCCGGCCCAGGTCCGCCACCGGGGCCACCGCCACGACGTGGTCGAGCGCGACGCCGGCGGTCATCGGCGAGGACGCCGCCCACAGCGCCAGGTGGCCGCCCGCCGAGTGCCCCACCAGCACGTGCCGCCGCGCCGCGCCGGTGCGGCCGGCGTCCAGGGCCCGTACGACGTCGTCGAAGGTATGCGGCCAGCCGCCGCCCCCGCCGACCCGGCGGTACTCGGCCAGCGCGACCTCCACCCCCTCCCCCGCCAGGGCCGCCGCCAGCGGCGCGAGGTGGCGGCGGTCGTACGCCTCGCGCCAGAAGCCGCCGTGCAGCAGCGTCACCCGGGTGTCCGCGTCCACCGTGCCGCGCGCGGGCCGGTAGAGGTCGACGACCTGGCTGGGGTGAGGCCCGTACGCCACGGTCCGCGCCTCCGTCACCGGCCGAGCACCTCCGCCAGCACGCGTGCCGCGTGCTCGGCGTCCGCGAAGCGCGTGTAGAGCGGGGTGAAACCGAAGCGCAGGACGTCGGGGCGGCGGAAGTCGCCGACGACGCCCCGACGGGCGAGCTCCGCCATGACGGCCGCCGCGCCGGACGCGCACCGCAGGGAGACCTGGCTGCCCCGCTCGGCGTGCGCGGCCGGTGTCAGGGGCCCGGCCTTTCCCGCCGGGACGTACGCGTCGACGCAGCGCAGGAAGAAGTCGGTCAGGGCGAGGCTCTTGGCCCGTACGGCGGTGAGGTCGACGCCGTCCCAGACGTCGAGCGCCGCGTCGAGGGCGAGGAGGGAGAGGATGTCCGGCGTGCCGACCCGGCCGCGCGGCGAGCCGTCGGCGGGGGTGTAGCCGGGGGACATGCCGAAGGGGTCGGCGTGGGAGTTCCAGCCGGGCAGCGGGGTGTCGAAGCGGGGCTGCAGGTCGCGGCGGACGTAGAGGTAGGCGGGCGAACCGGGGCCGCCGTTGAGGTACTTGTACGTGCAGCCGACCGCGAGGTCGACGCCGTGCGCGTCCAGCCCGACGGGCAGCGCGCCCGCGCTGTGGCACAGGTCCCACACGACACGCGCCCCGGTGGCGTGCACGGCGGCCGTCGTACCGGGCAGGTCGTGCAGCCGGCCGGTGCGGTAGTCGACGTGGTTGACGAGCGCGACGGCGGTGCGCGGGCCGGCGGCACGGGCGATGTCGCCGGCCTCGACGGCCCGTATCCGGCAGCCGGTCATGCGGGCCGCGGACTCGGCTATGTAACCGTCCGTCGGAAACGTCGCCGCGTCGACGAGGACCTCGTCGCGCCCGCCGCCGTCCTCCTCGGCGAGGCGGATCGCGGCGACAACCGCCTTGAAGACGTTGACGCTTGTCGAGTCGCCCGCGACCACCTGCCCGGGGGCCGCCCCGACGATCCGCCCGATGCGGTCGCCGGTCCGCTCGGGCGCGGTCCACCAGCCGGACTCGGCCCACGACCGAATGCGCAGCTGCCCCCACTCGCGTGCGACGACGTCGGCGAGGCGGCCGGGTACGGCGCGGGGCAGCGCGCCGAGGGAGTTGCCGTCCAGGTAGACGGTGCCCTCCGCACCGGCGGCACCCTCGCTCCCGTCCCCGCCGTCCAGCACGAACTCGGCGCGCTTGGCGCGCAGCACGTCGGCGGCGTCGAGAGCCGCCGCCTCGCCGGCGAGCCCGTCAGACATGGCTGCGAGCCGTCCACAGTTCGGGGAAGACGTTCTTCGTCGCGCGCTTCTCCAGCCACGCGACCCCCGGGGTGCCTCCCGTGCCCGCCTTCGCGCCCATCGCCCTGCGCGTCGCGACGAGGTGGTCGTTGCGCCAGCGCCACACCAGCTCGGCGACCTCGGTGAGGGCCTCGCCCAGCCGGCACTCCTCGGTGTTCTGGTCACCGGCGTAGACGCGCTGCCAGACGTCCTCGACCGCCGGGTCGGCGGCGTACCGCTCGCTGACGTCCCGGTCGAGGACGGCGGCGGGTATCGCGTGGCCGCGCCGGGCCAGGTGGCGCAGGACCTCGTCGTACAGGCTCGGCGAGTGCAGCGCCTTCTCCAGCTCCGCGTGGGTGCGCGGCGCCCCGCGGTAGGGGACCAGCAGGGCCGGGGACTTCTCGCCGAGCAGGAACTCCAGGCGGCGGTACGTCGCCGACTGAAAGCCCGAGGCGTCGCCCAGCGCGGAGCGGAAGGCGTTGAACTGGGCCGGGGTCAGGTGCGCGAGCGGCTTCCAGGAGGCGTTGAGCGACTCGAGCTCGTACGTGGACCGCTTGAGCGCCGCCATGGCGACGGGCAGATCGTCCCGGCGCAGGGCGCGGGCAGCGGTCTCCCACTCGTGGACGATGACCGTGAACCACAGCTCCATCACCTGTGTGGTGACGAGGAAGACCATCTCACCGGGGTCGTCGGAGAGCAGTTCCTGCAGGTGGGAGAGGACATCGGCCCGTACGTACGCCTCGTACGGGGTCGTGCCCGTGAAGTCCGGGCCGGAGCTGGGGAAGGAGGGGGTGGGGATGGCCTGGTCGAGCTGTGGTTCGGATGTCACGCGTCGCCTCCACTGCCGTCGCGCCCGGTCGGGCCGGGGTCCCGCCGGGTTACGCCGCGATCATCCGCGCCGGACGCCGCCACGGCAAGGGCCGTGACGGCGTCGCGGGTACGGGGCGTGGGCCCCCGTCCTCGTCAGCCGAGCGTGTTGGCGGCCGTCGGCGAGCTGTCGCGCAGGAACGTCGAGCAGCGCTCGTACTCCTCCTGCTCACCGATCGACTGGGCCGCGCGGGCCAGGGCGTGCAGCGCGCGCAGGAAGCCGCGGTTCGGCTCGTGCTCGAACGGCACCGGGCCGTGGCCCTTCCAGCCGCTGCGGCGCAGCGCGTCGAGGCCGCGGTGGTAGCCGGTGCGGGCGTACGCGTACGACTCGACGACCCGGCCGGCGTCGAACGCCTCGTCGGCGAGCTGCGCCCAGGCGAGCGAGGAGGAGGGGTACTTGGCGGCGACCTCGGCGGGGGCGGCTCCGGAGGCGAGCAGCTCGCGCGGCTCGGGGTCGTCGGGGAGGTGGGTCGGGGGCGGTCCCCCGAGGAGGTTCTCGTGAATGGACATGGGCCCCAGTCTGCCGCAGCCGCCGGTGGGGGCCTATGCGTCACCGGGATCGAGCGGCGGGGCCGAGATTCCGCAGTGGTACTCGCACTCCGGGTGGCACACCCGCCGCTCCGGCGCCCGGACCGTGGCCCAGGCCAGGAGCGCCCCCACCACCAGTGCGCCCGCGCACATCAGCATCGCCTTGTCGAAGGTGGCCGAGAAGGCGGCGGGGTCGCGGTAGATGTCCGCTTCCATCCCGGCGGCCAGCGGTAGCGCGGCCACCGCGATCAGGCCCGCGGCGCGGGCGGCGGCGTTGTTGATGCCGCTGGCCAGGCCCGCGCGCGAGACGTCGACGGACGCCAGGACCGTCGAGGTGAGCGGCGCGACCAGCACCACCATGCCCAGGCCGAGCACGAGGAGAGCAGGCAGCACGTCCCGCCAGTACACCGCGCCCGCGCCGGCCCGCGTCATCAGCAGCAGTCCCACGGCGCACAGCAGCGGGCCGAGCGTGAGCGGGACGCGCGGGCCGATGCGCTGCGCGATCCGTCCGGAGCGGGCGGACAGCAGCAGCATCAGGACGGTCGTCGGCAGCAGTGCCGTGCCCGCCGCGAGCGCGGACCAGCCGACGACCACCTGCAGCTGGAGCACCGCGAGGAAGAAGAAGCCGCTGAAGGCCGCGTAGACGAAGACCGTGACGATGTTGATCGCCGAGAACTGCCGGACGGAGAAGATGCCCGGCGGCAGCATCGGGTCGGTGCGCCGCCGCTCCACGTACAGGAACGCGACGCCCAGCAGCACGCCGGCGACCGCGGGGACCACCACCCAGGGCGAGCCGCCCTTGCCGGGCGCGGCGATCAGTGCGTAGGTCACCGCGCCGAGCGCGAGGGCGCCCAGGGCCGCGCCGAGGGCGTCGAACCGCCCGTGGGCGGCGGGGTCGGAGGTCTCCGGTACGTGCCGCTGCGCCACCAGGACGCAGAGCACCGCCAGGGGCAGGTTGATCAGGAACACCCAGCGCCAGCCCGGCCCGTCCACCAGCCAGCCGCCGACGAACGGCCCGATCGCCGACGCCACGCCGCCCAGCCCCGACCATGCGCCCACCGCTCCGGCCCGGTCGTCGGGGTGGAACACCGACTGGATCAGGGCGAGCGACCCGGGGGTGAGCAGCGCGCCACCGACGCCCTGCAGCGCCCGCGCCGCGATCAGCACCCCGGCGTCCGGCGCCACCCCGCACAGCAGCGAGGCCAGTGCGAACCACACCACACCGGTGACGAACACCCGCCGCCGCCCGTACCGGTCCCCCAGCGAACCGCCCAGCAGGATCAGCCCGGCGAGGGTGAGCATGTAGGCGTTGACCGTCCACTGCAGGGCGGCGAGGCCGGCGCCGAGGTCCCTGCCGATGTGCGGCAGGGCGACGTTGACGACGGTGCTGTCCAGCATGGCCATGCCCGAGCCGAGCACGGCCGTGAGCAGCACGGCGCGCCCCTTGGCGGTGCCGAGGCGCACCGCGGGCGCGCCGTCGGCGCCAGGCCCGTACCGCGCCGACGTGTCCCGGACCGGTGGCGGCTCGGGGCCGGGCCCGCGACCGGGTTCCGGTGCGGAGTCGCTCATGTGCGGATCATCTCCCGGCGGGACGCGCCCGGCCACGCGAAAGGGCCCGGCCCCCGCTCGGTGAGCGGGGCCGGGCCCTTCGCGACGTCCGTAGGGCTACGGCGAGCCGCTTACTTCAGCTTCGTGCCCGTGGAGCGCAGGTCGGCGCACGCCTTGGTGACGCGCTCGGCCATGCCGGCCTCGGCCAGCTTGCCCCAGGTGCGCGGGTCGTACTTCGACTTGGTGCCGACCTCGCCGTCGACCTTCAGGACACCGTCGTAGTTGCGGAACATGTGGTCCGCGACCGGGCGGGTGAAGGCGTACTGGGTGTCGGTGTCGAGGTTCATCTTCACGACGCCGTTCTCCAGCGCGGTGCGGATCTCCTGCTCGGTGGAGCCGGAGCCGCCGTGGAAGACGAAGTCGAACGGGTCGGCCTTGCCGGCCCGGCCGGCGATGCCGTCCTGGAGCTCACGCAGCAGCTCCGGCTTGAGGACGACGTTGCCCGGCTTGTAGACGCCGTGGACGTTGCCGAAGGAGGCGGCCAGCAGGTAGCGGCCGTGCTCGCCCAGGCCCAGGGCGTCGGCGGTGCGCTCGACGTCCGCGACGGTGGTGTAGAGCTCGTCGTTGATCTCGTGCGAGACGCCGTCCTCCTCACCGCCGGTCGGGGTGATCTCGACCTCAAGGATGATCTTCGCCTTCACGGCCTCGGCGAGGAGCTCCTTCGCGATCGCGAGGTTCTCGTCGAGCTTCTCGGCGGAGCCGTCCCACATGTGGGACTGGAAGAGCGGGTTCTGGCCGGCGGCGACGCGCTCCTGGGAGATCGCGAGCAGCGGACGGACGTAGCCGTCCAGCTTGTCCTTCGGGCAGTGGTCGGTGTGCAGCGCGATGTTCACCGGGTACTTCTTGGCGACGACGTGCGCGAACTCGGCGAGCGCGACGGCACCCGAGACCATGTCCTTGCTGTACTGGCCGCCCAGGAACTCCGCACCACCGGTGGAGATCTGGATGATGCCGTCGCTCTCCGCCTCGGCGAAGCCGCGCAGCGCGGCGTGGAGAGTCTGCGTCGAGGTCACGTTGATGGCCGGGTAGGCGAACTTGCCTGCCTTCGCCCGGTCGAGCATCTCGTTGTAGACCTCGGGGGTTGCGATGGGCATCTGTCCGCTCCTTGTGATGTGCGGGTACGGGCGTTGTGCGGGCCCTGACCTAGGGGGCGACGGTCATCGTCGGACCCATCTTCCCAGACTCCTCGAATTGCTCCACAAGGGCCGCCACGCTCAAATGGCGGAGGGCGCGTGGTTTCACGTGAAACCACGCGCCCTCCGGCGACGCTCTCAAAGAAACAGCAGGTCAGGAAAGGTCCAGGTCTCCGAGGGAGTAGCCGGTCACATAGCGCAGCCCGGCGCCCTCGATCGCGGACTCGGCCCCGCGGTCGACGATCGTCGCCACGGCGACGACCTCCGCGCCCGCCTCGCGCGCCGCCTCGACGGCGGTCAGCGGGGAGCCGCCGGTGGTGGAGGTGTCCTCGACCACGAGCACACGGCGGCCCTTGATGTCCGGGCCCTCGATGCGGCGCTGCATGCCGTGCGTCTTCTGTGCCTTGCGGACGACGAAGGCGTCCAGCTTGCGGCCGCGCGCGGCCGCCGCGTGCAGCATCGAGGTGGCGACGGGGTCGGCGCCCAGGGTGAGGCCGCCCACGGCGTCGAAGTCCAGGTCCGCCGTGGCGTCCAGCATCACCTGGCCGACCAGGGGCGCCGCCTCGGCGTCCAGGGTGATCCGGCGCAGGTCGATGTAGTAGTCGGCCTCCTTGCCGGAGGAGAGGGTCACCTTGCCGTGCACCACGGCCTTGTCCTTGATCTGCTGCAGCAGGGCGTCACGCGCATCGCTCATGGCCATGAGCTTAGGCCAGTGACCGCCAGGTCCACGTCGTGGAGATCTCCAGCGGATCGATCGGTGTGACCAGGCGCGGGTGGGTGTTGAGCCCGTTCGGCGGGCCGGACTGCGGTTCGACGCAGACCGCCCCGCTCTGCTCGTTGTAGACGACGACCCACTCGGCGCGGCTGGTGACCTTCAGCTCCAGCGCGCCGGGCCAGGTGAGGGTCACGTCGACGCCGTCGGGCATCCCGAAGCAGTCGTCCCAGGGGCCGGGGCGGGGGTCGGTACGGCGGCCCGTGGGCAGGTGGTCCTCACCGCGCTCCTCCTGCCAGGCGGGCCGGAAGCCGATCTCCACGTCCTTGCCGGTGCCGAGGTTCCGCAGGAACCAGGGGTGCCAGCCGGCCTGGGCCGGAAAGGAGTCGTCGTAGGTCTCGACGCCCATGGTGAGGGTGAGGGAGGTGTCCGTCAGCTCGACCAGCTGGGTGACGCGGCCGCTGTACGGCCAGGGGTCGGCGAGGTCGTAGGTGAAGGCCGCGGAGGTCTCGTCGGCACGGGACGTGCGCCAGGCCGTGTCGCGGCCGGTGCCGTGGATGGCGTGCGGCGCGGAGTTGATGGGCAGCTGGTGGATGTCGCCGCCGTCGCGGAAACGGCCGAGCTCGGTGCGGCCGCACCACGGGACCATGGGGAAGGCGCCGTAGCGTTCGCCCTGGCGGAGGAGTTCGGTGCCGCCGATCTTCAGGCTGTCCAGGCGGCAGCCGTTGGCGGGGGCCACGGTCACTTCGGCGCTTCCGGCGCCCAGCGTTACGTTTTCGCTCACCCTGCCGACCCTACGGGGACAGAGACTGATGCCGCCGGATGACCGCCGGACTCTCGCCACGGCGGCCGAGCCCGCTGCGGCGGGTGTGCGGCACCGCCGCGTGACGGGGGCAAGCCCCCGGACTCCGGGGGGGGTGCGGCTGGGGCTCCCGTGGCGGGGTCAGCCCCCCCGGGCCCCCGGGCTGGGCTGGGGCTTGCCCCAGGAAACGGCGAAAGGGCGGGACCGGGGCTCTGCTCCCGCCGCGACGGGGGGCAGCCCCACCGGCGAGAGCGGCGGTGCCGGACGTGCCGACGCGGCGTCAGCGCTTGCGGTGCCGGACGTGCTCGACGCGGCGTCAGCGCTTGCGGCGCAGCGCGCGCGTCACCACCACCGCGCCCGCCAGGGCGATCGCCGCCGCGGGGGCGGCCCAGCGGAGAACCGCCGTGCCGGATGTCGCCTCAGGGGCGGGGACGGGGGCGTACCGCCCCCTCGGCGGTGCATGGTCGACCTCCTCCGCGCTGCGGCCGATCATCGTACGGCGGGCGTGCGCGGCCTCGGCCGGCGGCTCGTCGTCGAGGGCGTTCCCGGCGAAGGCACTTGAGTCGTCGGCGTCCTCGTCGGCGTCGTTGGCGTCGGCGACGGCCGCCTCGCCGGGCCCGGCCGGTTCCGCGACCGGGACGGCCGCCTCGTCCTCGCGGAGCTCCTCCGCCAGCGCCGCGCCGAAGCGGTCGAGCAGCCGGCGCGCGGCGGACTCCGCGGTCTTCGCGTCGAACTCGGCGAGCCGGCCGGCGCCGCTGACCGTGCCCAGGCAGCTCAGCCGCGTACCGCCCGGCATCTCCTCGGGCAGCGCGCTCAGTGCGAGCGTCACCGTGCCGGACCCCCGCACCTCCGTGCCCTCGCCGGAGAGCTCGTACGAGCCGTCCCCCTCGGTCAGCCGCAGCGCCCCCCGGTAGGTGATCGTGGAACCGCCGATGCGCAGCCGCAGCCGTCCCGCGAGCGCCGCGCCGGACGAAGCGTCCTGCTGCAGGCCCGGGACACACCGGGCGACGCGGGCGGGGTCGGAGAGAACCCGCCGCACCGCACCGACGGGAAACGGAACGAACACCTCATGCTCCATAGCAAGCGAGCCTACCCACCGGCTCCCTCACCAGGCCCGTCCCGGTCGAATCCGATCGAACTTTCCGTCAGAAGACGGTCAGTCTCCGACAGTGAACCGCTCACCGATGTGCTTCGGCGTCTCGATCTCGTCGATCAGCGCCACCGCGTAGTCCTCGGCCGAGATCCGGCTCGTGCCCTGCGCGTCCGTGACGAGCTCGTCCAGCGCCGTGCGGTACGTACCCGTCCGCTCGCCGGGCGCGATCTGGGCGGCGGGGCTGACGTTGGTCCAGCGGATGTCGGAGACGGTCCGGTAGTAGTCCAGCGCGTCACCGTGGGCGTGCATGATCTGCAGCAGGAACTCCGGCAGCCCCTCGGCGTCCCAGACCTGCTTGCCGTCCGGTGTGCGCAGCGAACCGGCGCCGCCGACGGTGATGAGCCGCGGGGCGGCGTCGCCGAGCCGGCGCAGACCGGTGACCAGGGACTTGGCGGCGGGCTCGATGGTCGCGACGTGGCCGGGGCCGTCGCCGCCGCCGACCGCGCTGACGACGACGTCCTGGCCTTCGGCCACCGCGGCGACCGAGGCCGCGTCGAGGACGTCACCGGTGACGACGGTGAGGCGGGGGTGCCGCTCGGTGAGCTTCGAGGGCTCGCGGACGGCGGCCGTGACCTGGTGGCCCCGGTCCAGCGCCTCGCGCAGGACGCGGCTGCCGATCGTTCCGGTGGCGCCGAAGAGGGCGATCTTCGCCATGGGAGTCTCCTGTTGCGTGTTGAACCATCGTTGTACTGGTTGACCACGCTATGACCGACATCCGGCAGCGGCCAGGTAGGCTCGCGTCTTCCTATGGTGAAAAAACGACACGCGGATCCGGACGGCGAGATTGTGCAGCTCGCCTACGACGCCCCGCCCGGCACCCCGGCGGGCCTGGAGGTGCTCACCCTCGCCGGGTTGCGCGAGCGCGCTCCCGAGGGTCTGCTGCCCAGGCCGCAGCGGCTGGACTTCCATCAGATCATCGCCGTCGACTCCGGCGCCGCCACCCACACCGTCGACTTCACCACCCATGCCCTCGACGCCGGTTCGGTGCTCTGGGTGCGGCCCGGCCAGGTCCAGCAGTTCGGGGACCACGGGGACGCCGCCGCGCTCGAGGGCACCGTCGTCCTCGTCCAGCCCGGCTTCCTGCCGCCCGGCACGGCGGTCTCCGAAGCGGCCGACGACCCTTTCCGCCCGGTGCTGTGGCGGCCTGCGGGCGGTGACCGGGAGGCCGTCTTCTGTGCCGTGCGCCATCTGGCCACCGACTTCCGCACCGGCGGCCACCTGCCCGCCGGCATCCGCACGGACGTCCTGCGCCACCTGCTGTCCGTGCTGGTGCTGCGCCTCGCCCACGCCACCGCCGGAGTGAGCGGCCTGCCCGCCCCCGGCGACACCTTCGTGCGCTTCCGCGCCGCCGTCGAGCGCGGTTTCACCACCCACCACCGCGTCGCCGACTACGCCCGGACGCTCGGCTACGCGCCCCGCACCCTCTCGCGGGCCACGATGGCGGGGGCCGGGGTGGGGGCGAAGGAGTTCATCGACCGGCGGGTGATGCTGGAGGCCAAGCGGCTGCTGGCGCACAGCGACCTGCCCGCCGCGCGGATCACCGAGCGGCTCGGCTTCGACGACGCCGCGAACTTCTCCAAGTTCTTCCAGCACCGCGCGGGCCTCTCACCCGGCGCGTTCCGCGCCTCCCTGCGCCCTCATCCCGCGTAGCGCGGGTGCATCAGGGTTGACGGCAGCAGCCCCGCCTGGCCGGGCAGGGGCTGTACGTACGGCCCGGCGCCGTGCGGCTCGAGCCGCACGGGCGAGCGGGAGGCGAGCACGAACCCCCATCCCTGCCGCTCACTGCGCGGCGCGGGCAGCGCCTGGACCCGGTAGGGCGCGGTCCGCATCCCCACCGAGCGGACCGTGGCGTCCACGGTCCAGAAGGAGTGCGGGCGGACGCCGGGATCGCCGCCGTGCACCGCCATGCGCCCGCCGGGGGCCAGCGCGCGGGCCACCAGGCCGTAGAACTCCTGCGAGTACAGCTTGGTGCTGGGGGTGAGCCCGGGATCGGGCAGGTCGGAGATCACCACGTCGTACGGGCCCCCGGCGCCGCCACGCGCCTCCCGCAGCCAGTCGAACGCGTCGGCCGCCACGGCCCGTACGCGCGGGTCGCGGTAGGCGCCGTGATTGAGGGCGGCCAGCTCCGGATCGGTGCGGGCCAGCCGCACCACGGCGGGGTCGAGCTCGACGACGGTCACGGAGGCGACGTCCCCGTGCCGCAGCACCTCGCGCACGGCGAGGCCGTCGCCACCGCCGAGGACGAGGACGCGGCGGTGCGGCCCGCTCATGGCGGGGTGGACGAGCGCCTCGTGGTAGCGGAGTTCGTCGCCGCCGACGCGCAGCCGGCCGTCGAGGAAGAGGGAGAGCGGCCGGCCGCTCGCGCCCCCGCCGGTCAGCACGACTTCCTGGACCTCGCTGTGCACGGCGACCCGCACGTCCGCCCCGTAGACGGCATGCCGTGCGGCCCGCTCGAAGGGGCCGGTGAGCACCGAGCAGACGGCCAGCACCACCAGCACCAGGCCGTTGGCCGTCAGCAGCGTCCAGCGCGCCCGTCTGGAGAGGTCGCCGCGGAAGAGCCACAGCACCAGCGCCCCGCCGGCGACGGCGTTGACCGCCCCGGTCAGCAGCGCGCCCGTCAACTGCCCGAGCACGGGCAGCAGAAGGAAGGGGAAGGCGAGCCCGCCGACGAGGGCGCCCACGTAGTCGGCGGCGAAGAGGTCGGCGACCGCGCAGCCCGCGTCCTGGCGGCGGATGCGCTGGATCAAGGTCATCAGCAGCGGTACCTCGGCCCCGATCAGCACCCCGATCGCGAGCGAGAACCCCACCAGGGCCGGCCGTGCCTGGCCGTACCAGGCGAAACAGGCGTACAGCGCCATGGCCGAGAGTCCGCCCGTCAGCGCCAGCACCGCCTCCACGGCGGCGAAGCCCAGGGCCGCGCGTCCGCGCAGCCGCTTGGCGAGCAGCGAGCCGACGCCCATGGCGAAGACCATGACCGACAGCACGACGGAGGCCTGGGTGACGGAGTCACCGAGCAGGTAGGAGGCCAGTGCGACCAGTTCGAGCTCGTACACCAGCCCGCAGGCGGCGCAGATGAAGACCGTGGTCAGGACGAGGAGGCGGCCGAGCCCGGCCGGTACGGGCAGCCGCGCTGGTACCGGGCGGTGGGCCATGCCGGAACGCTACGTCACGAAGGGGTACCCCCTTGTCACCCACACGGGTTTAATGCTGGGGCCACCTCCCAGCGGTGGCCGGGGGAGCCGCTGGGTGACCGGGTGCCCTTCACAGCGGGGCGGCCGTCCGCACTCCCACTCGGGTCCGGGTGGCGACCAGCCGCCCTTCCTGGGGATACGCGTGCCAGGTGCGCCAACTTATCTGGTCCTCGCGGCGCTGGGCGAGCAGCGCGGTGAAGGCGTGGGGATCGCCCGGGAAGGTCCCGGCCAGGCCGTGGGGGTGTTCCGCGACCAGCGCCAGCAACTCCTGCGCCCGGCCCGCGAACGAGCTTCTCGAAAGGGTCTCGACGCGCGCCGCGAATTCGTACTCCCATGCGCCGACGCGCTTGGCGACTCCGAGGGGCAGCGGGGTGCTGCTGCCGGGTATGCAGGCGACCGTTTCCGAACAGACTCCGCACTCCTCTTCGAGTATGACCTGATGGGAAGCGCCCAGCAGGCGCAGTTGCACCGCCGACTCGTCCAGCTGGAGATCGAGGACCGCCAGCGCGGGAAGGGGTTCCTTGCCCAGACACCAGGCGAGATCGGCGGCGCGGGTATCGGTGTAGGTGGTCTTGAGGGTGGTGAGCATGGGTCGGCTCCGCGAACGAGCAGTGGAGGGTGGGCCGGCCCGCCCCGCGGAGGACCAGATTCCTTCGGGTGCGCCGGCTCATGCCCACATTTGAGCTCCTCGGTTCCGTTCCGGCGGGTGCGTTTCCGGGTTGCGGGGATTCCCAGGAGTTGTCTCTCAAAGTGGTCAACGTGGCTCTGAATCAGAGGGAATCACGAATGAGCGGCGTGCACAGCAGTTTTACCCATCATCTGCAACTTTCCATCCACGCGGGCGCCATGCAGTTCAAATGTTCAACCGACCGGTTCCCCGACGGTAGTCGGAGACGGGCCGGGCGCATATGCGGGCGGACCCGGGCCGCTTGCAAATCCACTGGTCAAACAGCGGCCATCAGCTTCTCGACGGCCTCGGCCACCGACTTCTCCCGCCTGCAGAAGGAGAAACGCACCAGATAGGACGGGGCGTCCGGGCGCATTTGGAAGGCGGACGTGGGAATGGCCACTACCCCGGCGCGCGACGGTAGTTCGCGGCAGAATCGCACGCCGTCCGCGTGCCCCCATGCGCGGATGTCCGCCTGGACGAAATATCCGGCGTCCGCGCGATAGGGGCGCAGGCCCGCACGCGCGAGCCCGTCGCTCAGCAGGTCCCGATTGCGGCGCAGAATGCCCCGGAGCTCCGTGGCCCACTCCTCCACGCCCCCCAGTGCCCGCGCGAGGGCCTCCTGGTACGGCGTACCGGAGGCGTAGGTGAGGAACTGCTTCACCGACGCCACTGCCCCCACCAGGCGGGCCGGCCCGCACACCCAGCCGACCTTCCACCCGGTGACGTTGAAGGTCTTGCCCGCCGAGGAGATCGTCAGCGTCCGCTCCCGCATCCCCGGCAGGGCGGCGATGGTGCGGTGCACGGCACCGTCGTAGACCAGGTGCTCGTAGACCTCGTCGGTCACCACCGTCAGGTCGTGCTCCCGGCAGATCCCGGCGACGACGGCCAGCTCCCCGGCGCTGAACACCTTGCCCGTGGGGTTGTGCGGCGTGTTGAGCACCAGGACGCGGGTGCGGCCGGTGACGGCGGCGCGCAGCGCGTCCTCGTCGAGTACGAACCCCTCGCCGTCCTCGGCCAGCGGCACGGGCACGAGCCGGGCGCCGGCGAAGCGCGCCACCGCCGGATAGGCGTCGTAGCAGGGGTCGAAGGCGATGACCTCGTCGCCCGGGTCGCACAGGCCCAGCAGCACCGCCGCCAGGGCCTCCGTCGCGCCGGTGGTCACCAGGACCTCGCCCTGCGGCGCGTACTGCAGCCCGTACCGGCGGCGCTGGTGCGAGGCGATCGCCTCGCGCAGCGCGGGGAAGCCGTAGGCGGGCGGGTACTGGTTGGCCCCCGCGAGCACCGCCTCCGCGACGTCCCGCAACAGCGGGCCGGGGCTGTCGAGCTCGGGCACCCCCTGGCCCAGGTTGACCGCTCCCGTGCGCCTGGCCAGCTCGGTCATCTCCGTGAAGATCGACGTGCCCATGCCCCGCACCCGCCCCGCGGGGCTCCAGCCCGTGCCCGCGGCGTCCACTGTGTCCATAGCCATTCGAATCCCGCTCTCCCCAAGGTTGCAACATCAGTTCAGGCGATCGGGCTTCACCCTAGGCGGGGACACAGCGGCGGCACAGCACACCGCGGCCGCACAGCACACGGTGGGCCGGTGTCGCACGCCGACACTCCGCCGTGCAGCCGAGCGGGTGGAAGGTGCACCGCTTACGGGCGTTCCGCCTCGCGCGCGCGAGGCATCGGCCGCATGGTCGGTATGCCGCCGGGATGCCGCCGGTATGCCTCCACGACCCGTCCCAGCACCGGAGGTGCGACCGTGTCCGCCGGCCCAGCCGTTCAGCACGACGCAGCACCCGTCCGAGCCCCCGGGCCACGGCGCACCGCCCGTTCCCGCCGTGCGGACCGGGTGCGCGAAGCGCTGCGGCGGGCCCTGCCGGCGCTCGGGCTGTACGCCGCCGCACGGCTGAGCGGCATGGTGGTGATGGCCGCGTGGGCCTGGTACATCGGCAAGCACCCGCGCACGCTGCTCGGCCACCTCTGGGACGGCATCTGGTACACGGGCATCGCCCGCAACGGCTACGGCACGATCCTGCCGTCCCCCACCACACGCGGCGTCATCTTCAACGACCTGGCCTTCTTCCCGCTCTACCCCGGTCTGGTGCGGGCCGTGGCGAGCGTGCTCCCGCTGACCGTCGTCAGCGCCGGGCTGCTCGTCTCGTGGGCCTGCGCGGGAGCGGCGGCCTGGGGCGTCTACGCGGTCGGCGAGCGGCTGCACGGGCGGCGGGTGGGGACGCTGCTGGTGCTGCTGTGGGGACTGCTGCCGCACGCGATCGTGCAGACCATGGCCTACACGGAGTCCCTGATGACGGCCCTCGCGGCCTGGGCCCTGTACGCGGCGCTGACCGGCCGCCGGCTGTGGTCGGGGGTGCTGGCCCTGCTGGCCGGGCTCTCCCGCCCCAACGCCATCGCCGTCGCCGCCGCCCTCGCCTGTGCCGCCGCGCTCACCCTGCGACGGGACCGGCCGGCCCGCGGCGACTGGCGGGTGTGGACGGGCGCCGCCATCGCGCCGGTGGGCTGGGCGGGCTACATCGTCTGGGCCGGCTTCCGCTCCGGCGGCGGTCCGCTGGGCTACTTCCACGTGCAGCGGCTGTGGGGCTCGCGCTTCGACTTCGGAAGGGACGCCTTCCGCTTCATCCGGCACCTGATCATCGCGCGCGACTACATGGCGTACTACATGACGCTGGCGATCCTGGCCGTGGCGGTGGTCGCGCTGGTGTTCCTGGCCCTGGACCGGCCGCCCGCCGCGCTGCTGGTGTACGCGCTGGTGCTGACGGTCATCGCGGTCGGCGGCTCCAGCTACTTCGCGTCCAAGCCGCGCTTCCTGCTGCCGGCCTTCCCGCTGCTGCTGCCTGCGGCCCTGGCCATGGCGAAGGCCCGGCCGCGCACGGTCGCCGTGACGGCGGGCGCGCTGGCCGGGCTGTCGTTCTTCTACGGAACGTACCTGCTGGCCGTGGCCAGGGTCCCGATGTGACCGCGGTGGCGGTGACACCGGACAGGCTTACGCCTCGTCGTCGTCCGGCTTGTCGTCGCCTTCGGACTCGATGTCGGCCTCCAGGCCGAGCTGCTCGACGAGCCACTTGTCGAACTCGATCGAGGCACGCACCCAGCTGACCGTGCTGGACACGAAGTGCTCCAGCGCGACCCCGACGCCGATCAGCATCTGCGCCTCACCGATGAGGCGGACGGTGCCGTCGTCGTGGGTGTGGGTGTAGAGCTTGGGCCACAGCGTGCGACGGTTCCAGTCGTCGATGACCTCGAGGAGCCTGGACTTCTCCTCGATGCCGTGCGGGCGGTCGTAGAACGTCCGCACGGAGAAGACCTGCTGCTCCTCTTCGCCCCGGAACATGAAGTACGTCCGGAACTGCTCCCACGGCGCGGCGAGGTCACCCTCGTCGTCCACGACGTACTTCAGCTCCATCTGCTCCAGGAGCTGCTTGACCAGGTCCTGGTCGGGGATGACGGGGCCTGTCGGGCCCGCCTCAGGCTGCGGTTCGGGCTGGCCCCCGAAATTAGGAATCGAGGACGGGTCGATGCTCACCGTTTTCTTCCCTTCGTACGGTCTCCCGCCATCCTCCCCCATCCCGGGCGGGGGCTGGTACCCCCGCCGGGCCGGATGTCAGAGCGTTTTCGCGGCAGCCCCTGTGTGCACGGGCGAAACAGTGAGCGCATCCGCCCCTTCCGAGACGTCGACACGGACCGTGTCGCCGTCGCGCACGTCCCCGGCCAGGATCGCGCGGGCGAGCCGGTCGCCGATCGCCGTCTGGACCAGGCGGCGCAGGGGCCGGGCGCCGTAGGTGAGGTCGGGCCCGGCGCCGCCCTCCTCCTCGGGGGCGCCCAGCCGTGCCAGCCACCGCAGCGCGGCGTCCGTGACATCGAGCGTGAGCCGGCGGTCGGCGAGGCGCCGCTGCAGGTGGCCGATCTGGATCCGGGCGATCCGCTCCAGCTGGCCGGTGCCGAGGGGGTGGAAGACGACGATGTCGTCGAGGCGGTTGAGGAACTCGGGCCGGAAGGACCCGCGGACCGTCTCCAGCACCTTCTCCTTCTTCCGCGCCTCGTCAAGCAGCGGGTCCACCAGGTAGGTGGAGCCGAGGTTGGAGGTGAGGATGAGGATGGTGTTGCGGAAGTCCACCGTTCGGCCCTGCCCGTCCGTGAGCCGGCCGTCGTCCAGGACCTGCAGCAGGATGTCGAAGACCTCGTGGTGGGCCTTCTCCACCTCGTCCAGCAGGATCACGGAGTACGGGCGCCGGCGCACGGCCTCGGTGAGCTGGCCGCCTTCCTCGTAGCCGACGTAGCCGGGGGGCGCGCCGACCAGGCGGGCGACCGAGTGCTTCTCGCTGTACTCGCTCATGTCGATGCGGACCATCGCCCGCTCGTCGTCGAAGAGGAAGTCCGCGAGCGCCTTGGCCAGCTCGGTCTTGCCCACGCCGGTCGGGCCGAGGAAGAGGAACGAGCCGGTCGGCCGGTCGGGGTCGGCGATGCCGGCCCGGCTGCGCCGCACGGCGTCGGACACGGCCTGTACGGCCTCGGCCTGCCCGATGAGCCGCTTGCCCAGCTCCTCCTCCATGCGCAGCAGCTTCTGCGTCTCGCCCTCCAGCAGACGGCCGGCCGGAATGCCGGTCCAGGAGGCGACGACGTCGGCGATGTCGTCCGGGCCGACCTCCTCCTTGACCATGAGGTCCTTCGCCGCGGCCTCCTGCTCCGCCTCGGCCTCGGCCTCGGCGGCCTCCGCCAGCTCCCGCTCCACGGCGGGGATCTCCCCGTACAGCAGCTTGGAGGCCGTGTCGAAGTCGCCGTCGCGCTGGGCGCGCTCGGCCTGCACCCGCAAGCCGTCCAGGCGCTCCTTGAGCTCACCGACCCGGTTGAGGGACTGCTTCTCCTTCTCCCAGCGCGCGGTCAGGCCCCGCAGCTCCTCCTCCTTGTCGGCGAGGTCGCGGCGCAGCTTGGCCAGCCGCTCCTTGCTTGCCGCGTCGGACTCGCTGTTGAGGGCGAGCTCCTCCATCTTCAGCCGGTCGACGGCGCGCTGCAGCTCGTCGATCTCCACGGGCGAGGAGTCGATCTCCATGCGCAGCCGGGAGGCCGCCTCGTCGACGAGGTCGATGGCCTTGTCGGGCAGGAAGCGGGAGGTGATGTAGCGGTCGGAGAGCGTCGCCGCGGCGACCAGCGCCGAGTCGGCGATCTGCACCTTGTGGTGCGCCTCGTAGCGCCCCTTGAGGCCGCGCAGGATCGCGATCGAGTCCTCGACGGAGGGCTCGGCGACCATCACCTGCTGGAAGCGGCGCTCCAGCGCGGCGTCCTTCTCGATGCGCTCGCGGTACTCGTCGAGCGTGGTCGCGCCGACCATGCGCAGCTCGCCGCGGGCGAGCATGGGCTTGAGCATGTTGCCGGCGTCCATGGCGGAGTCGCCGCCGGCGCCCGCCCCGACCACGGTGTGCAGCTCGTCGATGAACGTGATGATCCGGCCGTCGCTGGACTTGATCTCCGCCAGGACGGTCTTGAGCCGCTCCTCGAACTCCCCGCGGTACTTAGCGCCCGCGACCATCGCGCCCAGGTCGAGCGAGACGAGCCGCTTGTTCTTCAGCGACTCCGGCACGTCGCCCTTCACTATCCGCTGCGCGAGCCCCTCGACGACGGCCGTCTTGCCGACGCCGGGCTCGCCGATGAGGACGGGGTTGTTCTTGGTGCGGCGCGAGAGCACCTGCACCACGCGCCGGATCTCGTGGTCGCGCCCGATGACGGGGTCGAGCTTGCCGTCCCGGGCGGCGGCCGTGAAGTCCGTGCCGAACTTCTCCAGCGCCTTGTACGTGCCCTCGGGGTCGGGGCTCGTCACCCGCTGGCCGCCCCGCGCGCTCTCGAACGCCGCCAGCAGCTTGTCGGCCGACGCGCCCTGCTGCGCCAGCAGCTCGCCGGTCCGGCCGCCCTCGGCGGCGAGGGCGATGAGCAGGTGCTCCGTGGAGATGTACTCGTCGCCGAGATCGCGGGCCCGCTCCGCCGCGTCCGCGAGCACGGCCATCAGCTCGCGGTTCGGCTGCGGCGGTGCGACGGTGGAGCCCTGCACCCGCGGCAGGCCCGCGAGCTGCCGTTCGGCCGCCGACCGCAGCGCGGCGGCGTCCGCCTCGGCGGCGGCCAGCAGGTCCATCACGTTCTCGTTCTCCTGCCCGGCGAGCAGGGCCAACAGCAGGTGCACCGGCGTCAGGTCGGCGTGCCCCGCCGATACGGCCCGGTCGTTCGCGGCGCTCAGCGCCTCCCGGCTCTTGTTGGTCAGCTCGGCATCCACGACCTGCGTTCCTCCTTCGTCCAGCCCGACAGCTTTGCCTCGACTATCGTGCGATAAGTTGAGTCTATTCCACTCAAGGCGTCGACGGGAGGGCGGTCCGGCGATTCGTCGCCCCTCTTGCGAGTGAACCGGCCCGCGTCCGGCGCCGCCACCCAGACACGGCGGGGCAGGCTGGACCCCGGTCACGAGGGGGTGCAGCATGACGGCCATGGCATACGAGCCGCCGCCCACGCAGGAAGAGACCCTCCTGGACTACTTCCTCGCCCTGGAGACCCCCGAGGGTTTCCGGGCCGAGCTCATCGAGGGCGAGATCGTTGTGTCACCGGCACCGGACGGCGATCACGAGGACTACCTGAGCACACTGGTCCGGCAGGTCCTCCGCCGGTCACGCACGGACATGGACTGCTCGGGGAACAAGGGGTTGAAGCTGCCCCGAGGCGGCCAGTGCCTCAAGAACTACGGCATCCCGGACGCCACCTTCGCTCCCCGGGAACTGCGCCTCTTCCGCGGCGCCCCGACCTGGATGTCCTGCGACGGCGTTTCCATGGTCGCCGAGGTGACCAGCAGCAAGGCTCATCGCGACCGCGTCACCAAGCGCCACTGCTACGCACTGGCCGGCATCCCCCTCTACCTCCTCGTGGACCGGGACGAAGCAACCGTGACGCTCTTCAGCGAACCGGCCGGCGGCGACTACGCCGAGACCCATTCCGTTCCGTACGGCAAACCACTCCCCCTCCCCGAACCGTTCGACTTCGACCTGGACACCTCCGACTTCGCGTGAGCGCCCGGCGAACTACGCTTCCCGCATGGCTCTCGACCTCGACGCGCTCGACCCCGCCTACCTCGCCTTCTGGCACGAGCGGCACGTCTGCACACTGACCACCGTCCGGCCGGACGGCTCACCGCACGTCGTCCCGGTAGGTGTCACGTACGACCCGGAGACGGGCATCGCCCGCGTCATCACCAACAAGAGCAGCCGCAAGGTCGCCAACGTGCAGGCGGCCGCCGGGACGGGCGGGGCGCGGGTGGCTGTGAGCCAGCACGAGGGCAAGCGCTGGGCCACGCTCGAAGGTCGCGCGGTCGTCCGCACGGAGACGGATGCGATCGCCGACGCGGTGTCCCGCTACGCGGTCCGGTACGGGCGGGTGCCCAGCCCCAACCCGGACCGCGTCCTCATCGAGATCACGGTCACGCGCGCGCTGGGGCGGGGGTAGGGGGCTCGCGTCCCCTTGCCGGACCCTCTATCGGCTCCGGCTCCGGCTCCGGGTTCACAGTCGGGCCGTGATGCGGTGTGCCTTCGCGGCGCGGAGGAGTGCCGCGAGGGCGGCGGGGGTGGTGATTATGACCGTCCCCGGATCGTCGCTCTCGCGCAGACCCAGTGCGCTGTGGAACGCAGCTAACTCCACGCAGGCATTGTCCGGTCCCGGTCCGGAGAAAGAGCTCTTTTGCCAAGCGCTCCTGAACACGGCGACCTCCACACACTCGTTGCCAGGCCCATTGCCGGAAAACGAAGATTTCTGCCAGGAATCCTCACGCATGCCTCACTCCTCCAGGTCTCGCGCGATGCGCCGAATGAAATCTCGCGTCTCCCCAGGGCCCAGGGCTGAGAGCTCCACTGTGCTCCAGCGGTCTCGGTAGTGACCCAACTGCTCCTCGGCGTCCAGAAAGACGCTGCCGTGCACGTGATCGACTTGGACCGTGTCCAGCTGCTGGACCGGGCTCGACGCATACAGCATCGAGTACCCCATGCCCGCGAAGCCGTCGGCAGAGAAGGGGACGACCCGAACCGTTACGTGAGGGCACTCCGACCGTTCCAGGAGTACGTCCAGCTGCTCGCGCGCGACCTTGCGGCCACCGACCAGGACACGGAGAGCGGCCTCGTGAACGATCGCCGTGAAGGGTGGGGGACACTCACGATCGAGAACCCCCTGCCGTCGGGCACGAAACTCGATCACCGCTTCGAGGTCGCTCGGAGCAAAGTCGGAGCTCAGGTACCTGAAGAGAGCTCGCATGTACGCCTCGGTCTGCAGCAGGCCTGGAACGTGCATGGTCTGCAGACTCTGCAAGCTCTTCGCATGCCACTCCAAGGCGGCCAGATCCAACGACGCCGTCACGACAAGGCCCCGGTACTTTTCCCACCAGCCGCGTAGTCGCTCAGCGTCCATCGCGACCAGAGCGTCCACCAACCCGGCGTCCAGCACACCGTAGTGAGCCGCCAACCGGCGTAGGCGCTCCTCGCCTGCCGCCACCCGCCCCGCCTCAAGGTGTGACATCTTCGCCTGGTCGAAGCCGATGACCTGAGCAGCCTCACGGGCGGTAACTCCCACCCGCTCACGCAGCTTTCGCAGCTCAGCGCCCAGCCGTTCCTGCCGGGCAGTGACAATCGTCCGCCTCGCCATGAACTCCCCCTCCTCCTGCGACTTCCGGCGCCACTGTTGCACGTCCTGCCTCGATGGAGCGAACTTCCCAGACCAGCTTGCAGAGGCCAAGCTTGGCCCCTACGTTGAGTTGCGCGGCACTCACAGAGCGAACCGCATCCGGCCCCCGGAAGCGCACCGTCATGCCCAAACGGGCATGCGCGGCATCGACACCGGCCGCCGCCAACACCCCACCGCAGGAGGCGACATGCTGCTGCCCCTTCCCTCCCCGCAACCCCAACCGCACCCCGCACCGGACATCGAGCCGTTCGAGTACCGCCTGCACGTGCCCCACAACCCGAGAGCCGTCCGCGTCGCCCGCGCCACGCTGCGCGCCGCGCTCATCGCTCACGGGCTGGGCGAACTGGCGGGCCGGGCAGAGCTGCTGGCCGCCGAGATGCTGACCAACGCGATCACCCACACCACCGGCGACGCCGAGTTGCGCCTGTGCTGGTCGCAGTGGGGCGTACTACGGATGACCGTGTGGGACACGAGCCCCCGGCCGCCGGACACGCGGGCCGTCCACGCCTACGATCCCTCCAGCGAGAGCGGTCGCGGGCTGAGGCTGCTGCAGATGCTCGCCGACAGGTGGGACTCCTACATCCTGCGCCGCGACCTCTTCGACGGCGCGTCCAAGGCCGTCTGGTGCGAGATCACCAGAAGAGTCCCCGCCGCTTGGGCGTAGGCGACGCCCTCACCCGGCGAGCGCCCCACGGATGTCGCGGATCATCATGTCCGGCCGGTGGTACACATCGGCCGTCGTGAACCGCAGGATCCGCCGCACCTCCGGGCAGGCCGCCAGATCGTTGAACCGTATGACGTCCCGTTGGTGCTGCGACCGGCTGCCGTGCCAGGTGTAGCCCTCCGTCTCCACGGCCAGGCCCTGCGGTCGGAAGAGGAAGTCGGGGTAGACCCGGCGGCCGGTCGCGGGCACCACGAGCATCGCCTGCGTCTCGGGGTGGAGCCCGGCGTCATGTATCCGCAGCCGGGCCAGCGTCTCGGCGGGTGAGCCCGAGCGGGGATCGGCCATGGCCAGCCACCACGCGGCGGTCGCGGCGCCGCGTATCGACGGCGCGGTCGTCAGGGCGCGCCCGATCTCGTCGAGCGTGGTGAGCGGCCGCCCGCGCGAGCCCGGCGGCCCGGATCCCCGGCCGTGCCGCCAGCTCAGAGCCGAGTCGACGGCGATCAGGGCGTCATCCCGGGGGCCCGCCCGCAGCAGGTCCGCCATCGTCCGGGCCACCGTGGTCGTCCGCAGCCCGGCCACGACGGTCACCTCGCCGGGAGCGAGCGGGAGCCGGTGCAGCGTCGCCCCCTTCACTGCCGCGGGGCCGGAACAGATGAAGTCGGGCCGGCCGCTCGGCGGCCCGGCTCCCGCCCCAACGCCGACCCCATGCAGCATCGCCGCCGACCAATGGCTCACCACCAGCTCCGGCCGCAGCAGTTGGTGCGTCCACAGCAGCTCCACCGGCCCCACCTCCCGGCCCGGCACGAGCCATGCCCCGTGCCGGACCCGCGTCCATCCCCCGGCCGCCAGAAACCGGCTCAGCCGACCCCGGGCCCACCCCTCGGCCCGTGCCTGCGCCGTGAGCACCACCCCGCCCTGGGCCTCGGCCCGAGCCTGCAATGAAGTCTGAAATGAAGTCTCTTCCCCCGTCATGCTCCGAGTTTCCCCGACTCAGCGTCACGACACCAGCCCTGTGGATAACTCTGGGTAATCGCGAGAGGGGGTGAAAAAGGGCCGGGAGCGATCCGCTCTCCCGGCCCTTCTCGTCCCGCTCTTCGTTCAGCGATCCCGCGGATCCCGCCGCGGGCGCCACACCACCAGCGCGCTGGCCTGCTGGACGTCCTGGTACGGGACCAGGTCCCGGCGGTAGGAGGCGTGGACGGCCGCCTCGGCCTGCTGCCTGGCCGTGGCGGCGCCCTCCACCGTGGCCTGGAGCTCGGCGACGCGCGCCTTGAGCGCGGCCACCTGGTTCTCCAGCTCGATGATGCGCTTGATGCCGGCCAGGTTGATGCCCTCGTCCTGGCTGAGCTGCTGCACCTGGCGCAGCAGATCGATGTCGCGCGCGGAGTAGCGGCGGCCGCGCCCGGCCGTGCGGTCGGGAGAGACCAGGCCGAGGCGGTCGTACTGCCGCAGGGTCTGCGGATGCAGGCCCGAGAGCTGAGCGGCGACGGAGATGACGTAGACCGGCGACTCGTCGGTCAACTCATACGGATATGGATTACGTCGGCGGCCGGTCCCTTCCATGGGTCATGCTCCCTTCGCGGCCTGGAACAGCTCCGCTCGCGGATCCTCATCTGCTGTGGCGTCGCGGTATGCCTCAAGAGCCTCGCGGGCCTTGTCATCGAGGTTCTCGGGCACGGTCACCTCGACGGTGACCAGAAGGTCCCCGCGGGTGCCGTCCTTGCGGACCGCGCCCTTGCCCCGGGCGCGCATCGTACGGCCGTTGGGCGTGCCCGCGGGCAGCTTCAGGGTGACCGGCGGGCCGCCGAGCGTGGGGACCTTCACCTCGCCGCCGAGCGCCGCCTCCGCGAAGGTGACGGGCACGGTGACGGTGAGGTTGTCGTCCTTGCGCCCGTACACCGGGTGCGATCCGACGTGCACGACGACGTAGAGGTCGCCGTTTGGCCCGCCGCGCTCGCCCGGGGCGCCCTTGCCGCGCAGCCGGATCCGCTGGCCGTCGGAGACGCCGGCCGGGATGCGGACCTGCATCGTGCGGGAGGACTTGGCCCGGCCGCTGCCGTGGCAGACGTCGCAGGGGTTCTCGGGGATCAGCCCGCGGCCCTTGCAGTCGGGGCACGGGTCGGTGAGCGAGAAGCCGCCGCCCGTGCCGCGCGAGACCTGTCCGGTGCCGACACAGGTCGGGCAGACCCTGGGCGTACCGTTTTTGTCGCCCGTGCCGGAGCAGTTCTTGCACGCTGCCGAGGAGGACATCCGCAGGGGGACCGTGGCCCCCTCCACCGCCTCGGTGAAGTTGAGCGTCACCTCGGACTCGATGTCCTGGCCGCGCCGCGGCTGGGTGCGCGTGCTCGTACCGCCCCGGTTGAAGAGGCCGCCGAAGACGTCGCCCAGACCGCCGCCGAAACCGCCGGCACCGGCGCCGGAACCGGCGCCGCCGCCGCCCTGGGCGCCCCCGAAGAGGTCACCCAGGTCGAAGTTGAACGAACCGCCGCCGCCCGGCCCCGGCCTGAAGCCGCCGTTGCCGAACAGGGCGCGCGCCTCGTCGTACTCCTTGCGGCGCTTGGCGTCAGCGAGGACGTCGTTCGCCTCGGAGATCTCCTTGAAGCGCTCCTCGGCCGAGGCGTCGCCCTTGTTGGCGTCCGGGTGGTACTCGCGGGCGAGCTTCCGGTATGCCTTCTTGATCTCCGCCTCGGTGGCGTCCTTGGGGACGCCGAGGACCTTGTAGAGGTCCTTCTCCAGCAAGTCCCTGCTCAGGCTCATCCCCGACGTCCCTCCTTCCGGTCACGCATGGCGTCAGCCCTCTTCCGGGCCACCGCTCTCCTCGTCCGAGGCCTCGTCGGCCTTCGGGCTCGCGCCCGGCTGCGGCTCGGCGACCGCGACCCGCGCGGGGCGGATCGTCCGCTCGCCGATGCGATACCCCGGCTGCAGGATCTGCACGCACGTCGTCTCGGTGACGTCCGGCGCGTAGCTGTGCATCAGGGCCTCGTGCACCAGCGGGTCGAAGGGCTCGCCCTCCTTGCCGAACTGCTGCAGGCCCATCTTGGAGACGACCGTCTCCAGCGACTCGGCGACGGACTTGAAGCCGCCGACCAGCTCGCCGTGATCGCGGGCGCGACCGATGTCGTCGAGGGTGGGGAGGAGCTCGGACAGGAGGTTCGCGATGGCGATCTCCTTGACCGTGGCCCGGTCCCGCTCCACGCGGCGACGGTAGTTCTGGTACTCGGCCTGGAG
This sequence comes from Streptomyces sp. NPDC026206, assembly GCF_040638465.1. Classification (NCBI taxonomy): domain Bacteria; kingdom Bacillati; phylum Actinomycetota; class Actinomycetes; order Kitasatosporales; family Streptomycetaceae; genus Streptomyces; species Streptomyces sp. NPDC026206. The sequence continues at coordinate 114,117 of NZ_JBEZYL010000003.1, forward strand.
CCGCTGGAGGTCCGCGGTGCGCTCGGTGAGCGCGGCCTGGGCCTGGTCCAGCTGTGCCTGGAGGCCTACCTCGACCAGCTCTTCGCCGGGCGCGGCCGGGCCGGCCGGGCCCGCCTGGTCGGCGGGTCCGGCGGCCTGCGCCGCGTCATCGGGGGCCGTGGCGTCGGAGGGGCCTTCAGGCTTCTCGTTCTCGTTGAAGCCCGGGGTCTCCTCCGTCACGCCGACGCACCGCCCTTCGGCTTCTCGTCGTCCACGATCTCGGCGTCGACGACGTCGTCCTCGGCCTTGGCCTGACCGGCACCGGCGGCAGCGCCCTCGGCACCGGCGGCGCCCTGCGCGGCCTGGGCGTCGGCGTACATGGCCTGGCCGAGCTTCTGGCTGACCGCGGCGACCTTCTCGGTCGCGGTGCGGATCTCGGCCGTGTCCTCGCCCTTGAGCTTCTCCTTCAGCTCGGCCACCGCGGTCTCGACCTCGGTCTTGACCTCGGCCGGGACCTTGTCCTCGTTGTCCTTGAGGAACTTCTCGGTCTGGTAGACGAGCTGCTCGCCCTGGTTGCGGGTCTCGGCGGCCTCGCGGCGGCGGTGGTCCTCCTCCGCGTACTGCTCGGCCTCCTGGCGCATGCGGTCGACCTCGTCCTTGGCGAGCGAAGAACCGCCGGTGACGGTCATCTTCTGCTCCTTGCCCGTGCCCAGGTCCTTCGCGGTCACGTGCATGATGCCGTTGGCGTCGATGTCGAAGGAGACCTCGATCTGCGGGACGCCACGCGGGGCCGGCGGCAGGCCGGTCAGCTCGAACATGCCGAGCTTCTTGTTGTACGCCGCGATCTCGCGCTCGCCCTGGTAGACCTGGATCTGCACGGACGGCTGGTTGTCCTCGGCCGTCGTGAAGATCTCGGAGCGCTTGGTCGGGATCGTGGTGTTGCGCTCGATCAGCTTGGTCATGATGCCGCCCTTGGTCTCGATGCCGAGGGACAGCGGGGTCACGTCGAGGAGCAGGACGTCCTTGACCTCACCCTTGAGGACACCGGCCTGGAGCGAGGCGCCGATGGCGACGACCTCGTCCGGGTTCACACCCTTGTTGGCCTCCTTGCCGCCGGTCAGCTCCTTGACGAGCTCGGCGACGGCGGGCATACGGGTGGAACCGCCGACCAGGACCACGTGGTCGATCTCGGACAGGCTGATGCCCGCGTCCTTGATGACGTTGTGGAACGGGGTCTTGCAGCGGTCGAGCAGGTCCGCGGTCAGCTGCTGGAACTGGGCGCGGGTGAGCTTCTCGTCCAGGTGCAGCGGGCCCTCGGCGGACGCCGTGATGTAGGGCAGGTTGATCGAGGTCTCGGTGGACGAGGACAGCTCGATCTTCGCCTTCTCGGCGGCCTCGCGCAGGCGCTGCAGCGCCATCTTGTCCTTGGACAGGTCCACGCCGTGGCCGTTGGCGAACTGCTTGACCAGGTAGTCGACGACGCGCTGGTCCCAGTCGTCACCACCGAGGTGGTTGTCACCGTTGGTCGCCTTGACCTCGACGACGCCGTCGCCGATCTCCAGCAGCGAGACGTCGAAGGTGCCGCCACCGAGGTCGAAGACCAGAATGGTCTGGTCGTCCTTGTCGAGGCCGTAGGCCAGGGCGGCCGCCGTCGGCTCGTTGACGATGCGCAGGACGTTCAGGCCCGCGATCTCGCCGGCCTCCTTGGTGGCCTGGCGCTCGGAGTCGTTGAAGTACGCCGGGACGGTGATGACCGCGTCGACGACCTTCTCGCCCAGGTAGGCCTCGGCATCCCGCTTGAGCTTCTGCAGGATGAAGGCGCTCATCTGCTGCGGGTTGAAGTCCTTGCCGTCGATGTTGATCTTCCAGTCAGTGCCCATGTGGCGCTTGACGGAGCGGATCGTCCGATCGACGTTGGTGACGGCCTGGCGCTTGGCGACCTCGCCGACCAGCACCTCGCCGTTCTTCGCGAAGGCGACGACGGACGGCGTGGTCCTGGCGCCCTCGGCGTTGGTGATGACGGTGGGCTCACCGCCCTCGAGAACACTGACGACGGAGTTCGTCGTACCCAGGTCGATGCCGACCGCACGTGCCATGTCGATTCCTCCAGCTGACTTGAGTGGAACAGACTCAAGAGTGCAGCACGACCGCAAACCTGTCAACGGACCTGAGTCGGGCCCACTCAACTTTTATGGCAGTCTTACAGTCAGTCGCGGTCGCACAGCGCAGAGCAAGGTTCGCCTGCGCGACACAGATCACCGACGAAGCAGGTTCATGCACCCGTGAATACTGGGTAATGTCGGCTGGGACTGGATAAGTTACTGCTTAGTAATCTGCTCTCCGCTAGCTCTCGAAGGTTCGAGGAGCCCCGCAATGCAACTCGCCGCGATCATCGTGTCGCTGGTCCTCAGCGCGGTCGGTGTTGCGCTGCTAGGCCGCGCCGTCGCACAGTTCATCCACTTCTTCCGGCTCGGCGCGCCCATTCCGGCCGGCACCCGCACGGACGAGCCCGTCCGGCGCACCGTGACGGTGGCCAAGGAGTTCCTCGGTCACACCCGCATGAACAAGTGGGGCGTCGTCGGCGTCGCCCACTGGTTCGTGGCCGTCGGCTTCTTCTCGCTGCTGCTGACCATCGTCAACGCCTTCGGCCAGCTGTTCCAGGCCGACTGGCTGATCCCCTTCATCGGCGACTGGCTGCCCTGGGAGATCTTCACCGAGTTCCTCGGCCTGATGACGACGGTCGGCATCCTCGTCCTGATCGTCATCCGGCAGCTGAGCAAGCCGGGCAAGGCGGGCCGCAAGTCCCGCTTCGCGGGTTCCAACTTCGCCCAGGCGTACTTCGTCGAGGCCGTCATCCTCATCGTCGGCATCTGCATCATGACGCTGCACGCGCTGGAGGGCGTCCAGCACGGCGTGGACGGGTTCGACCCGGGGTTCTTCGCCTCGTACCCGCTGATCCTGGCCCTGAAGGGGCTGAGCCTCGGGGCGCTGCAGAACCTCACCTACCTCTTCGCGATGATCAAGATCGCGACGTCGTTCATCTGGATGATCACGGTCTCGCTGAACATCGACATGGGCGTGGCCTGGCACCGTTTCCTCGCCTTCCCCAACATCTGGTTCAAGCGCGAGTCCAGCGGCGACGTCGCCCTGGGCGCGCTGCTGCCGATGGTCAGCGACGGCAAGCCGATCGACTTCGAGGACCCGGGCGAGGACGACCAGTTCGGCGTCTCCCAGATCGAACACTTCTCCTGGAAGGGCCTGCTCGACTTCTCCACCTGCACCGAGTGCGGCCGCTGCCAGTCGCAGTGCCCCGCCTGGAACACCGGTAAGCCGCTGTCGCCGAAGCTGCTCATCATGGCGCTGCGCGACCACTCCCACGCCAAGGCGCCGTACCTGCTCGCGGGCGGCGGCAAGGACGCGGAGGGCAACGAGAAGGCGTCCGAGGCGGCCCTGAAGGACGTTCCCGCCGCGGCCCTCGCCGAGGCCGAGCGGCCGCTGATCGGCACGCTGGAGGAGAACGGCGTCATCGACCCGGACGTGCTGTGGTCGTGCACCACCTGCGGTGCGTGCGTCGAGCAGTGCCCGGTCGACATCGAGCACGTCGACCACATCGTCGACATGCGCCGCTACCAGGTGATGATCGAGAGCTCCTTCCCGTCCGAGGCGGGCACGATGCTCAAGAACCTGGAGAAGAAGGGCAACCCCTGGGGCCTGGCGAAGAAGCAGCGCCTGCAGTGGACCAAGGAGGTCGACTTCGAGGTCCCGGTCGTCGGCAAGGACATCGAGGACCTCACCGAGGTCGAGTACCTCTACTGGGTCGGCTGCGCCGGCGCCCTGGAGGACCGCGCCAAGAAGACCACGAAGGCGTTCGCGGAGCTGCTGCACATGGCGGGCGTGAAGTTCGCCATCATGGGCGGTGACGAGAACTGCACCGGTGACTCGGCCCGCCGCCTGGGCAACGAGTTCCTCTTCCAGCAGCTGGGCCAGCAGAACGTCGAGATGCTGAACATGGCGTTCGGTGAGGACGCGGAGGAAGGGGTGAAGGTCGAGAAGGCGAAGAAGAAGATCGTCGCGACCTGCCCGCACTGCTTCAACACCATCGCCAACGAGTACCCGCAGCTCGGCGGCGAGTACGAGGTCATCCACCACACGCAGCTGCTGCAGCACCTCGTCGACGAGGGCAAGCTCGTCCCCGTCACCCCGGTCGAGGGTCTGATCACCTATCACGACCCCTGCTACCTGGGCCGCCACAACAAGGTCTACACGCCGCCGCGCGAGATCATCGCCAAGGTGCCGGGCCTGCGCAACGAGGAGATGCACCGCCACAAGGAGCGCGGCTTCTGCTGTGGCGCCGGTGGCGCGCGCATGTGGATGGAAGAGCGCGTCGGCAAGCGCATCAACAACGAGCGCGTGGACGAGGCGCTGTCCCTCAACCCGGACATCGTCTCCACCGCCTGCCCCTTCTGCCTCGTCATGCTGACCGACTCGGTCAACGGCAAGAAGAACGAGGGCAAGGCCAAGGAGTCCATCCAGGTCGTCGACGTCGCCCAGCTGCTGCTGGAGTCCGTCAAGGTCCCGGCCGCGCCGGAGGGCGACGGCGACGGCGAGCAGGCGGACGCGCCGCAGCCCGACCCGGAACCGGTGAAGTAGGCGTTCGTACGCGTACGCACGGCCGGGCCCCGCGACCTTTCGCGGGGCCCGGCCGTTGTCATGAAGGCGTGGGACCGCCACGCGACGCGTTCATGCCTCTGCTGGAGATGTCATGCCGATGGACTACGTCCGCCTTCGCGCCTTCGCCGAGAAAGCGGGCGCGCTGCCCGAAGCAGGGAAGGTCGAGATCTCCGGCACCACGATCTCCATGAAGATGTCATTCCCCGGGCCTCACCAGCACATCGCGTTCTGCCTCTGCCGTCAGTTGGACCAGCAGGTCGAGGAGGGCATGGCGGTCCACCCGGGCGGTGCGGTCGAAGACCCCTCGCTCGGGATCCTCCGTTGTCCGGACCTTGTCGTACTCCCTGAAGCGGCCATGGACACGCCGCACGGTTGGAATCCGCGGGACCTGGCGCTGGTCAGCGAAATCGTCTTCCCTGTCGACCACATCGACGACTACGCACCGCGGATGCGCGAGTACGCGGCCATGGGCATCCCGCTGTACCTGCTGATCGACCCGCGCAAGGGGACCGTGGCAGTCATGTCCGATCCCCAGGGCATTGACAGCGATGGCCGACGCAGCTACCGCGCCCGCCACGATTACGTCTTCGGCGACAAGGTCTCCGTCGGAGAGTGGACCGTCGACACCTCCGAATTCCCCCGCTACCACTCGTGACCCCCAACACACTTGATCTCAACCATGCTTGAGGTCCTACCGTCGTTCCCATGACGACGACGAAGCTGGAAATCCCGAACCCCGACACCGCCAACCTCGCCGGTCAGCCCATCGGCTACTGGAGCTGGGCTGCCAACAAGGCCGTCATCCGGCACATCCGCTCGGCGATGGCGCGGGTCGACATCACGCAGCCCCAGTGGTGGATCCTCAACCGCGTCGACGCCGCCCCGGACGGCATGACCCGCCAGGAGTTGAGGGACCTGCTCGCCCCGAACCTCGACGAGGGCACCGACGGGATCGACCTTGCGCTCGACTCCGCTGTCGTCCGCGGCTGGGTGACGGGCACGGACGGCGGCCGCTTCCTGCTGACCGGCGCCGGCCGCGAGGCCAAGGAGCGGACCATGGAGGTCGTCGTCCGGGTGCGCGGGGAAATCCACGCCGGCGTCACGGACGAGGAGTACGCCACCGTGGTCCGAGTGCTGCAGCGGATGGTCGAGAACACCGGAGGCGTCAAGGCTCTCGCCCGTTAGCGGGAGCGCATCGCTCAAACGTCCGCTCGGCCCGCTCCGACCCTGGGCTTTCCCCTAAGGGATGTCACAGCTCGGCCGCAATGACAGGTCCGTTCACCCGGGCCCGGCGCCGGGACCTCGCCGGAGCGGGTACGTTCGAAGGCGTGGCTGGATTCAGGATGGGACGCGGGCGGGACCCTCACGGTGCCGACCCCGCGCGGCAAGGACAACAGCAGGTTCCGTACGGCGGCCAGGGCGCGCCCGGGCAGCCCGGCATGCCCGGCGGCCCCGGCGGCGGTTACGGCGGCGGGCAGCAGCAGTGGCAGCAGCCGGGCGGCTACGACGAGCCGGAGTACTTCGGCGGCGGGCAACCCCAGCCACCGCAGCCGCCCCAGCCCCAGCCGGGCTATGGGCAGCAGCAGTACGGCGGCCGGGCGGGCGCCCAGGACCCGTACTACGGGCGGACCGCCGACAACCCCGGTCACACGCAGCAGTTCAGCCTCGGCGACGCCCCGGACGCGTACGGCTCGTACGACGACGGCCACGGCGGCCACGACGGCCACGGCGGCGGCTCGTACGGCGACGGTCCGGCGCCCGCGCCGCCCGCCGGGCCGCGGCTGCACTGGAAGGACCTGCTGACCGGCATCGTGCTGCGCCCCTCGGCCACCTTCTGGCGGATGCGGGACCACCAGATGTGGGCGCCCGCGCTGATCGTCACCTTCGTCTACGGCATGCTCGCCGTCTTCGGCTTCGACAAGGCCCGCGCGGACGTCCTGAACGCCTCGCTGGCCAACAGCCTGCCCTCGGTGCTGGTCACCGGCGTCGCCATGGTGATCGCCGGGCTGATCCTCGGCGCGGTCACCCACACCCTGGCCCGGCAGCTCGGCGGCGACGGCATATGGCAGCCGACGGTCGGCCTGTCGATGCTGATCATGTCCCTCACGGACGCGCCCCGGCTGCTGTTCGCGATGTTCCTGGGCGGCGACAACACCCTCGTCCAGGTGCTGGGCTGGGCCACCTGGCTCGCGGGCGGCGCGCTCCTGACGTCGATGGTGAGCAAGTCGCACGACCTGCCGTGGCCGAAGGCGCTCGGCGCCTCCGCGATCCAGCTGGTCGCGCTGCTGTCGCTGATCAAGCTGGGCACGCTCTAGTCACACGGAAGGGCCCGTTTAGATCCTCATCGAGGTCTAAACGGGCCCTTCCGTGTGTTGTACGTGGTGTTGTACGTGCCCCGGGGAGCTACGCGTCGAGGATCTGGCCCTCACGGCGCACCACCGGCGGCTCGACGGACCACGGGAAGTTGATCCACTCGTCGGTCTTCTTCCACACGTACTCGCACTTCACGAGCGAGTGGCTCTTCTCGTAGATCACGGCACTGCGCACCTCGGCGACGTGGTCGAGGCAGAAGTCGTGGACGAGCTTGAGCGTCTTGCCGGTGTCCGCGACGTCGTCGGCGATGAGGACCTTCTTGTTGGAGAAGTCGATCGCGTTCGGGACGGGGGACAGCATCACCGGCATCTCGAGGGTGGTGCCGACACCGGTGTAGAACTCGACGTTCACCAGGTGGATGTTCTTGCAGTCCAGCGCGTAGGCGAGGCCGCCCGCGACGAAGACGCCACCGCGCGCGATGGACAGGATGATGTCCGGCTCGTAGCCGTCGTCCGCGATGGTCTGCGCCAGCTCACGGATCGCCTGCCCGAAGATCGGGTAGGTCAGGTTCTCGCGGATGTCACTCACTGTTGCTCTTCGCCTTTTGCTCTGCTCAGACCTGCGTGCGGTGGAAATTCTGGAAGGAACGCGAGGGCGTCGGCCCGCGCTGTCCCTGGTAGCGGGAGCCGTGCTTGGCGGACCCGTAGGGATGCTCGACGGGGGAGGTCAGCCGGAACATGCACAGCTGGCCGATCTTCATCCCCGGCCACAGCTTGATCGGCAGCGTGGCCATGTTCGACAGCTCCAGCGTCACGTGCCCGGAGAAGCCCGGGTCGATGAAACCGGCCGTCGAGTGCGTCAGCAGGCCGAGCCGACCGAGGCTGGACTTGCCCTCCAGGCGCGAGGCGACGTCGTCGGGGAGCGTGATCACCTCGTACGTCGAGGCCAGCACGAACTCGCCCGGGTGCAGGATGAACGCCTCCTCGCCCTCCGGCACCACCTCGCGGGTGAGATCCGCCTGCTCGACGGCAGGGTCGATGTGCGGGTACCGGTGGTTCTCGAACACCCGGAAGTAGCGGTCGAGCCGCACGTCGATGCTCGACGGCTGCACCATCGATTCGTCGAATGGGTCGATCCGTACACGGCCGGCGTCGATCTCGGCCCGGATGTCCTTGTCTGAGAGAAGCACGCGTCGAGGATACGCGGAGAAGGCGGACAACCTGACAACGCGGGCCCGGCCCGCACGGACCGGGCCCGCGCCGGGCTCACCGCTTCTCGGCCGCCACCGGCACGGAATGCCGCAGCCGGGCGCAGCGCGGGCAGCGCAGCAGCCGCCCGGGGCCGATCCGGCCGGGTCCGAGGTTCTGCATCGGGAACGAAGCGGTGCTGAACACGTGCCCTTCGGCACAACGAACGACGGTGCGCTCCATCGAGCTCCCTTTCCCCATGGCGGTACTGCGTGCGTACCTCCGGCACAACATCAAAGACAAAAGCCACATTAGGGGATGTATCCGGGCGGCTTTAACGCGGCACCCCGACAGCCCCCGCCGATTGCCGCGACCCCACGGTACGCCCCAACTCCCGCACCCCACGCCCCCGTCCCCCTGCCCCTCACACCCCCCTCACACGAGAAGAAGGCCACCACGGCACGTACACCGGGAGCCTTCGATGGGGTAGAGTGTGCGACGATGCGACGCCCTGACGGGCACCTCGCGCGGGCGTAGTTTAATGGTAGAACATGAGCTTCCCAAGCTCAGAGCGCGAGTTCGATTCTCGTCGCCCGCTCTTTCAAGAACCCCCAGGTCGTGGGCCTGGGGGTTTGTGCGTCTTCACGGGTCCTGCATCATGCGCACGCAACACCCGAGGATCATGACCGGCAATGCCCAGTAGTTCTCCGCCAGCCGCCTCTCACCCCCGGCGCCCGCCGGGGGCGGCGTCCGCCGCTCGTGACTGGTCCCTGGTCGCCGCCGCGTTCCTGCTCGCCTTCGGGCTGACGAGCGCCGTCGCCGTTCAGATCCTGCTGACCGGACACATCGATCTCCCCGACTGGGCCGTGCGGTACCTCCCCGGCATGAAAGCCGGCTTCCTGGTCGCCGCGGCCGCGATGCTGATCGCCCACCGGTGGCTCGGTTACAGCGCCGGCGACCTGGGCCTGGCGGCACGACCGCGCGCCCGGTTCCCGTACGGCGGGCCGGGCGCCGCAGCGGTGGCCTACCTCGGCATGTGGACCGGCTTCGAGGCGATGCGGCTCTTCCCGTCACCGGGCTACGTCCCCACCGGCCGCACGGACGCCGGCGAGCAGCTGCTGGCCAACCTCCACAGCGCCCTCGTCGAGGAGACCCTCCTGCTCGCCCTGCCCATGGCGGTGATGACGCGGCTGCGCCGGCCCTGGCAGGAGCAGCTCGCAGTACTGGTCGTGTTGCGCGTCCCCTTCCACCTCTATTACGGCTACGGTGCGCTCGCCCTCTGCCTGATCTGGATGGGCGGATACGTCCTCGTCTACCGGCGCATCCAGCTCGTATGGCCCTTCATGCTGGCCCACTTCGCCTACAACTCGGCCCACGCCGACTACCTGCCGCCCGGGCTGAGGCCCCTGCTCGGCCTGGTCTTCTGGCTCGGCGGCATCGTCGCCCTCGCCGTCCTGGCCAAGCAGGCCCGGACCCGGTGACCGGGCCCGGCAGCCAGGTCCGGGTGAGGCGGCGGCATGTCAGGACAGGGCGGCCCCGGGCGTGGTCAGCCAGCGCGTGACGCGCAGGGAGTCGTCGACGTGCACGTCCCTGGTCCGGAGGGCGGTCCCGGCCGTCGTGTCGCTGCCCTGAAGGCCGATCTCCAGGCGCTGTGCCGTGTAGCCCTCGCCGCCGCTGCCGTCGCCCGCGGACAGGACCACGCCCGCGTAGCCCTTCTCGCCGGGCGGGAGCGAGATGACCGCCTGCGGCCCGGTGTCCGCTCCCGCCGGGGGCACGGACCGGACGCCGTCGAACGTGAGGAGGGGGTAGCCCTTCAGGTCGCACGGCTTCGAGCCCGTATTGGTGATCGTGAGCAGCATGTGGCGGTGCGGGCCGGAGACCGGTGCGGCGACGACCTCGGTGTCGGCGGCGGTGCAGGTGCTCATGCTGCGCACTTCCCTCGCGCCCTGGGGCGTGGAGCCGGCCGGCCCGTCGTGCTCCTGGGACTCCTCCTGCTCGGGCAGGGGCAGGGCGGCACCTTCCGCGCGGACTCCGCCTGCGTTGGAGCACGCCGTCAGAGCGAGTGCGGCGATCGCGAAGGAGACGGCCAGCAGACGGGGTTGGCGGGTGGCGGCGCACATGACCGTTCTCGTTCCTCACGGGTGGGCAGCGGAGTGCCGCTCGACCGGATCGGGGAACGGCGTGCTTGGATGGCGAAAGCTTGTGCGGTGCCCTGTGCCGGGCGCCAGCGTGGCCGGCCAATCCGGGACGCCGGAACGTTTGCACCGGCTCTGACCTGGGGGAATCGCTGTTCCCTGGAACGGGGACATGGGATGGAGGGGTGGCGTGGGGGCGGGCGGTCTCGCTGAGTTGCTGCGGTCGCTGAAGGAGCGGTCGGGGCTGAGTTATGGAGCACTGGCCAAGCGACTGCACGTCAGTACGTCGACGCTGCACCGCTATTGCAATGGGTCTGCCGTGCCCACGGAGTTCGCTCCGGTCGAGCGGTTGGCGCGCCTGTGCCGGGCCACGCCGCAGGAATTGATGGAGGTCCACCGGCGGTGGATCGTCGCGGACGCTACGCGCGGCCGTAAGCAGCAGTCAGAGCCACAGCCACAGGTGCAACCGCAGGCGGAAGCGGAAGCACAGCCACCGGCACCTGCACCTGCACCTGCACCTGCGCAGGAAGAGGCCGGCGAAGCTCCTGCCGACTCCGCTCAGCCGGAACCCCCGGCGCCCCCGGAGAGGGTGGCTGCGCCGGGCCATCGGCCACAGCGAGGACGGCCGCACCGGAAGGTTCTGCGCGCCGCCCTCTCTGCCGTTGCCGCCGTCACCGTGCTCGGCTCCGCCGCGCTCGCCGCCGGTCTCCTCGACGGGGACCCCGGCGAGGACAGGACGGGGCGGCCCGTGGGAGCCGCGTCTTCCGCGACGGCGTCCGCTGCCGGGAAGGCGCGTACGGGCGGGAGCCCGGCCGCCACACCGCCCTCGCCCCGGGAGGAGAAGCCCGAGGCCAAGGAGGACAGAGGGGGCGAAGAGGGGGAGAGCGGCGAACCCGACGCCTCCGCGGCACCGGGCGGCACCGCGACGCCCCCCGCGCACACGCCGGACCGCGAGGGCAAGGGCGGCGTTCCGCTGACCGCGCACGTCCGGCCGTACGCCTTCGAAGACCCGTGCTCTCAGCACTACCTGGTCGACCGGGCCCCCCATGACGTCACACCGCCCCCCATGGAGCAGGACGCGCCCGCCTGGGTGTCCGCGCTCGGAGGCGTCGCGGCCGGCGAGCAGTTCATCGAGATCACCCTGCAGGGCACCGGCAAGGACACCGTCGTCCTCGAAGGACTGACCGTCCGGGTGCAGGGCACGAAGGCACCGCTCGCCTGGAACGCCTACGCCATGGGCGTCGGATGCGGCGGTGACGTGTCGACGAAGTCCTTCGGCGTCGACCTCGACTCCGCGCGGCCCGTCGTCACGCCCGGGGCCGGGCAGCGCGACTTCCCGTACAAGGTGAGCGAGAGCGACCCCGAGGTCTTCTACGTCAAGGCCGATGCCAGGCAGCACGACGTGAAGTGGTACCTGGAACTGCAGTGGTCCAGCGGCGGCCGGCGCGGAGTCCTGCGCCTGGACGACCGGGGCAGGCCCTTCCGCACCAGTGGCGCCGAGGCCAGGCCCACCTACCAGCAGCCGCTGGGCCCGACGCGGGGGTGGGAACCGGTCCCCCGGGGCTGAGCCCCCGCCCCGCGTCACACCGCCGAAGGCGCGGCGCGGTGGCCCGTGAAGGCGTCCAGGACGCGGCGGTAGTAGGCGGGGCCGAAGCCGAGGAGGGTCGTCTCCGGGAGCAGGCAGTGCAGCTTCGCGGTGGAGATCGCGAAGCCGGCCGTGGCGTGGCCGGGGGCGTCGTGGTACTCGCGGTGGGCCGTCAGGCCCAGGTTCCGCTCCAGGTGGTCGACGACGGCGGTCACCGGGACCGCCGTGCCGGAGGCCACGTTGACGGTCTGGCCGCGCAGGCCCAGCGCCAGGAGGCGGTCGACGAGTGTGACGACCTCGGCGACGCCGATCAGGTCCCGCGCGGCTCCCCGGTGGATGGCCACCGTGCCTTCGCGCAGCTGCCGCACCAGTCCCGGCAGCAGCTGGTGCGGCGGCTGGCCGGGGCCCACGACGTGGGAGAGCCGCAGCACCAGGTGGTCCGCCCCGCTGTCGCGCAACCGCTCCTCCAGGGCCAGCTTGTGCGCCCCGTACGGGGTGCAGGGCACGACGGGACGGTCCTCGGTTCCCGGGCCGTCGCCGGCCCCGTACATGCCGGTGGAGGCGGTGGAGAAGAACAGCAGCCGCCGCCCGGTGGCCCTGCAGCGGGCGGCCACCTCGCCGAGCAGGGCGGCCTCCCGCGCGAACGCCTCGGGGGACGTGCCGCTCGCCGAGGACACCCCGGCGGCCAGGACCACCGTGTCGGGGTGCGCGTCGGCGAGCGGCCGCAAGTTCCGGGCCAGGAAGCCGTTTCCCACAATGTCCATGCCGAGTTCCCGTCGAAGAGCGTGTGACGTCAGTTCGTGACGAGCGTGGCGCCCGCGGCGAGCTCCTCCAGAGCGGTGACCAGCGCGACGGGGCCGGGCTGCGCCTCCATCTCCTGCCGCAGCCGGGCCGCGGCCTCCCGGTGCCCGGCGTCGCCCAGCAGCCCGGACACGGCGGCGCGGATGGCCCCGGCGTCCGCGGTCGCGTTGTGCACGGCGAGCGCGGCACCCGTCCCGGCGATCCGGTCGGACATGATCTCCTGGTCCCAGCCGTTGGGCAGGATCAGCTGCGGGATGCCGGCGGCCAGAGCGGTCATCGCGCTGCCGGCGCCACCGTGGTGGATCACCAGGTCGCAGTCGGGCAGCAGCAGGTGCAGCGGTACGTTCTCCAGCACCCGCATGCCGGCGGGCAGTTCACCGGCACGCTGCCGGTCGGCGGCGGTCAGCGTCAGGACGACGTCCACGTCGAGGCCGGCCAGCGCCTCGGCCACCTTCGGCACCGCGAACGACACCGGCCCGAAGGTCCGGGTCGCCGAGGTGCTCCACACCACGCCGACCCGTGGCCGCCGCTGCGCCGCGCGCGGCTCCGGCCGCCACGGCGGCACGGCACCGGAGCCGTTGTACGGCACGTGCCGCACCGGGTAGTGGTGGACGGGCAGCGGCGCGGACACCGCCGGCGGGCAGGGGTTGATCATGTGCTCGTACGTGCCGGGCGACAGCTCGCCCAGGCCGTGGCGGGCGAAGGCCTGGCTGAAGTCGATGGGCAGGAAGGGCCTGGCCTCTCCCCCGTCGTGCGGCCCGACCGGCCCCCACAGGTGCAGCAGGGCCGGTACGCCCAGCACCTTGCCGGTCAGCGGTCCTTCCACGCTCATCAGGTCGTGCACCACCACCTGGGGCTGCCACCAGCGGGCGAACTCCACCGCGGCGTCCGAGCCGCGCCGGGCGAGCTCCGCCAGCCGCATCCAGTTCTCCTGGAACCAGCCCATGGCGTCGAAGTCGTCCGCCGGGCCGAGCGGCACGCCCGTGACCGGGTGCGGCGGCGGCTCGGCGAAGCGCCACTGGCCGCGCTGCGCCTGCATGCAGTTCAGGGCGCGCAGCATCACCTCTTCGCGCTCCGCCTCCAGGACGGGCACCGGCGTGAGACCGGCGCGCGAGACCGGATCGGCCTGGGCCGGCGAGCAGACCACCCGGACCTCGTGGCCGGACGCCCTCAGCGCCCAGCCGAGGGGGACCATGGACGACCAGTTGCTGGGCGAGTGGGACACGACGAACAGCACGCGCATCGCGGCCTGGGGGCATACCGGACTCATGACCGGCCCTCCTTCGGGTATTTGGCGGCCTTCCACCAGTGGGGGTTGTCGCGGTACCAGTCGACGGTCGAGGCCAGGCCTTCCTCGAAGCCGATGCGCGGCTCGTAGCCGAGCTCCTCGCGGAGCTTGCCGCCGTCGAGGGCGTAGCGCAGGTCGTGGCCCTTGCGGTCGGCGACCTTGCGCACCATGCGGGCGTCGGCGCCGCACAGTTGCAGCAGCCGCTCGGTGACGGCCGCGTTGGTGCGTTCGGTGCCGCCGCCGACGTTGTAGACCTCGCCCGCCCGGCCGCGGGTGAGCACGAGGTGGACGGCCGCGCAGTGGTCGTCCACATGGGTCCACTCGCGCCGGTGGGAGCCGTCGCCGTAGAGGGGCACCGGCTCACCTTCCAGAAGGTTGGTGACGAAGAGCGGTATCAGCTTCTCGGGGTGCTGGTAGGGGCCGTAGTTGTTGGAGCAGCGGGTGACCGACACATCCAGGCCGTGGGTGCGGTGGCAGGCGAGGGCGATCAGGTCGGACGCCGCCTTGGAGGCCGCGTACGGGCTGTTCGGCCGCAGCGGCCACTCCTCCGTCCAGGCTCCCTCGTCGATGGAGCCGTACACCTCGTCGGTGGAGATGTGCACGACCCGTTCGACGCCGCTGTGCCGGCAGGCGTCGAGGAGGACCTGGGTGCCGTAGGCGTTGGTGCGGACGAAGTCGGGGGCGGCGTCCAGGGCGCGGTCGACGTGGGACTCGGCGGCGAAGTGGACGACGGCGTCGTGGCCCGGCAGCAGGCCGAGCAGGAGCGGCAGGTCGCAGATGTCGCCGTGGACGAAGTCCAGGCGGGGGTCGGCGTCCGGGAGGCTGGCGCGGTGTCCGGCGTAGGTGAGCTTGTCGAGAACGGTCACCCGTACCCCGCCGGCGACCGGCAGGCGGCCCTGAAGGAGCCCGTGGACGTACCGGGAGCCGATGAAGCCCGCGCCGCCGGTGACCAGCAGCCTCATGCGGCCACCTCTATCCGGGTGTGGTCCCCCACGACCAGCCGGTGGTGGGTGGTGGCGCTGTCGACGTCGGCGGAGCGGCCGATGACCGAGCCGCGCACCCCGCGGACGCGGCACACGGACGCGCCGTCCAGGACGATGGAGTCCGCCAAGTCGGTGGCGCGCAGCACGCAGTCGTCGCCGATGGAGGTGTGCGGACCGACGCGGCTGTCCTCGACGAGGGTGCCCGCGCCGATGACGGCGGGCCCCTCGATGCGCGAGCGCACCACGCGTGCCCCGGCCTCGACCACGACCGGGCCGGTGATCTCGCTGGCGCCGTCGACCTGTCCGGTCACCGAGCGCCGCAGGCCGCGCAGCAGCTCGCGGTTGCATTCGAGGACGTCCTCGATGCGGCCGGTGTCCATCCAGTAACCGGTGTACTCCACGGCCCTGATGTCGTCGCCCCGCTCGACCATCCACTGGATGGCGTCGGTGATCTCCAGCTCGCCGCGTGCGCTGGGGCCGATGGCGGCGACGGCCTCGTGGATGGCGGGCGTGAAGAAGTACACGCCGACCATCGCCAGGTCGGTGAGCGGGTGTGCGGGCTTCTCCACCAGCCGCAGCACCGTGCCGTCCGCGGCGACCTCGGCGACGCCGCAGGCGGAGGGGTCGGGCACCTTGTGGACCACCACCTGGGCGGCGGGGCGGGTGGTGCGGAAGCGGTCGGCGAGGCCCTGGACGCCCTCGGGGAGCATGTTGTCGCCGAGGTACATCACGAAGTCGTCGTCGCCGAGGAAGTCACGGGCGAGGCGGACGCAGTGGGCCAGGCCCAGCGGCTCGTCCTGCGGCAGGTACGTCAGGCGGACGCCGTGCGCCGAACCGTCGCCCAGCGCCGCCGAGATCGCCCGCAGCTGCGTGCCGACGACCACACCGACCTCGGTGATGCCCAGGTCCCGGATGTTGCCCAGTACGTGTTCGAGCACGGGCTTGTTGGCGATCGGGATGAGCTGTTTGGGCATCGAGTGGCTGATTGGTCGCAGGCGGGTGCCGGTCCCACCGGAGAGCACGAGAGCCTTCATGGCAATTCCTTACGAGCTCGGACGCTGATGCGGGTCGTGCTTGCCGGCGGGTCCGGACGGCTCCCGGGCCGCCGGGAGATGAGTGCACGCGCCACACGACCAGTCTCGACGAGCTCTTCCAGGGATTCCCCTAGCTACCGGCCGTCCCGCTCTCCCCGTCCGTGCCGTCTACGCCGTCCGCCCCGTCCGCCCCGTCTTCGTAAGGTGCTTCCTCCAGCAACCGCTCGCCGATGTCGTCCGCCCAGGCCTGCGCCCAGCGCCGCAGTTCCCCCGTCCGCTCGGGGTCCAGCCCGTACGCGGCGAACTCACGGTCGTCGATCCAGTCGGCCCCTTCGAGCCGCGCCCGCAGGTCGGCCAGGTCGAAGGCGTCCCGGGCATGCCTGCGGCCGAACTCCTCCAGCTCGGCCCGCGACCAGCGCCCGGCGGCGGCGTGCACGTCGACGAGGTCGCGGGCCAGGCCCCGGTCGGCGAGGGCACGCGTCTTGGTGCCGGCCACGTCCTCAGCGGCCAGGACGAGTCCGTACTCGGTGGGTACGGGCGGCCGCCACATCGTCTCCTTGAGGAGGTGGACCTCGCACTCCTGGCCCGTCTCCGGCTCCTCGGCGAAGAAGCGGGCGGACAGCGGGTCGGTGTCCATCTGCCGCACCCGCAGGCCGCGCGCCTGGAGCCCGGCGCGGAGGGCGGACGCGATGTCCGCCATCGGCACCGGGCTGTCGGTGGCCAGCGCCAGGTCCCCGACGGGCCGGGTCACCAACCCGTGCACCTGGACGGCGACGCCGCCGGTGAGGACGAGCGGGTAGGGCGCGCCGACGGCCACCAGGTCGGCGAGCAGCCGCCGCTGGAGCCCGGTGAGCCTCATGCGGCGTTCCGCTTCCATGGTCGCGATTATGGCCCGGTCACTGTGCGGCGGGCCGTACGACAGCGGTTCAGTGGCTCGGCCAGCCGTCCAGATGGCGGTGGAGCCTGACGGCCGGCCGGGTGGTCGTGGCCGCGGTCGTGGAGTCGGGCCTGGCGAGCAGGGCGGTGACCTCGGCGGCGAGGGCGTCGGCCTTCCGCTTGAGCTCGGCGGCCGGCAGGCGGGAGCCGCCGAGGGCGTCCAGGCGCCGGTGGATGTCGGCGAGCCGGCGCTGCGCCGCCGCGGTGAGGCGGCCGGGCCTGGGCGTCGAGACGACGAACTGGTAGGCGCCCGCCAGGGTCTGGCAGCCGTTGCAGTGGTCGTTGACTGCGCGTCCCTTGTTGACGGCGTTGAGATGGACGTCGTGACCCGAGAGGGTGACGATCTGGAAGGACAGCGCCACCGAGCGGCAGGCGTCGTCGGCCGTGCACCCGGACGATGTGGCGTTGGCCCGGTTGCCGAGGCGGGCTGCGGTGACCGTGCCGAGCTGGTGGACGCTGAAGCTGTCGCGGAACTCGGTGTGGTGGCGGTGGTTGACGGCGGTGCGGACGCTGTCGGAGGTGACGGCGACCTCCGCCGCCTGGGCGGGACCGCCGGTGGCGGCCGTGGCCACGCCGGCGGCCAGCAGGCCCAGCCGGAGGAAGTGGCGGGAGAGGTAGGGGTTCACGGGATGCTCCTTGGGTGCTCTCAGGATGAGGGTGCCGGGGAGGGTGCCGGGGCCGTCGGAGCGGGGGCGGTGGGCTCCGGGGTCGGCGGGGCGGCCGGGGCAGGGGCCGGGGCGGTCGTCGCGGGGGCGGGCGAAGGGGGCGCGGTCGTGGTGGCGGGCGCGGGTGCCGGTGCCGGCACCGGTTTCGGCGGGGCGGAGGGCGGCAGGGCGGGCGGGAGGGCGGGCGGCATCGTGGGCGGCAGGACCACCGGCTGCGGGGCGGCGGCCGGGGGCTTCGCGCCCGGTGCGCCGGCGACGGGCGGGGCGGCGGCGGGCGGCAGGACCATCGCCGGTGCCGGCGTCGGCAGGCCAGACGAAGGGGCCGGCGGCGTGCGCCAGGGCAGCGGTGAGACCGCCGGTGCCGCACCGTCCGGGCTCCAGGCCCCCGGCGCGCCGCCCTCGGCCGGGTCCCGGCCGGGCAGTGCCGAGTGGTCCGGCACCGGCGGCACGGTCGGCACGTGGGGCTGCAGGATCGGGGCGATCGGTGGCGCGGGCGGCAGCGGCTTGGGAGTGACTCCGCTGGTCCAGGCGTAGGCCAGGGTCGTGGCGACAGCCGCGACTCCCAGGGCGAGCCCGATCCGCAGGCGCGGCCGTCCGGCGGTGGCGCGCAGGGCGTTGCGGCCCAGCCGCCCGGAGAGCCGGATGGACAGGTACGTCATGCCGCCCAGCGGGACGATCAGCATGAGGCTGCCGAGCACACCGGCCAGCCCGGCCGGGATCTCCCCGGCGGCGAAGGCCTCATAGGTGCCGATGAGTTGCTGGGTGAGCGAGCGCACCCCGGTGGCGACGAGGCGGGGCAGGTTCCACAGCGCGTAGCACAGCTCGCCGAGCAGCAGCGGGACCATGGTCAGCACCCAGGTGGTGACGATGACGCGGGTCCTGCGCTTGAGGTCGGCGACGGCCGGGTCGGCCTTGCGCCACGGCACCATGCTGAGCAGGATCGGTCTGATCTTGCCGTAGAGGTCGGGCACTCCGGCGAGGTCGCCGAGGATGAAGTAGCCGTCGAGCCGGACGGCCGGCATCAGCTGTTCCAGCACCTCGAAGTGGCCGAGGTAGACCGCGCAGAGCAGGAACGGCTGGCCGGTGACGAAGTACGCGCCGGTCAGCAGCAGCATGAAGACGACGTTGAAGTAGACCCCGCCCAGGTCTGTGCGGATCCGTCCGGCGCGCCCGAGCCGGTAGACGTCGGTGACGTCGGTGTACATGGACGGCCAGATCAGGAAGATTCCGCAGCCGATGCAGCCGGGGTGGGCGCCGTCGTATCTGCACGCCGAGGCGTGGCCGAACTCGTGGAAGACCAGGGACGCGACGGTCAGGCCGAAGACCGCGAGGAGCAGCAGCGGCTGGTCGAGGACGTTGAGTACGGGTGTCATCGCGCCGTGGAAGGCGAACAGCCACACGTCCATGGCCCCGGCCAGCAGCAGGACCACCACCACGACCGGCGGGCGGTGCAGCCAGGCCAGCGCCCGGGCGATGACGGCCACCCGCCGCTCGTCGAAGACCACACGGTGGCCCTTGAGGGCGAGCAGCAGGTCCGAGCGCGGGCCGTGGACCTCGTCGCTCTCCTGGCCCTGCGGCACGGTGATGCCGAGCGGTTGAAGCTTGTTCTCCACGAGGTAGGCGACGTTGTCGGCGCTGACCTCGCGCCCGAATCCGGCGCTGACCTCATGGGCCACGGCCCGTATGTCGCGGATGCCGTCGATGGCGGAGGCGACCAGGTGGAGCAGCCGGGAGAGCTGCACCACCTGGCCGTCGCCGCGGCGGGCGATGTACTTGGGCTCGTTGAATCCCGACCCCTGGTACTCGCCGTGCAGGCGCAGCCCGCCGCTGAGCCGCGGGACGAGCGCTCCCGCGTCGGGCTGCGCCTGCGGTACTGGCTGCCGCACCACCGGCAGCCGCAGGGTCCCGGCGTCTTCCTCCCCTGCCCCGTACTCCCCTGCCCCGTACTTCTCTGCAACGGTGCAGGGGAAGCCGCCGGGTCCGGGCACCGGGGCGCCGGCGTCCCCTGTCCGGACGCCGGACGCCACGGTGTCCATCTGGATCGTCGCGGTTTCGTCGATGCTGCGATGGCGGCTGCGGCCGGCCTCGTGGTCTCCGACCACCGTCATCTGGTTCCTCCCCCTCGACGAAACCGCTTTCCCCCCCTTGTTTCGGCGGACCGCGCTTTCCCCAGGTCACGGTCCGCCGAGTGCGTGGGCCGGGCCTACTGCTTGATGGAGATGGACTGGCTCGCCTCGGACTGCGCCACCGCGAAGGGCGAGTTCTCGTTGACGGCCAGGGACTCGTTGTGCGCGTGGACGGTGGCCACGTGCTTGGTGACGTTCGTGGTGCGGGAGAAGCTGAACTTCAGCTTCCCGAGCGCCTCACGGCCGGGCAGCAGCTCGGCGGACTCGGCGTCGAGCTCACTCGGGTTCATGCTCATGGCTTGGCCTTTCTGAATTTGACGGCACTGGTCGGCGTGCCGGCCGGGATGCCGGCCGGCGTGGGTACGGGCTGCTGCCGGCTACTGCTGGACGGTGATGGCCTGGCCGGCCGCGGACTGCGCGACGGCGTCCGGCGAGCAGATGTTGAGCGCCGACGAGGTGTTGTGCGCCGAGACGTCGGCGACGTGCTTGGTCACGTTCGTCGTCCTGCTGAAGCTGAACTTCAGCTTGCCGAGCGCCTCACGGCCGGGCAGCAGTTCAGCGGACTCGGCCTCGAGCTCATGCACATCGAGCATGGTTCCCCCTCCGGGATGCGGTGGTTCACGGAATACGCCCTCGGGCACGGGCAGGACCCCCCAGCCCACGTCCGATGCGGTCGGACGTGTTGTCCAACGAGATTGGACACTAGTGGCGTCCGTCGGCACCGCGCAAGCGGTTCCTGTGGACACCGCCCGTAGAATCGGTTCACCCGAGCGGATCCGAGCCAGCCGAGAGCAGGAAGCGACCGTCAGTGGCCAACGCACTGCAGCAGATCATGAGACAGCGCCTGGACCGCCAGGGCTGGTCCTACGGGGACGTCGCTCGCAGGGGCGGCATCCCCCGCTCGACCGTGCACCACCTGGCCACCACCGACCGCCTGGTGCGCATGCCGCAGCCCGCCACGCTCGAAGGGCTGTCCCGGGGGCTCGAACTGCCCCTGGACACCGTGCGCCGGGCCGCCGCCGAGGCCTGCGGCATCCACCTCTACCCGACGGCCGGGGACACGCCGGAGAGCCGGCCGGACCCGGAGGTGGACCTGCTGATCGCGAGCGTCCAGCGGCTCTCCTCCGACGACCGCAGGCACGTGGCGGCACTGGTCGAATCGCTGCTCGAACGGGCACCCGGGAAACACCCGGAAGAGGGCTGAACCGGCGGTTTGAGCAGGGCCGTTGGATACCGGACGCCCGGCCGGGCCCGGCCGGTTCCACCGGACAGTCGAAACCAGCGAATATTCCCGTCCGGCCGAGGATCATGCCTCTTCCCGGCTATCGTCTCGATCTGCCCGAGGCCAGGGGGAATGAGTGCTCGTTGTCAGTGGTGGCTCCACGTCCAATGCCGTCGTCAGGGGACGCACCGGGGAATCCGTCGTCCTGCTCTCCGGAGACCTGCCCGACGTTCTCACCGACCGGAGCGTCGCCGAACTCCTCGATCTGGCGGCCGCGGTGCTGACCGGCAAGGAGATGGCGATGTTCCGTACGTGCCTGTACGCGCTGCGCCGCGGCGAACGGCTCGGCCGGCGGTGCGTGGAGGTCGACGGCGCCATTCTCACCGTTTATTACGAGAGCTGAGACGCACGAGAGCCGCCCCCGGCATCACCGGTGGGCGGCTCTCTCCGCGGCGGCGGATCAGTGGTGGGAGTTCTTGTTCCCGGAACCGTTGTACGAGAAGATGCGGTCGAGGACGTGCGACAGCGGATCATCACCGTCGTTGATCACGGAGTTCTCGGTGCACTGCTGCTGCTGGTTCGAGGACAGGATCGGGATGTCCTGGATACTCAGGATGCCCAGGTCGCTGACGCCGATGCAGACCTTGTTGAACGAACCGTTGATGAGGCCCATCTGCGGGCTCATGTAACCGCTCGTATAGGTGTTTCCGTAGAACTGGCCCGCACCGTTGGCATTGGCCACGTACTGGCCTCGGCCCCCGTCACCATCCGCCAGGGCGACTCCCCCCGATGTACCGACGGCGGAGGTCGCCATGGCGACCACTGCCATTACCTTCTTGATCACGTTCTTTTCCTCGCTCCGGTATTGCGGTTCCTTTGTCAGAACGAACGCATTGCTCAAACGTGAGCACAGGTCACGGGTTTTACCGTTCACGCCATTGGACCCATGACCACGCTCTCACTACCGTGAGCAGAACGGGGCATCCCCTCGCAGCGGTCCCGCACTCCCGTTGCGAGGGGATGAGTCCGGCACTTCCGACGGCGGTCAGTGACCGTTGAACGAGCCGTTGCCCGAGATGATGTTGTTCAGGAGCTCCGACAGCGGGTCGTCACCGTCGTTGATCGTGGAGTTGTCGTTGCACTGCATCTCCTGGTTGGAGGAGAGGATCGGGATGTCCTGGATGGCCAGGATCGCGATGTCCTGCAGAGCGATGCAGGGCTTGTTGAGCGTGCCCTGGATCAGGCTCATCTGAGGACTTTCCTTGCCGCCCGTGCGCGTGTTGCCGTACCCGGTCTTCGCGCCGTTGGCGTTGGCGGACTCCTGCTCGTCGTCTGGTCCGACGGCCATCGCAGGGCCCGCCAGCGACCCGACCGCGGTTACCGCAAGGGCGGTGGTGGCGAGAAACTTCTTGAGCACGTTTATGCCTTTCGATCGTGTAGCGCCCCCACTGAAGCGTTCTGAACAACTGCGACCTTTTTAAGAGGTTTCGCGAAGTCACTCATTCGCATCAGTCGGACCGCCACCGACCTCCGGCCGTTCAGCTCGTCTGCCGCCGGTAATAAAAAAGGCTTGTGAGCGTCACATAGCGGTACTGTCCGCCGCGTTCGCTGCGCAGTTCACCGCGGTCGATCAGGTGCGCCACGGCCCACGGGGACAGGCCCAGCAGCGAAGCGGCCGTGCGCACGGGAACGCTCAGCCCCTCGAAGACCGCGGGCACGGGTTCCTCCGCAGCGCGCCGACACGCCGTGCGGTCGTCCGTCGCACAGTCATCGCGTGTGGCGTAGTTGTCGATCGCGGCAACAGCATTTCGTGCCATGTCGACGCACACCATCCCCTCGGTCCCAGACGCATTTCCGTACTTGCCGCCAGGCTAGTTACCCCCGCGGGAAGCGTATGCACTGCCTTGCCGGGCGTCAAGTACGGTATTGCGCGCGATCGGGACCCGCTCCGGCCGTCACCTGCGCGAGGCTCCCGCGCCCCCTAACGTGTGCGGGGAGCCGACGGGAAACTAACTTGCCGACTAGCTAGTTAAGGTCCGCAGAGCACGGAAAAGGAGGCCGCCCCGGCCGGAGCCCCAGGCTCCGGCCGGGGCGGCCGGTTCACGACGGAAGACGAAGAGCGGGAGAAAGACCATGGCCAGCACCCCCAAGGCCCGCAGGAGCAACACCCGCGAGCGCATTCAGAAGACGGCCCTGGACCTCTTCGTATCGCGCGGCTACGAGAAGACCTCACTGCGGGAGATCGCCGAGGAGCTCGGCGTCACCAAGGCCGCGCTGTACTACCACTTCAAGACGAAGGAGGACATTCTCAGCGCGCTCTCCGACCAGCTGGGGGAGCCCGTCGACGAGCTCATCGCCTGGGGCCGGAGCCAGCCACCGACGCTGGAGACCAAGCGGGAACTGCTGCGCCGCTACAGCGCGGTGCTCAAGGACGCGGGGCCCATCTGCCGCATCCTGGAGGAGAATCAGGCGACCCTGCGCGAGCTGGCCATCGGCGAGCGGCTCAAGGAACGCGTGGTCGCCTTCTCCCGGCTGATCCAGGCGGGAGAGACCTCCGTCGCCACCCAGGTCCGCTTCACCAGCGCCATGCTGACCGTCCACTTCGGGGCGTTCGCCCTGGACACGCTGCAGGGAGACCCCGAGGTCAAGCGTGCCGCGCTCCTCGAGGTCGCCCTGGAGATCATCGACTCCACCGCGGCCGCCGGCTGACCGCCGTCACCCTCCGGGCGGCGCGGAGGTCACCCGGAAGGGTTGCTCCCGGCTCGGCGCAGGGCCCCCGCCCCCTGCCGCGGTCCGGTTTCTGCTGAGGCAGAGGGGGGAAGCGGGACACCTCCGAGACGTGCTGCCGCATGTGATGGCAGCAGTACAGACCCCGTCGCGAACCGTATGTGCGGTTTTTAATCGCCGTCCAACCGCCGCCAGTGAGCTGACAAATGGGGCCGCCGGGGCAGCCGCCCTCAGGCGAAGAGCGCCGCGTTCTCCCGGGCCCACTCGGCATAGCCACGCCCCGGGCGCCCCAGCAGTCGTTCCAGGGCCGGCTCCACCTGGCGCTTCGCCCCCTTCACCTGACGCTCGGCGCTCTCCCGCAGCGCCTGCGCGACCTGCGCGCCGTACCGGGCCTCCGCCGCACGGCGCACCTGCTCCGGGAGCAACTCCTCGAAGTCCAGCCGCCGCCCGAGCACCCGCGACAGCAGCTCCGCCTGCTCCCGGGCCGTCAGCGCCGCCGGTCCCGTCAGCCCGTAGGCCTGCCCGGCGTGGCCGGGTTCGGTCAGCACACGGGCCGCGACGCAGGCGACGTCGTACGGGTCCACGCAGGCGGCCGGGGAGTCCGCGGGCCAGGCGCGTACCGTGCCGGACCTCCTGATGCCCTCGGCCCACGCCAGCGTGTTGGTCATGAACGCACGGGGCCGCAGCAGCGTCCAGTCCAGCCCGCAGGCCCGTACGCGCTCCTCGGCCTCCCGCTGCCAGCAGGTGATGAAGTCCTGGGCGGCGGGGTCGGTGACGGCGAGCGCGGACAGCTTGACCAGATGGCGCACGCCCGCGTCCTGGGCGGCGCGCACCACGTTGGCGTCGTGGCCGGGCAGCCGGGGATCGCCGGTGACGACCAGGACCGCGTGGATCCCGGCCATCGCCTCCCGCAGCGTCGCCGGATCGTCGAAGTCGCCGGTGGCGACCTCGACGTGCGGGCCCGGCTGCGGCAGGCGTGCGGGGTCACGGCCCAGCAGCCGCACGGCGTGCCCGCGGCCGGCCAGCAGGCGGGCCGTGGCCCCGCCCACCGTGCCGCTCGCACCGGTGAGCAGGATGCGGGCGCTCACCGCGCGGTGAACCCGCCGTCCACCGGAACGGTGGCGCCGGTGACGAAGGAGGAGAGGTCGGCGCACAGCCACGCGGCGGCCTGGGCGATCTCCACCGGGTCCGCAACGCGCGGCAGCATCGAGCCGCCGGTCAGGAGGGCCTCGACGCCCGGGTTCGCGTCGAAGCCCTGCTGCATCAGCTCTGTACGGGTCACGCCGACGGCGAGGGCGTTGACGCGGATCCCCTGGGGCCCGTACTCGTCGGCCGCGGCCTTGGTCAGGCCGATCACCGCGTGCTTGGCGGCGATGTAGGGCGCGGAGGGCACGCCGGGGGCGACGAGGCCCGCGGTGCTGGAGGTGTTGACGATCGCGCCGCCGCCGGGGTTCTCCAGCATGACGGGTATCTGCTGTCGCATGCAGTTCCACACACCGCGGACATTGACGTCCATGATGCTGTCGTAGACAGCGTCGTCCATCAGGTGCATGGGCTCCCGGGCGGTGCCCCAGCCTGCGTTGTTGAAGGCGGCGTCGAGCCGTCCATGGGTCTCCACGGCCACGGCCACCGCCCGGGCGACGTCGGCCGCCACGGTGACGTCACCGGTCACGGCGGTCGCCGCGCCGCCCGCCGCGTTCAGTTCGCCGGTGAGCTTCCGAAGCAACTCCTCCCGCCGGGCCAGCAGAATCACCGCGGCCCCTTCGGCGCTGAACAAACGGGCCGCTGCGGCCCCGATACCACTGGAGGCCCCGGTAATCATTACCGTCTTGCCCGCGAGCATTCCCTGCTGACCATTCATGGCGTGATCATGACTCACAGCGCAAAGCGGAAGCAAGGCGAAAGCCGACCACGCAAGAGGAATCGCGGAAGCTGAATCCCCTATTCCGCCAAGGGACTCGGGCTCATCCCGCCGCGAGCGCGGCCGCTTCCCCCAGGCGCCGCCCCTCGGCGACGACCCGGGCACCCCGGTCGGGGGAGGTGTCCAGCCGGACCAGGATCGCGGGGGTCGCCAGCGCGGGCAGGATGTGCCGGAAGAGCACGGAGATCTGCTCCTCCAGGTCGGCCAGACCCGTGTTGACCTGGGAGACGAGCAGGACCCCCGTCCACGCGCTGATCACGAACCGCGCGGTGGCCTCCGGCTCGACGTGCGGCAGCACCTCGCCGCGCGCCTTGGCCTCGGCCAGCAGCTGCGCCGAGACGTCGCTCCAGCTGGCCCACGGGCCCGTGCTGACCAGCTTCTGCATGTGCGGGTCCGTGGCCAGCCGGGCACCGGCGCGCAGCAGGGGCTCGTCCGGCAGCCGGTGCGCGAGAGCCATGCCCACGTCCACCCACTCCTGCAGCTTCGAGGCCTGCGGGGCGACACCCTCCAGGCAGACCTGCTCCTCCAGCACCCCGCGCGCCAGCGACTCCTTGGAGTCGAAGTGGAAGTAGAGCGCCCCCTTGGTCACCCCGGCCCGCGCCAGGACCTCCGAGATCGTGCAGGCCTCGTAACCGCGCTCGGCGAAGAGCGCGGCAGCCGCCTCCAGCGCTGCCCGGCGAGTTCTGATCCCACGCTCCTGCTGCGCCACCCTGCGACCTCCAGCCGTGTCATCCCGCTCAGCCTTCCGGCAGCGGTGACGCCACGCCGGGTCAGGAGACGAGACCCCTTGGGGGAAACCAAACCGAACGCGACGCATTTTACCCGGCGGTGCATTCACGAACTCACCACGGCGCAAAGGGGAGAGGCGTTATTCGGTCAATTAACGGGGGTCGGTTCCAGCATCACCGGCAGCCTCCGGTGGCCGTGGGAAATGAAGGACTCGAGCGGTTCCAGCTCGTCCGCCGGCACCGCGAGGGAGAGTTCCGGAAAGCGTTCGAAGAGGGCGGGCAGGGCGAGGGACGCCTCCAGCCGGGCGAGCGGGGCGCCGATGCAGTGGTGGACGCCGTGCCCGAAGGCGAGGTGCTCGCGACGGGTGGGACGGGTGAGGTCGAACGTCCCGGCGTCCTGTCCGTGCTGGGCCGGGTCGAGCGCGGCGGCACTGACCGAGATCACGATGGCGTCGCCCGCGGCGATGGTCCGCCCGCCGGCCTCGATGTCCTCGATCGCGAAGCGCAGCGGGATGTTCGCCACCGGCCCGCGCGCCCGCAGCGTCTCCTCGATCACGTCGTCCCACGAGGCCCGGCCCGAACGCACCAGCTCCAGCTGGCCGGGGTGCGTCAGGAGAGCGAAAACGGCTTGTTCAAGGAGGTTGACGGTGGTCTCGTGCCCCGCCCCGATGATGAGCAGCAGCGTGTCGAGGAGCTCCTTCTCCGTCAGGTGCCCGTCGGCGTCGTCCCGGGCTGCGATCAGGTCGCTGGTCATGTCGGCGGCCGGGGCGGCCCGCTTCGCCGCGATGAGCCCGCACAGCAGCTCGTAGAGCTCGCGCTGGTTGGCCTGCGCCTCCTCGGGGGTGATGGAGGTGCGGAAGGTGGTGTCGATGACCCGGCGCAGGTCGCCCCGCACCTCCTGCGGTATGCCGAGCATCTCGCAGATCACCTGGATGGGCAGCGGGTTGGCGAAGTGCTCGCGCAGGTCCACGGGCCGGCCGGCCGGGAGGGCCGCCAACGCGTCGACGAGCCTGGCCACGTGCCACTCCACGCGCGGGCGCAGTGCGGCCGTGCGGCGCGCGGTGAACGCCTTGGCCACCAGCCTGCGCAGGCGCCGGTGTTCGTCGCCGTGGGCCGTGAGCATGTTCTTGACGGAGACCCACATCGCCATCGGCCAGCTGTCGTCGAGCTCGCCGTCCCGCCACGCGGGCCAGTGCCGGTAGGCGTCCTTGGAGACGCGGGGGTCGAGCATGAGGCGCGTGGCGAGCTCATGGCCGGTGATCGCCCATGCCTGCACCCCGCCGGGGAGCTCCACCGGTACGACCGGGCCCAGTTCGCTCAACCGGGCGGCCTCGCCGTGGACATCGCGTCCGGACGGGTCGAGGACTACGGGGCAGGTCTGGTGCTGCATGAGCTGTCTCCATCGGGTTCGCCGCGCGGACCACCGCGCCGGGCGTGATCCTGGGCTGGGCCTTGAAGAAAACCGGCCAACCGTTATCTTAGATCAGGACAAGATTTTCATGTTTCTTGACCCTCCCTCACTTCGTGTTTCATGGAGAGTTCCGTGCAACAGTCAACCTCTGCGATCGGGAGCCCCACACCGCTCCCGCACGCCGTTGAACCCAAGCTGACCTGCACGGTTCCCAAAGAGTTCGTTCATCGCGCGGCGCTGGCCGAGGTCTTCCTGACCGGCGCCGCGAGGGCGGGCGAGGGCCATTTCGCGCTCACCGCCCAATGGCCCCGGGCGCATGGGTTCTTCAGTTCGGACGGCGGCGCCCGTCACGATCCGTTACTTGCCGCCGAAACGTTTCGGCAGACCGGTCTGTTCCTCGCCCATACGGAATTGAATGTTCCGATCGGCCATCAATTTCTGCTGCAGCAAATGAAATTCGCTGCCCGAGCCGATCGGCTGGAGATCGAAAACGCTCCGACCGACCTCACCATCGACGCCTCCTGTGTGGTCCTCGACCGTCGTGAGCGCCGTTTCACCTTCCGCATGGACATCACCATCCGGCGCGAGGGCAAGACCGTCGCCACCGGCGGCGGCCGCTTCGCCTGCCTGCCACCCGCGCTCTACCGCCGGATACGCGGCCCCCGCGGCACCACCGCGGACCCGCTGCCGGTGGCCTGCCCGGCCCGCGCCGAGCCGTCCGAGGTCGGCCGGGAGGCCCCCCTCGACGTCGTCCTCTCCCCCACCGCCCGCGGCGACCGCTGGATGCTCAACCCGGACCTGCGCCACGCCACGCTCTTCGACCACCCCTGTGACCACATCCCGGGCATGGTCCTGGTGGAGGCCGCCCGCCAGGCCGCCTACGGAACGCTCCGCCCGCTCTCGGCACGGCCGTCCTCCGTCACCATCACCTTCCACCGGTACGCGGAGCTGGACAGCCCCTGCACCCTCGATGTGACGCCCCCGGCCGAGCCCTCCGGCGGCGAGCTCACCGTCGAGGTATCGGGCACGCAAGACGGGGAACCCGTCTTCACCTGCACCCTGGCCCACGCCGCCCACGAACTCCCGAAGATCGCCGCGGTGGCGTGATCGGGCGGGGCGGACCCCTGGCGGGGGCTGACGGGTGGGGGTGACCCGGTGGGCTGACCCGGCGGAGCCGACCCGGTGGGCTCGACCCGATGGGCCTACCGACGCCCGACCCGGCGGAGCCGACCCGACGGGCCTGCCGACGGGCCTGCCCGACAGGCCCGGCCCAACAGGCCCCGCACGGCGGCCGACGCTCAGTCCTCCGCGTCGGGATCCCCGGATTCCTGGGCATCGACGGAGGCCTCGCCGGGGCTCCGGCCGGACTCCCCGGACTCCCCGGACTCCCCGGCCTCGTCCTTCTTCCTCTCCTCCTCGGCCTTGCGCTTCCGCTCCTCCTCGGCCTTCTTCCCGTCCTCGGTCCCGCTCGCCTGCGGCCCGGACCTGCCCACCGTGTCCTGCGGGAAGGTGAGCTGCTTGCTCATCCACTCCAGCGTCGGCTCGATCTCGCGCCGCCACGTCGTGAAGTTGTGGCTCCCCGCGGGCAGGATGATCTTCGCCGCGGTCATGGGCTCCTTGACGGCCTTGAGGAACTTCTGCGTCTCCGCGTAGTTCTTCTCGCCCTTCTCGCTGCTGGTGACCAGCACCGAGACCTGGGGCGCGGGCAGGTTGCGCAGGCGCCAGATCAGGTCGTGCTCGCGCTGGCGCTTCGCGGCCTCGGAGCCGTTGCCGAAGAGGTTGCCCGTGGTGAGGTCGTTCTTGATCTTGTAGTCGGCGGAGAGGGCGCCCGCCACCGGATACGTGCCGGGCTGCCGCATCGCGAGCTCCAGGGCACACGTGCCGCCCGAGGAGTAGCCCATGACGCCCCAGGCGCTGGCGTCGTGGCCGACCCGGTAGGCGCTCTTGAGGGCCTCGGGCAGGTCCTTGGCGAAGTAGGTCTCGGCCTGCGGGCCGTCGGGCACGTCCACGCACTCGGTGTCGCGCGGCGGGGCGATGGTCGGCCGGACCATCACGATCACCGTCGGCTGCATCCGGCGCTCGGAGATCAGCGTGCTCGCCGTCTTCGGAACCTGCAGGTACTGGGTGAGGTTGGTAATGCCGCCCGGGTAGCCGCTGATGGCCACGATCACGGGGAAGCGCTGACGTTCGTACTGCTTCTGGAAGTACTGCGGCGGCAGGTAGACGATCGCCGGTTCGACGACGTTCGCCCGGCGGGCGACCAGGCGTACGGACTCCACCGCGCCCACCTTGTCCTTCGGCCCCTTGGGCAGCCCCGCCTTGTCCAGGCCCTCCGAGCCCGAGGGCCGCACCAGGCCGCCCCTGCCCCCCTCGACGCCGGCGTTCGCGCCGGGTTCGGTGACCTGCGTGACCTGGCCGGGCGATCGGTCGTACTTACCGATCAGCTCGCCCCAGGTGCCGTAGAAGCTATTGGCGGAATTCACCGCGAGCAGCACCGCGGACATGATCGTCAACTGGGTCACCAGGATCGAGCCGAGCCGTCCCAGCACAGGCAGCCCACCGCGCCCCGAGAGCCGTGGCCACAGCCATATCGTGAGGCCCACACACACAATGGCGATGAACACCACCGTGTACAAGAGTGACCGGCTGGTCAGGCCCATGTGCCTCTCAACTCCCTGCCCCCGTGGTGGGTACTCATGTTCGGTTCGGCAATACTCACCGATAAAGAGGCGGGAAGGGGCGTACAGGGTTGCCCTGCTTCCATTTATTGCCCTGCTCTTGCCCTTCCCGTGTTCTTCGCTTCCCCGGGCGTTCCCGGCACCGAAACGGACGCGGAACCTACGGGTCCGAAACAGAGAACCGCCGGGAAGGAAGCAGAGAACCGCCGGAACCGAAGCGAGAACCGCCGGAACCGAAGCAGAACCGACAACGAATCCCGCTCGGGGCCGGTTACCCGCGTTGGATGAAGAGCGGCCGACGCCCAGGTGGAGGCTGGCCGAATCCATCCTTCCGCTGGATGGTGGAAAGGCGGCCCCGCGGTGGGGGTACCGCCCGGCGGCAGCTGGGGGAGGGCCGGTGGAGGTGGGTGGCATGACCGGCACGACCGCAGGCCGTACGCACGCGGAACCGAACCCTTATCTGCGGGGCCTGTACGCACCGGTCCACGACGAGATCACCGCGGTCGACCTGCCCGTGACCGGCCGGATTCCCGATTCCCTGCGCGGCCGCTACCTGCGCAACGGGCCCAATCCCCTCCACGTCGACGCCCCGGCCGCCTACCACTGGTTCAGCGGCGAGGGCATGGTGCACGGCGTGCGCCTGCGCGACGGCCGCGCCGAGTGGTACCGCAACCGCTGGGTGCGCTCCGACGCGGTGGCCGGGCGGCTCGGCGAGAAGCTGCTGCACGGTCCGCGCCATCTCGGCATGGACTTCGCGCCCAACACCCACGTCCAGTGCTTCGCCGGGCACTGCCTCGCGCTCGTCGAGGGCGGGACGCTGCCCTACGAACTCGACCCGGAGCTGTACACGATCGGTCCGTTCGACTTCCACGGCACGCTGCCCGGCGGGCTGGCCGCGCATACGATCATCGACCCGCGCAGCGGCGAGCTGCACGCGGTCGCGTACTGCCTGGCCTGGCCGTTCGTGCAGTACCTCGTCGTGGGCACGGACGGCCGCGTACGCCGCCGTACCGACATTCCGGTCAGCGGCCGCCCGATGATGCACGACTTCTCGCTCACCGAGCACCATGTGCTGCTGTACGACCTGCCGGTGGTCTTCACCCGTGGCGGGGGCCGGGGCGGCCACCATCCGGTCTGGGCGCCCGGCCGGCCCGCCCGGCTGGGGGTACTGCCGCGGGAAGGCGGTGCGGGTGGGGTGCGCTGGCTGGAGATCGAGCCGTGTTTCGTCTTCCACCCCATGAATGCCTACGAGCACGACGGCGGCCGGTTCATCACCGTCCATCTCGTCCGTTACGACCGCTTCTTCGACGTGGTCGCCGGTGGCCGCCCGGCCCCCGGCGAGCACCTGGCGTATCTGGAGCGCTGGACCGTCGACCTCGTCGCCGGAAGCGTGCGGCGGCAGCGGCTGGACGACCGGCCGGTGGAGTTCCCCCGCGTCGACCCCCGCCGGCTGACCGGGCCGCACCGCTTCGGTTACGCGATGCTCGAGCGACAGCCGGGGCGGGAAGGGGGGCGGGAAAGGGAGCGGGAAACGAGGCGGGAAACGGGGCTGCTGAAGTACGACCTGGAGCGCGGAACAATCACGGAGTTCCGCGTTCCGGCGGGCGGCGACGTGGGCGAGGGGGTATTCGTACCGGCGGCGCCGGAGGCGGCGGAGGACGAGGGCTGGGTGCTGGCCTTCGCGTACGACCCGCTGCGCGAGGCCACGGACCTGGTGGTGCTGGCGGCCGAGGACTTCGCGGCCGGGCCCGTGGCCCGGATCCACCTGCCGGTGCGGGTGCCGATGGGCTTCCACGGGAACTGGATTCCGGATGAGGCGATTTCTTGGGACCCCTGATGCGCGAAAGAACACGCGCGTGCGGCGTGTCGGGTGTGAACGTACTGGACCAGACTTGACAGCTAGCCTTACGTAGTCGTCAAGACTGGGGACTTTTCCCCGCAGTATGGACATTTCACTCGCACCCGAGACACATGAAGGACACCTCCCCATGGGCATTCGGAGTCTGCTGCGGAACGCGTTCGGCCGGACCAGGACGGCCTCACACGACGAACCGAGCCTGCCCCAGCAGAGTGCGGGGCCCGACAACACCGCCGCGGCCGCCACCCCCGCCGCCGCGGCCGCCACCCCCGCCGCCGTGTCCGTGCCGGCGCAGCCGACCGCGGAGAGCGCCGACCGCGTCGCCGAGCGCGTCCCGGACCCGGGCCCGCTCGGCCCGATCCCCACGCCCGGCCCGCCCCACCCCGAGCCGCTGCCCCAGCCGGAGCCCGAGCCGACGCCGATGCCGAAGCCGAAGCCCATCCCCGAGCCGGAGCCGGTCCCGACCCCCGACCCCAACCCGGTCCCGGAGCCCGCCCCCGGCCCCGACCCGGAGCCCGCGCCCGCGATGTCGGCCGCCGGGGCGACGGCGCCCGAGGCACCGGTGGCTGAGGCGACAGCGGCTGAGGCGACAGTGGCCGAGGCACCGGTGGCCGAAGCGCCGGTGGCCGAGGTACCGACCGCCGAGCCGTCGGCCGCCGCGGTGAGCCTGGAGAAGGTTCAGGACACCGCCCCCGCGCTGGTCAGCCTCTACAAGTCGGCGGGCGTCACGCTGAAGAAGCACGGCCTCGCCGGGCAGCGGGCGGCCGTCTACCTCGTCCTGGACCGTTCGGGCTCCATGCGCAACTACTACAAGGACGGCACCGTCCAGCACCTGGCCGAGCAGGCCCTGGGGCTGGCCGCCAACCTCGACGACGACGGCGTCGTGCCCGTCGTCTTCTTCTCCACCGACGTCGACGGCACGGCGGAGATCGACCTCGCCCACCACCGCGGCCGCATCCAGGAACTCCACGAGTCGTACGGCCACATGGGCCGGACGAACTACCACTGGGCGATCGAGGCCGTGGTCGACCACTACACGAAGTCCGGCAGCACCGACCCGGCCTTCGTCATCTTCCAGACCGACGGCGCGCCCTACAGCAAGCCCGCCGCCGAGAAGGCGCTGTGCGAGGCGGCGAAGCTGCCCATCTTCTGGCAGTTCGTCGGTTTCGGCGACCCGGAGGGCAAGGGCTTCGACTTCCTGCGCAAGCTCGACGACCTGTCCGTGCCGCAGAAGCGCGTCGTCGACAACGCCGGGTTCTTCCACGCGGGCCGCGAGCCGCGCCTGCTGTCGGACGAGACGCTCTACCAGGAGCTCATGGTCGAGTTCCCCGAGTGGCTGGCCGAGGCCCGGGCCGCCGGGATCGTCCAGTAGGCGGCCCCACGAGAACGAGAACGCCCGAAGGCCGCTCCCGGAGACCGGGGGCGGCCTTCGCCGGATCCGGCTTGCGCTTTCCGCTGCGTCAACTTCTAACGTCTTCTGTGGGGCCGGAGAGACCGGCCCGGCGATGGGAGGCACGGCAATGGCCTGGTCGATCGCGGATGTGGCCCGGATGTCCGGGGTGACTTCCCGGACGCTGCGGCATTACGACGAGATCGGTCTGCTGCCGCCTGCGTGGATCGGGAGTAACGGGCACCGCTACTACGAGGAGGCGGATCTGCTGCGGCTGCAGCAGATCCTGCTGATGCGGGAGCTGGACCTGGGACTGCGCGAGATCCAGGCGGTTCTGGACACCCAGGTCGATCGGGTGGCCGTGCTGCGCGAGCACCACCGGCGGCTGCGGGGGGAGCGGGACCGGCTGGAGACGCTGGTCCGCACGGTCGGGCGGACCATCGCCGAACTGGAGGAAGGCAAGGACAACAACGACATGACGAAGATCAACAGGCCGGAGAACCTGTTCGAGGGGTTCGAGCCCTCCCGCCCCGAGGCCGAGGCCGAGGTACGGGAGCGGTGGCCGCAGGCGTGGGAGGAGTCCCGGCAGGCCGTCGAGGCGATGACCGCCGAGGACACGGAACGGTGGCAGCGTGAGGTGACGGCGCAGATGATCCGCCTCGCGGAGTTCATGGTGGCCGGTACGCCGGTTGCCGATCCTGCGGTGCAGGCGGAAGTGGACGCCCACTACCAGGGCGTCTGCCGGTTCTGGACCCCGAACGCGGCCGCGTACAAGGGACTGGCCCAGACCTACGTCGACGACCCGCAGTTCCGTGCCAACTACGACAAGATCGCCGATGGGCTGGCCGTCTACCAGCGCGACGCGATGGTCGTCTACGCCGATGCCCGGCTGAGCTGACCGACTGCTCACACTGCCGGGGGGCTGCAGACCCCCGGCGACAAGCAAGTCTCCCCCGCGCTCGGAAGACTCGGCCCACCGGGCAGCTTCAGTCTGCGAAGTCCATCAATTCCGCCGTTTCGAGGGTGATGCCGACCGGTTCAGGGATCTCGATCTCCTTGCCGTACGGCCGACACGTCAGACTGCGATACTCGCCTGCCTCCGGCTGAGAGTGCACGGTGACGGTGCGGTGGTCGCGGTCGATGAGGAGGTAGACCGGGATACCTGCTGCGGCATAGCCATCGCGCTTCTCCACACGATCGCGCTGGTTCGTGTCCGAGTCGTGCGAGGTGACCTCAACCACCATGAGGATGCCGTCCGGGTCGGACCACTCACCATGTCCGGTGAAATGCCTGCGAGGCGCAAGAACACCGTCAGGGCGCGCGCGCCCCTTGCGGTAGCTCTCCACCTTCAAGCCCCGCTCCCCGTACAACCGCAAGTCGGAGAACTGCTGGATGCACAACTCCTGGAGCCACTGGATGATCTCGTTGTGATCCCCGTCCGGCACCGGCTTGACCTCGATCTTCCCTTTGATGAACTCAAGCCGTACGTTCTCAGGAGCCGTGCGGGCGAGCTCCTCGAATTCCTCGACGTGAATCAGCGGTTGGTCGGCAGTCCTGGGGGTCATGGCGTCGCCTCCTCCCCTACATGGTGCCCCGATGTCGGGAGGCGCGTCGTGCACGACGGTCATGTGCAGGTGATCCTTTCGTGGGTGCGGGCAGCCACCCGCAGTCGGTCGACGCGGGCGCGGACCTCTGAGGCCGTCAGGCCGTACGGCTCCGGAGGCCGGGGCTCGCCGCGGCAGTCGCGGCACATGCCGCCGGGGAGCGCTTCCGGGCGGCCGGGGACGCCGCAGACGGCGCACTCCATGACGCGGAGGACCGGACGCGTGGGAACGGGCTCCAGCTCCGGCGGGAGCTTTTCGATCAGCCGGTTGCGCGTCAGCGCGGCAGGGCAGTGCACCGGCGTCGGCAGCCCGGCCGTAAGGGCCCTGATCAGCTGTGATTCACCGGCGCCCCGCGCGAACCACTGCGCGGCGAGCGGTTCGAGCGCGGCGCAGTCGGCCGCCGAGAGGGCCAGCCGGTCAGCGGCGCGGGTCAACGCGGCCAGCGCCGCGTAAGCCTGTGAGCGCGTGGGACGCGCGGCGGCGGGCCGGGGCGCGGCGGGTGACGGGCCCGGTGCCTCCTCCTCGACCACGTCCCCTGCCCGGAACCGTTCCCACCAGCCGTCGTCCCGGGCCGTCCGGGAGAAGCAGGTGTAGGTCACCCAGCGCCTTCCGCCACCCGCAGCGGGCACGCATTCGCGGAAACGCCGCAGGTGACCGGCGTCGTGGAGCCGGTTGAGCGCGGTGCGGCAGGCGGCCTGGCCGTAGTCGGGGCTCAGCTTGGCGAGGGTCTTCGCGTCCATGGCCGCGCCCTCGGGAAGGCGGTCGATCAGCGCGGCGACGGCCGCCTCACGCCGGGGCAGGTGGGCGAAGTCGCCCTTGCGGCGGGGCAGCTGTCCCGGGGCGGGGCGCTTGCCGTAGCCGGGGTTGGCCATGAGGGGTGCAGACGCGTGCGGGGCAGCGTTAGAGTCTTCGTAAGCCACAGGATCGCCCTAGAGTCTCGATCTTGATGGTGAGACCCCGGCATGGTGTTGCTAGCACCTGCCGGGGTTGTTTGTTGCTGCGCACGCTAGGGCGTTACGACGCGGCGTCGCAAGCCGGTCACGAAAAGTCATCTCCGTGTGCTACAGCGGCACTTGGGAGGGTGGGTGGGTTGTACCAACCCACCCATTCCTTCAGAAGCAACGCTCGGACCCCGGGGCCCGGAGCTCAAGGCTCATATTGCACCAAGAAGTTCAGCCATCAGGGGCCCGCATTCCGGCCGATCGCTCACATGTTCACCCCCGCGCGCCATCCCCCGTGATGCCATACCAACGGATCCCGCCCCACCGCCAACCGGCTCTGGTTTTTGCACCGTTGACACCCGCACGCCAGTCGAGTGAAGGGCATCAGCATGGCCGACGAGATGGTGCGCAAAGCGCAGAGATTCATCAACACCGTCTATGGGAACGTGCCGGGAATCAACAAGGTCGAGGAGAACGGCAGGCCCGGGTGGCCGACCATGTACGCGCTCACGCGCTGCCTGCAGTACGAGCTCGGCATCACCGCCCTGGCCGACAACTTCGGGCCGGGGACACTCGCCGCCCTCACCGCCAAGTGGCCCGTCATCGACCACAGCACCGTTCCGCCGGCCAATATCGTCCGAATCATCCAGTCCGGCCTCTACTGCAAGGGCTACGACGGCGGCGACATCGACGGCACGTACAACGACCGCGTCCGGCGCTCGGTCGCCGGGCTCAAGACCGACATGGGCGTGAGCGGGGTCCACCCCGGCGACACCATCACGCCCAAGGTGTTCAAGGCGCTGCTGAACATGGACGCCTACGCAGTGACCGGCGACGGCAGCGCACAGGTGCGCGAGATCCAGCAATGGATGAACGGCAGCTTCGTGCACCGCCGGAACTTCTTCATCGTTCCCTGCGACGGGCACTTCTCCCGCGACGTGCAGAAGGCGTTGCTGTTCGCCGTCCAATACCAGCTCGGCATGAACGACGAGACGGCGAACGGCCTGTTCGGTCCCGCCACCAGGGAGGGGATCAAGAACAATCCCGTCTCCACCGGCTCCACGGGTCCTTTCGTGCAGTTGTTCAGCGCGGCCATGGTCTTCAACAAACGCCGCGGCGCCTCCTTCACGGCCACCTTCACAGCCGCCCTCTCGGACGCCGTCCGCGCCTTCCAGGACTTCGTCAAGCTCCCGCTCACCGGCCGGGGCGACTTCCAGACCTGGGCCTCGCTCCTGGTGTCCACGGGCGACAACACCCGCAAGGGAACGGCCCTCGACTGCGTCACGGAGATCACCCCCGCGCGCGCCGACGCGCTCAAGGCCGCCGGTTACGAGGTCGCGGGGCGCTACCTGACCAATGTCGACGGCGCCTCGCTCAACAAGAAGATCCAGCCCGGTGAACTGGAGGTCATCAGGACCAAGGGCCTGCGGGTCTTCCCGATCTACCAGACCTATGGCGGATCCTCGTCCTATTTCAACGAGGACCAGGGCACCGCCGATTCCCTCGCCGCCTTCGCGGCGGCATCCGGATACGGATTCAAATCCGGCACGTACCTGTACTTCGCCGTCGACTACGACGCCGTCGACCAGGAAGTCACGGACAACATCATTCCGCACTTCCGGGGCATCAACCGGCAGCTGGAAAGCCTCGGTGGAAAATACGGCGTCGGCATCTACGGCCCGCGCAACGTGTGCTCCCGGGTGTCGACGGCTGGATTCGCGACGCACAGCTTCGTCTCCGACATGTCGGCCGGCTTCTCGGGCAACCTCGGCCACTCACTGCCGGAGAACTGGGCGTTCGACCAGATAGCGACCGTCAGCGTCGGCAGCGGCGACGGCCGGATCGAGATCGACAACAACATCCTGTCGGGCCGCGACATGGGGCAGAACTCCTTCGACCCCGTCCCCCCGCAGAGGCCCGACGTCGACTTCTCCCGTACCTACTGGCCCGCGCTGCTCAGGGACATCCGTGCCTGCATGGAATCGATGTGGGTTCCCGAGAAGGGCGCCATCGGTCCTTCCAGTACGACGGAATGCCTGGAGAACGTGATCCACTACGACAGGCACATCACCTCACTGGCGCGGAAGCTCGGCATCCGCAAGGCCCTTGTACAGGCCCCCGTGCTGTGGCAATTGCGTACGGCGACGGCCCGGAGAGAGGTTCCGGCGGCCGTCGAGGCGTGGAACGGCTCGCTGGGAAAGGGCGCCGTTCGCCTACCGGCCCTGGAGGGCACGTCGAGCGAGATATTCGGGGCTCTGCGTAATTCCCAGGGCTCGGAGCAGGCGCGAAAGCAGCTGCGGCTGTACGAGGTCTTCGAGAAGTACAACAGCATCCTCCGTCGGCGGTAGGAATCGAGAAGGAAGGCTGTTCCTGTGGCATCGGAAATATCGCGCCGTAGCGTTCTGAAGCGAACGGTCGTCATCGCCGGAGCCGCCGGGCTCTCGTCGGCGACCGGGAGTGCCGCCGCGTGGGCGGCCCCGGGCCCCGCCCTGGCCCCGAGCGCCGGGAAGCCGAGCGCAAACGGCTGGGGCATGGAGGAAGGCGCCGACGACGGCGGCTGGATCTGGACCCGACCCGTTCCCGGCACGGGCCTGGCGGTGCCGCTGCGGATCGGGGAGGTGGAGACCGTACTGGTGCACGTGCTCCGCCGGTTCCACTACGAGGTCCAGGCCCTGGGCACCGGTGACGTCCGCGCCCACGTCGCCCCCGGCGCCTTCGCGGCCCCCCACGAGAGCAACCACGCCTCCGGCACGGCGGTGTGCGTCCGCCCCGCCTCGTACCCCCTCACGGCACGCGACGGCCTCTTCCCCCCACAGGTCGAAACGATCCGGCACATCCTCGCCGACTGCGAAGGCGTCGTGACCTGGGGCGGCGACCTCAAGCCCCTGCACGAGGCGCACTTCGAGATCGCCGTGCGGCCCGGCGACGCCCGCCTGCAGGAGGTGGCGGACAAGATCCTCGCCTGGAACCGCACGCCGGGCGAGGGGGCCGGTGCTTGGGCGGGGTGAGTTCTCCCCGGTCCCGCCCCTTCCCGAAACCGGGGCTCCGCCCCGGGCCCCGGGCCGGTACGACATTTGTCATGGGAGAAGGGGGACGCCCGGCTCTGCGCACCGCGTTCGCCGAGCGGAATGATCGTGGGTGTCGGCAGGACGGCACACCACATCACCACAAGGGGCGGGGCACATGAACGGCATCACCGAGCGACAGAGCGAGAAGGCACAGACCACCGACCTGTCCGGGGTGAAGCCGTTGCCGGTGTGGTTCTTCGCCTTCGAAGGCGCCCTGGCCGCGGCGTTCGACCTGTGCAAGGCGTGGGACGGCGCGTGGATGGTCCTGGTCGCGATCGCAGCGGTGAACATCGTGATCGGCCTGACGGTGCTGCGCCGCCGCGCGAAGCTCGTGAAGGCCATGCTGAAGAACTCCCGCACCCGCAAGATCGTGTTCGCCCTGGTCGCCCTGCGCCTCGCCGTCCACGGCCTGCTGGGCGTCGTCGGCGCCCCGGTCACCTCCACGGCCGGCCACGTCGCGGTCGGGCTCGTCATGGCCGCGGTGACGGTGACGCTGCTGTGGTTCGACCAGCGCGTCACCTTCCGAGCCCTTGGGCTCACGCCCGCCCAGGGCTGAGACCGGTCCTAGTTCGTGACCGTGCGGCTCACGAACGCCGCCCAGGCGGGGGTGCCGAAGGTTATTCGGGGGCCGTTCGGCCGCTTGGAGTCACGGACGTGGAC
Organism: Streptomyces sp. NPDC026206; assembly: GCF_040638465.1. Taxonomy (NCBI): domain Bacteria; kingdom Bacillati; phylum Actinomycetota; class Actinomycetes; order Kitasatosporales; family Streptomycetaceae; genus Streptomyces; species Streptomyces sp. NPDC026206. The sequence continues at coordinate 154,028 of NZ_JBEZYL010000003.1, forward strand.
GGTGAGGGGGGCGGTGGCCACCTCGACGCATGCGACGCCCTCGTCATCGCTGTAACTCGACTTGCGCCAGACCAGCTCAGTACTCATAGCTCTTCCGCAATCCGCTCGATGAAACGTGCAGAATCGTCCGGGTCCAATGCCTGGGAGCAGATCCTTCCATAGCGCTGTTCGAGCGCGCTGACCTCGGGCCGCTCAGTCACCAGACGGCTCGTCGACTGCCCCATGACGAAGGCCGTGCGCTCGTGGTCCTCGGACTCGAGAATCAACAGCGCACCACTCAGCGCAGAAGAAGTGACCCGTTCAAAGGGCAGCACCTGGAGCGCGACATTGCAACGTCGCCCGGCCTCCAACAGGTGCAGCAACTGGTCCTTCTGCACCGCATTACCGCCCACAGGGCTCCGCAGAGCGGCCTCGAACACGACGAACGTGAAGGGGATCAACGGCTTGCGGGTCAGAAGCGCTTGCCTGCTCAGCCGAATGGCCAGCCGTTCGTTCGCCAGGTCCTGCTCGACCGGCGGCCATGTGCCGCTGAGCAACGCCCGCGCGTACGGCTCGGTCTGCAGCAGCCCCGGGATGAGAACGGTCTCGTACGAGCTGTGCAAAACCGTCTCGCTCTCGCGCTGCATGAGGTCATGCGCCCGCAGGGGCAACGACTCCTTCGTGAGGTAGGAGAGCCCTGCTGCCAATTTCCCCCGCGCCCCGAACATCTCGTCCGCGATCTCCGCCACCCTCGGCGGAACCCGCCTCCGGCCCTGTTCGACCGACTTGATCAGTTCGGCCGAGTACTGCACCGCCTCCGCCAGCTCCTCCCGGCTGATGCCCGCGTCATGCCGCCACAGCTGGAACTGGCTGCCGAAGTACCGATGGTTGACCGGAAGGTGAGCGCTCTTTTCGAGCATGAGTTCCCCTCTCCTGACAGAGTGGGTACCCCGCGGCCACAGGTCCGTACACCACTCTCCGTGCCTGTTCGGTGACGGACAAGGCTACGGCCCGGCCGCTCCGCGGCGGGCCCGAACGCTTGACACAGCCGTCATAATCACCGCGCAACGCCCCCCTGCCCCTCGGATACGCTAAAGGTGCATCTAAATCCCAGACACACACCGACCAGGGAGCAGCCGCAATGGCTCGACACCTCATCACCAGCGCCCTTCCGTATATCAACGGGATCAAGCACCTGGGCAACATGGTGGGGTCCATGCTCCCGGCGGATGTGTACGCCCGCTACCTGCGTCAGACGGGCCGCGAGACGCTCTACATCTGCGCCACCGACGAGCACGGCACGCCCGCCGAGCTCGGCGCCAAGGAGCTCGGGCTGCCTGTGGACGCGTTCTGCGCCCAGCAGCACGACGCGCAGAAGGCGATCTACGAGGGCTTCGCTCTTTCCTTCGACTACTTCGGCCGCAGCTCCTCCGCCGAGAACCGGGAAATCACCCAGCACTTCGCGCGCCAGCTGCAGAAGAACGGGTTCATCGAGGAGCGGGCGATCCGCCAGGTCTACTCCCTGGCCGACGGCCGCTTTCTGCCCGACCGCTACATCGTCGGCACGTGTCCGCACTGCGGCTACGACAAGGCGCGCGGCGACCAGTGCGAGAACTGCACCCGCGTCCTGGACCCGACGGACCTGATCGACGCCCGTTCGGCGATCAGCGGCAGCAGTGACCTGGAGGTGCGCGAGACCAAGCACCTCTTCCTGCTCCAGTCGAAGCTGCAGGTCGAGGTCGAGGCGTGGATCGACGAGCACGGCAAGGACTGGCCGGTGCTGGCCTCCTCCATCGCCCGCAAGTGGCTGACCGAGGGCCTGAACGACCGTGCCATCACGCGTGACCTGGACTGGGGCGTTCCGGTCCCGGCCGACACGTGGCCGGAGCTGGCGGCCGACGGCAAGGTCTTCTACGTCTGGTTCGACGCCCCGATCGAGTACATCGGTGCCACCAAGGAGTGGGCGGCCCAGGACCCGGCCGGCCGCGACTGGAAGTCGTGGTGGTACGAGGCCGACGACGTCCGCTACACCCAGTTCATGGGCAAGGACAACGTCCCCTTCCACACGGTGATGTTCCCGGCCACGCAGCTCGGCACCCGCGAGCCGTGGAAGAAGGTCGACTACGTCAAGGCCTTCAACTGGCTCAACTACTACGGCGGCAAGTTCTCCACGTCCCAGAAGCGCGGCGTCTTCACGCATGACGCCCTGGAGCTGCTGCCCGCCGACTACTGGCGCTACTTCATGATGGCCAACGCCCCCGAGTCGGACGACACGTCCTTCACGTGGGAGCTGTTCTCGGCCACGGTCAACAAGGACCTCGCCGACGTCCTCGGCAACTTCGTCAACCGCGTCCTGTCCTTCTCCCGCAAGCGCTTCGGTGACGACGTCCCCGCGGGCAGCGAGGCGGGCGCCGCCGAGGCCGAGCTGGGCCGCCAGATCGCGGAGCTGCTCGCCGAGTACGAGCGGCACATGGAGGAGATGCAGTTCCGCAAGGCGGCGCAGGCGCTGCGCGCCCTGTGGAGCGCGGGCAACTCCTACCTGGAGAGCAAGGCCCCCTGGCTGGAGATCAAGACCGACCCCGAGGGCGCCGCGCTGACGCTGCGCACGGCGATGAACCTCATCCACCTCTACTCGATCGTCTCCGAGCCGTTCATCCCGGCGTCCGCCGCGGCCATGCGCTCGGCGTTCCAGCTCACGGAGACCGCACCCGGTCAGAAGCGCGCCACGTGGGTGACCTCCGACGAGGCCAAGTCGCTGTCCTTCATCCCGGCGGGCACTCCCTTCACCGTGCCGCCGGTGCTCTTCGCGAAGATCACCGAGGATGACCTGGCCGGTTACCGCGAGCGCTTCGGCGGCGGCGAGGAGTCCGCGGCCTGAGCCTTGAGGCAGCACGCGGGAAGGGCCCGGAACCACGCGGTTCCGGGCCCTTCCCATATGCGTTGATCGTTCAGCAATCGTTCGTTCAGCCCGTACCGGCACGCTGAGGGTGTTCGGTTACGCGGGGAGACGAGGAAGAGCAATGTTCGAAAAACGCATCACCGTAAGCGTCCATGCCGCCGACGAGCTGGGCAGGCACCGCATTGTCCGGCAGCTGCGCGCGCTGCCCGGCATCGGCGTCGCCCGCCGGGGCGAGGCGGGGGCCGCCGTCGACATCCTGCTCATGGGGCGGCACGACGCCGGTGCCGCGACGGCCCTGCGGCGCATGGTCCGTGCCGACCGGGCGCCGCTCGTCGTCGTCGCCGAGGAACTGGGCGAGACGGAGCTGATGGCGGTTGCGGAGTACGGCGCGACGGCCGTGCTGTACGGCCACCGGCTGACGCCGGGGCGGCTGTCGCGGGCGGTGCACAACGCGGCGGGGTGCTGCCCGCGGGTGCCGATGAGTGCGGCCCGTGGCTACTGATGTCCCCGGTCGCCGGACAGGTCGCCGGACAGGCTGAATTCCGCTCCCCGCCGCGGTCGGTGGAGGGCTCGGGGGCGCTGCGACGCACATCGCCGGACGGGCTCGGATGCGAGCCCGTCCGGCGATCGGGGACAACCGGCGCCCGGCGTGCCGGGCGCCATCGGGCCCGGCACGCCGTGCCTGCGCGTGTTACTTCGCCTGCGGCTTCCGCAGCGAGAGGTGCAGCTCCTTCAGGCGGGACTCGTCGACCTCGCTCGGGGCGCCCATCAGCAGGTCCTGCGCGTTGCCGTTGAGCGGGAACGCGATGGTCTCGCGGATGTTCGGCTCGTCGGCCAGCAGCATCACGATGCGGTCGACGCCCGGGGCGATGCCGCCGTGCGGCGGGGCGCCGAACTTGAAGGCGCGCAGCATGCCGCCGAACTCCTTCTCGACCTCGTCCTTCGAGTAACCGGCGATCTCGAAGGCCTTGTACATGACCTCGGGCTCGTGGTTACGGATGGCGCCGGAGGACAGCTCGGTGCCGTTGCAGACGATGTCGTACTGCCAGGCCAGGATGTCCAGCGGGTCCATCGTCTCCAGGGCCTCCAGGCCGCCCTGGGGCATGGAGAAGGGGTTGTGGGAGAACTCGACCTTGCCCGTCTCCTCGTCCTTCTCGTACATCGGGAAGTCGACGATCCAGCAGAAGCGGAAGACGTTCTCCTCGAAGTGGCCGGCGCGCTTGGCGGCCTCGACGCGGACCGCGCCCATGATCTTGGAGACCTCGTCGAACTCGCCCGCGCCGAAGAAGACGGCGTGGCCGGGCTCCAGGCCCAGGGCCTCGACGAGCGCCTTGACGTCCTCTTCCGTGAGGAACTTCGCGATCGGGCCGGAGAGCTGGTTGCCCTCGCCCACCCGGACCCAGGCCAGGCCCTTCGCGCCCTGCTCGACCGCGTACTCGCCCAGGCCGTCGAAGAACTTGCGGGACTGACCGGCGGTGTCCGGCACGGCCAGCGCACGGACGTGCTTGCCGGCGAAGGCCTTGAAGCCGCTGTCGGCGAAGACGCCGGAGACGTCGACGAGCTCCAGCTTGGCGCGCAGGTCCGGCTTGTCGGAGCCGTACTTCAGCATCGCCTCGCGGAAGGGGATGCGCGGGAAGGGGGAGGTGACGTGGCGGCCGTTGCCGAACTCCTCGAAGAGGTCGGTCATGACCTTCTCGATGACCTGGAAGACGTCCTCCTGCTCGACGAAGGACATCTCCATGTCGAGCTGGTAGAACTCGCCCGGCGAACGGTCGGCGCGGGCGTCCTCGTCGCGGAAGCACGGCGCGATCTGGAAGTAGCGGTCGAAGCCCGCGATCATCAGCAGCTGCTTGAACTGCTGCGGGGCCTGCGGCAGCGCGTAGAACTTGCCCGCGTGCAGACGCGAGGGCACCAGGAAGTCGCGCGCGCCCTCGGGTGAGGTGGCGGACAGGATCGGGGTGGCCAGCTCGTTGAAGCCCAGGGAGGTCATCTTCTGGCGCAGCGCGGAGATGACGGCGGAGCGCAGCATGATGTTGCGGTGCATGCGCTCGCGGCGCAGGTCGAGGAAGCGGTACTCCAGACGGCGCTCCTCGTTCACCCCGTCATCGGCGTTGATCGTGAAGGGGATCTGCTCGGCAGCGCCGAGCACCTCCACCTCGGTGACCTCGACCTCGATCTCGCCGGTGGACAGCTCGGGGTTGACGTTGTCGGCGCCGCGGCTCATGACCTTGCCGTCGACGCGGACGACGGTCTCCTTGGTGAGGTGGCTCAGCGCCTCGTTCGCCTGGGTGCCGGGGCGGGCCACCAGCTGGACCAGGCCGTGGTGGTCGCGCAGGTCGATGAAGAGGATGCCGCCCAGGTCGCGCCGATTGTGCAGCCAGCCACTCAGTCGCACGTCGGTGTCGACGTCAGCCGCACGGAGCTCGCCGCAGGTGTGGGACCGGTACCGATGCATCATTCATCCAAGTCGTGGTCGAGGGTGTTGATCGGGAGTGGCGCTGCAGAAGACCGCGGGCCTGGGTCAGCGTGCGGTCAGTGTGCATACAGCACCAAGCAAGGGTATCGCCCCACCCGGCTTCGGTGGTCTCCCCTCCACAGACCTGCATAAAGTAGGGCAATGCGCACCGAGGACGTGCTGGCCGCCGTCGCGACCGGCCTGTGGCAATGGGACAACGTCTCGCGCACCGTCACGTTCGACGCCGAGGGCGCACGGCTGCTGGGCCTGCCCCCCACCCGGGTGGAGCTCACCGAGTCCGCGGCCCGGGCCCGGTTCCACGCGGTGGACTGGGTCGAGGTGCAGGGCATCATCAACCTCGCCGTGGCCGAGGGCACCCTCGCCGAGGCGCGCATCCGGATCGTGGACGACGAGGGCCGGGTGCTGCGCACCGTGCGCAGCCGCACCAAGCCGTACGGGCGCGGGGCCGACTACTCCCTGGTGGGCACCATCCAGGAGGTCCCCGAGCCGCAGCCGGGCACCTCCGCGGCCCGTACGCCGGTCACGGGTGACTGGCGGCGCAACCGCGAGGCCTTCCTGCTGGACGCGGGCCGGGCGCTGGCCGAGGCGCGCTCGACGTCCGAGGTGCTGCGGGTGGCGGCGATGCTCTCGATGCCGGGCTTCGAGCCGTCGGGGCTGGCCGTCTTCGCCAACGAGGGCGGCCGCGTCAAGCTCATCGGCCACCACGGCTACGCCCCGCACGACATGGACGACTTCCTCGACCAGTCCATGGACGCCGCCGACCCGGCCGCCGAGGTCATCCGCACCGGCCGCGCGGTGTACCTGCCAAGCCCGGAGGACTACCGGCGCCGCTTTCCCGGCGTCTACCCCCTGGTGGAACGTTTCAGCAGGCAGTCCTGGGCCTTCCTCCCGCTGATCAACGCGGGGCGCACCATCGGCGCCTGGATGGCCGGCTTCAGCGTCCCGGTCTCCTTCACCCCCGACGAGCGCTCGGTGCTCACCACGGTCGCCCGGATGCTCGCCCAGGCCCTGGGGCGGGCCAGCCTCCACGAGACCGAGCGCGAGCTGACCGTGGGCCTGCAGCGCTCGATGATGCCCACCGTCCAGCCCGACATCCCCGGCATGACCGTGGCGGCGCGGTACGTGCCCACCGGCGGCGGCCTGGAGGTAGGCGGCGACTGGTACGACATGATCCCGCTGCCGTCGGGGAAGATCGCCCTGGTCATCGGCGACGTCCAGGGCCACGACGTACGGGCCGCCGGGCTCATGGGCCAGCTGCGGATCGCCCTGCGCGCGTACGCCTCCGAGGGCCACCACCCCGACGCGGTCCTCTCCCGCGCCTCCCGCTTCCTCGCCGGCATCAATGGGGACGGCTACTCCGAAGACACGGCCGAGGACCAGCGCTTCGCCACCTGCCTCTACATCGAGGTCTGCCCCAGCAGCGGGCTGCTGGTCATCGCCCGGGCCGGGCACCCCGAGCCCGCGATCCGGCTCAGCGACGGCACCATGCTCGTCCGCCCCACGGCGGGCGGACTGCCGCTGGGGATCATCCCCGACACCGACTACCCCACCAGCCGGATCGTCCTGGATTCGGGCGAGACGATGCTGGTGTGCACGGACGGACTCATCGAGACCGGCGGCCACGACCTGGAGACCGGCTGGAACAGGCTGCGCGAGATCATCGAGGGCCACCCGCTCGACGAGGACGGCGGCAATCTGGAGGAGCTCGCCGACACCCTCGTCCAGGCCGTGCACGGCCCGCCGTCCCACTACACCACCGGCCCGCTCATCGACCGCCGCGAGGACGACATCGCCCTGCTGCTCCTGCGCCGCGAGGCCCCGGCCCCGGCCGACGTGGGCGCACCCGCCGCGGCGCCCCGCCCGGCCCGCCGCACCGGCCTGACCGTCGCCCAGGCCGAGCCCGAGCGCATCGCGGACGCCCGGCATCAGATCCGCGAACTGATGCATGACTGGCCCGACGGGGACCAGACCGACTCGGCGGTGCTGATGGTCTCCGAGATGATCACCAATGTGCTGGTCCACACGGACGGGGACGCGGTGCTGACCGCCGAGATATCGGGCCGGGCCGGTGGCCGCCGCCTCCGCGTCGACGTCGCCGACGCCAGCGACGAACTGCCGCACCGGCGCCATCCGGGCGAGATGGCCTCCTCCGGGCGCGGCCTGGTGCTGATGGAGATCCTGGCCGGGGCCTGGGGCGTCGACCCGCGCGGCGAGGGCAAGAACATCTGGTTCGAGCTGTACGAGACGGACTCGGACGTGCACTTCGAGGCGATCACTTAAGGCGCCGGACGGGCCGGGTTGCGAGCCCGTCCGGCGGTTGAGGACAAAGCGGCGGCGCGCTGGAGCACGCCCCCGGCCCGGCGGACCAGGCCGGAGGCTGGGCGAACGGAGCCGGAGGCCAGGCGGACCGGGCCGGAGGCTAGGCGGCGTCGGCCGGGATCCGGCCCAGCCGTCCCGCCTGGAAGTCCTCGAAGGCCTGCGCCAGCTCCGCGTGCGTGTTCATCACGAAGGGCCCGTAGTGCATCATCGGCTCCCGGATCGGCTGCCCGCCGAGCAGCACGACCTCGAAGTCCGGGCTCCGGGACTCCTGCGTCGCGTCCGCCCTGAGCGTCAGCGAGTCGCCGTCGCCGAAGACCACGGTCCGGCCCGTACGGAACGGCCGCTGCCCGGGGCCGGCCGTGCCGCGCCCGGCGAGGGCGTAGGCGAGGGCGTTGAACCCGGGCCGCCAGGGCAGGGTGAGCTCGGCGCCGGGGCTGAGGGACACGTGCATCATCGTGATGGGCGTGTGGGTGATGCCCGGGCCCCGGTGGCCGTCGATGTCACCGGCGATCAGGCGGAGCAGCGCGCCGCCGTCGGACGAGGTGAGCAGCGTGACCTTGCCGCGGCCGATGTCCTGGTAGCGGGGGGCCATCATCTTGTCCTTCTTCGGCAGGTTCACCCACAGCTGGAGGCCGTGGAAGAGCCCGCCGCTGACAACGAGCGCCTCCGGGGGCGCCTCGATGTGCAGCAGGCCGGACCCGGCGGTCATCCACTGGGTGTCGCCGTCCTGGATCGTGCCGCCGCCCCCGTGGGAGTCGCGGTGGACGAAGGTGCCGTCGATCAAGTAGGTCACGGTCTCGAAGCCGCGGTGTGGGTGCCACGGGGTGCCCTTGGGCTCGCCCGGGGCGTACTCCACCTCACCCATCTGGTCCATCATGATGAACGGGTCGAGGTACCTGTAGTCGATCCCCGCGAAGGCCCGGCGGACCGGGAACCCCTCGCCCTCGAAGCCCCCCGGAGCGGTGCCGACGTGCAGCACCGGGCGCTGCGTGCCGCCGGCGGGCGCGGCCACGCGCGGCAGGATCAGCGGATTGTCGACAGTCACTGCGGGCATGTCAGCCTCCTCGGTCGTCCGTTCAATTTAGTTGAATGGTGAACAACTAACAAGGCCCCATCCATTCCCCGGACACGGAACGCATCATTCCGATCGAAGGGTGGACACTTGATCAATGCGCCTGAGATACGCCGCCGCCCTCCTCGCCGCCGTGCTGGCCCTGGCCGTCGTCGGCCTGCTCGTGGCCAACCGCGGAGCGGCCACGGACACACCGCTGGCCGACGGTGACGCCACCGGGCACTACAAGGAGCCGTGGGAGCTGGGCAAGAAGGCCGCGTCCGCGCTGCAGGGGGTCGTGGAGTCCGTCCCGCCGGACGGGAGGCCCCACGCCGGCACGCGCCGCGGCGGCCGCACCGGTCCGCTGACCCCCTCCGAGCCGCTCACCGCGACGGAGGCGGCGACGTCGGCGGCCGTGGGACCGCTGTTCTACACCGCCCAGGGCGAGCCGGTGCACGGCTGCACCGCGAGCGTGGTGCACAGCCCGCGCCGCGACCTGATCGTCACCGCCGCGCACTGCGTGTACATGGACGGCTTCCGCACCGACCTGGCATTCGTGCCGGGGTACAAGGACGGCAAGGCGCCGTACGGGGTATGGGTGCCCGGCTCGATCGACATCGACCCCGAGTGGGCCAGGAACCGCGACCCGGACCACGACGTGGCCTTCCTGCGCCTGAGGCCGGCGACCGGTGACCCGAGGGGGGAGATCGAGGGGGTCACGGGCGCCGAGGAGCTCCGCTTCGGCGGGCCCCGGCGGCTGCCCGCGCGGGTGCTCGGCTACCCGAACGCCGGGGAACGGCCGGTCGCCTGCCAGAACGCCACCGAGGCCGAGAGCGCCACCCAGCAGCGCTTCGCGTGCGAGGGGCTGCCCAACGGCACGAGCGGCAGCCCGTTCCTCACGGACGTGGACCCGGCCACGGGCCTGGGCACCCTTGTGGGCGTCCTGGGCGGCAAGGACGAGGGCGGCGACGAGGAGACCTCGTACAGCACGTACTTCGGTGACGCGATCGAACGGCTGTACCGCCGCGCGGTGCGCTGAGCGGGCCCCGGGACGGGGCCCGGCCCGGCCGGCCGGCCGCGGGGCGACGGCGTCTAGCCGTACATCCTGCGCATCGCGAAGTCGACCATCTGCTCCACCGACTTCGCGTCGAAGACGATCCGGTGATCGCCCTCCATGTCCAGGACGAAGCCGTAACCGGTCGGCAGCAGGTCTATCACCTCCGCACCGGTGATCACGAAGTACTTGGACTCCTTGCCCGCGTACCGGCGCAGCTCCTTCAGCGAGGTGAACATCGGGATCACCGGCTGCTGCGTGTTGTGCAGGGCCAGGAAACCGGGGTTCTCGCCGCGCGGGCAGTACACCTTGGAGTTGGCGAAGATCGTCTGGAAGTCCTCGGCGGACATCTGGCCCGTGGTGAAGGCACGGACCGCATCCGCGAGGGACGGGGGCGACGGCTCGGGGTAGAGCGGCTGTTCGCCGTAGCCGCCGGGCTGCTGCGGGGGCGCGTAGCCCTGCTGTGCCGCGTTCTGGTCGTAGCCGTACATGGGCCAAAGCGTAACCAGTCACAGTTGGGCGATCAGGGGTTGCGCCTTATTACCGACGGGTAGCATCATGCTGCTTACTGACCGGTACGCATAGAGGATCGCCCTCCCGTCCCTTACGGAGCCGTCTGTCATGGGCCACTACAAGTCCAATCTCCGCGACATCGAGTTCAACCTTTTCGAGGTCCTCGGCCGCGACAAGCTGTACGGCACCGGCCCCTTCGGGGAAATGGACGTCGAGACGGCGAAGAGCGTGCTGTCGGAGATCGCCCGCCTCTCGGAGAACGAGCTGGCCGCCTCCTTCGTGGACACGGACCGCAACCCGCCCGTCTTCGACCCGGAGACCAATACGGCGCCGGTCCCGGAGTCGTTCAAGAAGAGCTACCAGGCGTACATGGACGCCGAGTGGTGGCGTCTGGGCATCCCGGAGGGCATCGGCGGCACCACCACGCCGCGCTCGCTGCTCTGGGGCTTCGCCGAGACCATCCTGGGCTCGAACCCCGCCGTCTGGATGTACTCCTCCGGCCCCGCCTTCGCGGGCGTGCTCTACGACGAGGGCACCGAGCAGCAGAAGCACATCGCGAAGCTCGCGGTGGACAAGCAGTGGGGCTCCACCATGGTGCTCACCGAGCCGGACGCCGGCTCGGACGTGGGCGCCGGGCGCACCAAGGCGATCAAGCAGGAGGACGGCTCCTGGCACATCGAGGGTGTGAAGCGCTTCATCACCTCCGGTGAGCACGACATGGCGGAGAACATCCTCCACTACGTCCTCGCCCGCCCCGAGGGCCACGGCCCGGGCACCAAGGGCCTGTCCCTCTTCCTCGTGCCGAAGTACGAGTTCGACTTCGAGACCGGCGAGCTGGGCGAGCGCAACGGCGTCTACGCCACCAACGTCGAGCACAAGATGGGCCTGAAGGCCTCCAACACCTGCGAGATGACCTTCGGCGACAAGCACCCCGCCAAGGGCTGGCTCATCGGCGAGAAGCACGACGGCATCCGCCAGATGTTCATGATCATCGAGTTCGCCCGCATGATGGTCGGCACGAAGGCGATCGCCACCCTCTCCACCGGCTACCTCAACGCCCTGGAGTACGCCAAGGAGCGCGTGCAGGGCCCGGACCTGGCCGCCTTCACGGACAAGGCCGCCCCGAAGGTCACCATCACGCACCACCCCGACGTGCGCCGCTCGCTGATGACGCAGAAGGCGTACGCCGAGGGCATGCGCGCCCTCGTCCTCTACACCGCTTCCGTCCAGGACGAGATCCTGGCCAAGGAGGCCGCGGGCGACGAGGAGTCCCTGAAGGAGGCCAAGAAGCTGCACGGCCTCAACGACCTGCTGCTGCCGGTCGTCAAGGGCTACGGCTCGGAGAAGTCCTACGAGCAGCTGGCGCAGTCCCTGCAGACCTTCGGCGGCTCCGGGTACCTGCAGGAGTACCCGATCGAGCAGTACATCCGCGACTCGAAGATCGACACGCTCTACGAGGGCACCACCGCCATCCAGGGCCAGGACTTCTTCTTCCGGAAGATCGTCCGCGACCAGGGCCAGGCGCTGACCACCCTCTCCGAGGAGATCAAGAAGTTCCTCGCGGAGGCCGCCGGCGGCGAGGAGCTCGCCGACGCCCGCGAGAAGCTCGCCAAGGCCGCGGTGGACCTGGAGGGGATCGTCGGCGCGATGCTGACCGACCTCGCCGCCACCGAGAAGGACGTCAAGTCCATCTACAAGGTGGGCCTGAACACCACCCGCCTGCTGATGGCCTCCGGTGACGTCATCGTCGGCTACCTGCTCCTCAAGGGCGCGTCGGTCGCGGCCGAGAAGCTGCCGGCCGCCTCCGCCAAGGACAAGGCGTTCTACACGGGCAAGATCGCGGCGGCGAAGTTCTTCGCCCACACGGTCCTGCCGGCCCTCTCCGTCGAGCGCTCGCTCGCCGAGTCGGTCGACCAGTCGCTGATGGAGCTGGACGAGGCCGCGTTCTAAGTCACGAACACACAGGCTCAAGGGGCAGGAGCCGGGCGCCGAAAGGCCGCCCGGCTCTTGCCCTGATCCTTATCCTGAACGAATGAGCTCTGCGCACCGCTTCGACCGCGGCCACACCGACGACCTGATGACCTTCCTCGCGGCCAGCCCGTCGCCGTACCACGCGGTGGCGAACACCGCCGAGCGGCTGGAGAAGGCCGGTTTCCGCCAGGTCGCGGAGACCGACGCCTGGGACGGGCAGACCGGCGGCAAGTACGTGCTGCGCGGCGGCGCCATCATCGCCTGGTACGTCCCCGAGGGGGCGGGCGCCGCCACCCCGTTCCGCATCATCGGGGCCCACACCGACTCCCCCAACCTGCGCGTCAAGCCGCTGCCCGACACCGGGGCGCACGGCTGGCGGCAGGTCGCCGTCGAGCTCTACGGCGGCACGCTCCTCAACACCTGGCTCGACCGCGACCTCGGCCTGTCCGGCCGGGTCACCCTGCGGGACGGCAGCCACCACCTCGTCAACGTCGACCGTCCGCTGCTGCGCGTACCGCAGCTGGCCGTCCACCTCGACCGCGGCGTCAACCAGGACGGCCTCAAGCTCGACAAGCAGCGCCACATGACGCCCATCTGGGGCCTGGGCGACGTCGCCGAGGGCGACCTCATCCGCTTCGTCGCCGAGGAAACCGGCCTGGACGCCGGGCAGATCAGCGGCTGGGACCTGATGGTGCACAGCGTCGAGGCACCCGCCTACCTCGGCCGCGACCGCGAGCTGCTGGCCGGCCCCCGCATGGACAACCTGCTGTCCGTACACGCCGGCATCGCCGCCCTCACCGCCGCCGCGACCGGCCCCGCCGACGGCCTCACCTCCATCCCGGTCCTGGCCGCCTTCGACCACGAGGAGAACGGCAGCCAGTCCGACACCGGCGCCGAAGGCCCCCTGCTCGGCAACGTCCTGGAACGGTCCGTCTTCGCACGCGGCGGTACGTACGAGGACAAGGCCCGCGCCTTCGCCGGCACCGTCTGCCTGTCCTCCGACACCGGCCACGCCGTGCACCCCAACTACGCCGAGCGGCACGAGCCGGGCCACCACCCCATGCCCAACGGCGGCCCGATCCTCAAGGTCAACGTCAACCAGCGCTACGCCACCGACGGCAGCGGCCGGGCCGTGTTCGCCGCCGCCTGCGAGCGGGCGGGCGTGCCCTGGCAGCACTTCGTCTCCAACAACTCCGTGGCCTGCGGCACGACCATCGGGCCGATCACCGCCGCCCGGCACGGCATCGCCACGGTCGACATCGGCGTCGCGATCCTCTCGATGCACTCCGCGCGCGAGCTGTGCGGCGCGCAGGACCCCCACCTGCTGGCCTCCGCCCTGACGGCCTTTCTGGAGGGCTGATATACAGCCTCCGGACGCTCTGCACACCGAACAGCCCACCGGGGGAAGCACCATGAACACCCGCACCCTGCGGACCGCCGCCGCGCTCGCCGCCGTGGCCGCCCTGACCCTCACCGCCTGCGAAAGCGGCGGTGAGGGCGGCAAGAAGGACAAGGCCGCCGCATCCGACGCGCCGGCATCCGCCACCCCGGCGGCCGGCGGCGACACCGACAGCGGCGACAAGAACGGCGACAAGGACGGCGACGAGGCCCCCGGCGACGAGGCCGGCGACGACGCCAAGTCGCCCGGAACGAGCGGCCTCTGCGACGGCGCCCTCAAGATCGAGGTCAGGCCGGTGAAGTCCCCCGTCAACCACGTCCTGCTGGTGGCGACGAACACCTCCGACAAGCTCTGCCTCGTCGACGGCTTCCCGTTCCTCCGCTTCGACCAGGACCAGGCCACGGCCAATGTGGTCGAGGAGAGCCGGACGCAGGACAGGATCATGGTCCGCCCCGGCAAGTCCGCCTACGCCGGGATCACGGCCTCCTCCGCGAGCGGCTCGGGCGGCAAGGGCCGCGACGTCAAGCAGCTCACGGTCACCTTCCAGGACCTCAAGGGCCGGCCCCTCGCGGGCACCAAGGCCCAGCCCGCCCTGCCGGGCGGAACACTGCACGTCGACGACTCGGCCCGTACGACGTACTGGGTGGATGCCGAGGCCATCGCGCTCGAGTGGTGAGCACCGCCGCCCGGCCGGGCGGTGATTGACCGCCCGGGTCCGGGGTACCCGGATCGTGCCCAGCCGGTGAGCCTGTCGGCCCGCCGGCACGGCCGATCACCTCGGGAGGCGTTTCCCCATGGGCATGGGATGGTGCATCGCTCTGATCGCGGCGGGGGGCATCCTCACCTTCGCGGTCGACTGGCACATGCAGGGCATGAACGTCACCCTCGTGGGCCTCATCCTCATGGCAGCCGGCATTCTGGGTCTGAGTGCCTACGTCAGCATCTTCAAGCGACGCAGGGTCCAACCGCCGCCCCCGGCGGCCCCCGTCGTCGAGGAGGACCACCGGTTCGTCCGCTGAGCGGCCACCGGCCGCGCGGGCCGGCCGGTCAGCCGTCGAGGCCCGCCAGTACCAGCGGCAGCCGGCGCACACCGCCGGCGGTCACCCGCACCGGAACACCCCAGTCCTGCTGGTGGACATGGCAGGCGGGGTATTCGTTGGCCGGGTCGTCGTCGCACGACGCGGCCATCGCGGAGACGTGCAGCACGCCCTCGCTCTCCCCGTCCGCCAGCACCAGCTCACGGCGCAGGTCCGTGCCCTGGCCCGCACCCTCCGCGAGCAGGCCGGGCGGCGTCGAGCTGACGAGCAGACGCGTGGAGGGCCCGTAGCGCGTGTCCAGCTTCTGCCCGGCGGGCGCCTGGAAGACCACGTCCAGCACCAGCGTCCCGGGGGCCACCTCCGTCGCCTCCCGCTGCGTGCGGTGCGCCACGGACTCCACCCGTACCGCCTCCTCCGGCAGCCGCAGCCGCGTCAGGCGGTGCCGGGCCGACTCGACGACGACGATGTCGCCCTCCACGAGGACGGCGTCCGAAGGCTCCCGCAGGTCCGTCGCGAGCGTGGTCACCTCGCCCGTCGCCGGGTCGTAGCGGCGCAGCGCGTGGTTGTAGGTGTCGGAGACGGCCACCGAGCCGTCGGGCAGGGCGGTGACCCCGAGCGGGTGCTGCAGCAGCGCCTGGGCGGCGTCGCCGTCGCGGTGCCCGAAGTCGAAGAGCCCGGTGCCCACGGCCGTACGGACGGCGAATGTCCCGCCGTCCCGTTCGACGAAGCGCAGCGCCGAGGTCTCGGAGTCGGCGACCCACAGCCGGTCGGCGGTCGCGGCGAGCCCGGACGGCTGGGCGAACCACGCCTCGGCCGCCGGCCCGTCCACCAGGCCCTCGTTCGTCGTGCCGGCCGCCACCTCGACGGTCCCGGCCGCCGGGTCGTACGTCCACAGCTGGTGGACGCCGGCCATGGCGATCCACACCCGGTCCGCGAACCAGGCCACGTCCCAGGGCGAGGAGAGCGAGACCTCGAGGGCGGGCCCGGAGGTGGGCGAGCCCTGCATCCACTGCCGTCCGGTGCCCGCGATCGTCCCGACCGTGCCCGTCGCCGGGTCGTAGGTGCGCAGCGCGTGGTTGACGGTGTCGGCGACGACGACCCTGCCGTCGGGCAGCAGCGCGAGCCCCTGCGGCTCACTGAAGCTGTCGTCCCCGAAGCCGCGCTCCCCGCTGCCGACGCGGCGCACGACCGTCTCGCCGTCGGCCTCCAGCTCGACCAGCTGGTGCCGGGTGGAGTCGGACACCAGGAAGTTCCCGGACGGCAGCAGCAGTGCCTTGCCGGGGAAACGCAGGTCCGTGGCGACCGGCTCGGGGGCGACGTACGGTGTGTCGCCACGCCGCAGGGTGCCCTTGGCCTCGTGCTCGGCCTCCAGCTCCGCGACGAGCGTCTCCAGGGCGTGGGCATGGCCCTCGCCCGCGTGCTGGGCCACGATGTAGCCCTCGGGGTCGATGACGACGAGCGTGGGCCAGGCGCGGACGGCGTACTGCTTCCAGGTCGCGAGCTCGGGGTCGTCCAGGACGGGGTGGTGCACCTCGTACCGCTCGACGGCGTCGACGACGGCCTGATGGTCGGCCTCGTGCACGAACTTCGGCGAGTGCACGCCGATGATCACGACGGTGTCGCGGTGCTTGTCCTCCAGCTCGCGCAGCTCGTCGAGGACATGCAGGCAGTTCACACAGCAAAACGTCCAAAAGTCCAGAATGACAACGCGTCCTCGGAGGTCAGCGAGGGTGAGGTCGTTGTCGCCGGTGTTCAGCCAGCCGCCCTTGCCGATGAGTTCGGGGGCGCGGACGCGTGCGTGTGGGGCCATGCCCCATTCAAACATCAACGGTCGGTGCGGCTATTCCGGCTTCGCGCACACGACCTCCGGCCGCGTTGTCCTCAAACGCCGGACGGGCTGGACTTCAGCACCCGGTCCTTCAGTGCCGGGAACTCCTCGCGGGTCTTGGTCACGCGTGCCGGGTCGAGGTCCACGGTGAGGATCTCCTCGCCCGGGCCCGCCTCGGCCAGGACCTCGCCCCAGGGGTCGACGACGATGCTGTGGCCGGCCTGTTCCACGCCGCCGTGGGTGCCGGCGGTGTCGCAGGCCAGGACATAGGCCTGGTTCTCCACGGCGCGTGCCCGGGCCAGCAGCGTCCAGTGCTCGCGCCGGCGGGCGGGCCAGCCCGCGGGGACGACGAAGAGCTGCGCGCCCGCGTCGACCAGGGCGCGGAACAGTTCGGGGAAGCGCAGGTCGTAGCAGGTGGCCAGGCCCAGCGTGGTCTGCGGCAGGCGCACGGTGACGGGCTCGGTGCCGGCGCCCATGAGGACGGCCTCGCCCTTGTCGAAGCCGAAGCGGTGGATCTTGCGGTAGGTGTGGACGAGGTCGCCGGAGGGGGAGAAGACGAGGGAGGTGTTGTAGAGCGGGCCGCCCGGGTCCCGTTCCACGATCGAGCCCGCGTGCAGCCAGACGCCCGCGTCGCGGGCGGCCCGCGCCATGGCGTCGGCGGTCGGGCCGTCCAGCGGCTCGGCCTCGGCGGCGAAGGACTCGTAGGCGAAGGCGCCGACGGGCCAGAGCTCCGGGAGCACCACGAGGTCGCTGCCGCGCTGTTCGCGCACCAGCCGGGCCGCGCGCTCGCGGCGCGCGTCGACGGGCTCTTCGGGATCCACGCCGAACTGGATCAACGAGGCGCGCACAGTACCACCACTCTCCGCATCCCTCACACGAAACCTCTGCCGAGGCGACCGTCCGCAGCGTAACTTAACGGCATAGGCCCCAGACAGCACTTGCCTCGCTCGTACGTACGCATCCGCCCTGCCGCCAGCAACGCCCGAGGGATCAGCCCGTGACAGTCCATCCCAGCCTTCAGCCCGCGATCGACGCCTGGACCCACTCCATCGAATCCATCAACGAGTTGGTCAAACTTCTTGCCGAGAGCGACTGGAACCGGGCCACCGAGTGCCCTGGCTGGTCGGTGCGCGATGTGGTCTCGCATGTCATCGGGATCGAGTGCGAAATGCTGGGCGACCCCAGGCCCATTCACACGCTGCCGCGCGATCTGCGGCACGTCACCGACGAGTTCTCGCGCTACATCGAGGTCCAGGTCGATGTGCGGCGCTGTCACACGGCGCCGGAGATGACCTCGGAGCTCGAGTACACGATCATCCGGCGTTCGCGACAGCTGCGCAACGATCAGCGTCCGCCGCAGACGCCGGTGCGCTGGCCGCTGGGCACCACCACCGAGCGGACCCTCGAACGGACGCTGATGCTGCGGGCCTTCGACGTCTGGACGCACGAGCAGGACCTGCGCCGCGCCCTGGGCATGCCGGGGAACCTGGACTCGCCGGCAGCGGCCCTCACCCGGGACTTCCTGCTGCTCGCGCTGCCCGGGGTGGTGGCCCAGGGCGCGGGGGCGCGGCCGGGTTCGACGGTCGTCTTCGATGTGCACGGCCCGCTGGAGTTCCTGCGGACCGTGCGGGTGGGCCCGCAGGGCAAGGGGTCGCTGGAGAGCACCGTCTCGCTGGGGCCGGCGGTGACGTTCGGGCTGGACTGGGAGACGTACGCCCGGCTGGCGTGCGGGCGGGTGCGGCCGGAGGCGGTGGCGGACCGCATCAAGGTGGAGGGGGATCAGGCGCTGGCGGGGGCGATCCTGCGGGAGTTCGCCGTCACGCCCTGAGGCCGCCGCCGTCCGGGCGCACCGGTACGTGCACGGTCTCGACGCGGGAGACGACGATCCGCTCGCGTTCGCGCCGTTCGGTCCGGCCCCTCAGGCGCAGGATCTGCGACAGCCCCAGTGCCTGCAGTACGAAGACGGAGGCGAAGGCGGTCCGGTAGTCGCCGCCGGTGGTGTCCAGCAGGAGGCCCACGGCCAGCAGTGTGGTGATGGAGGCGATGAAGCCGCCCATGTTGACGATGCCGGAGGCGGTGCCCTGCCGCTCGGGCGGGTTGGCGGGGCGCGCGAAGTCGAAGCCGATCATCGAGGCGGGGCCGCAGGCGCCCAGCACCGTGCACAGGGTGATCAGCAGCCACATGGGCGCGTGTGTCCCGGGCCAGGCGACGACCGCCGCCCACAGCAGGGCCGTGGCCCCCAGCGTGCCGAGGGCGAGCGGCAGCCGGGCCGCGTGGTGGCGGCCGATGATCTGCCCGTAGACGAGCCCGACGGCCATGTTCACCAGGACGACGAGCGTCAGCAGGGAGCCCGCCGTCCCCCGCGCCAGCCCCTGGGCCTCCACCAGGAACGGCATCCCCCACAGCAGCAGGAAGACCATCGCCGGGAACTGGGTGGTGAAGTGCACCCACATCCCCAGCCGGGTGCCGGGCTCGTGCCAGGCCCGGAGGATCTGCTGCCGCACGAAGCCCTTGCCGGGGCGGGGCCCGGCGGCGGGTTCGCAGCCCTCGGGGTGGTCCTTGAGGAAGGCCAGCAGCAGGCCGAGGACGACCAGGCCCGCGCCCGCGCTGCCCGCGAACGTGGCCGTCCAGCCGGCGCTGTGCAGCAGCCGGGCGAGCACGATCGTGGAGATGAGGTTGCCCGCCATCCCGAACAGGGCCGCGACCTGCGCGATCATCGGGCCGTTGCGGGCGGGGAACCAGCGGGCGCCCAGGCGCAGCACGCTGATGAACGTCATTGCGTCGCCGCAGCCGAGCAGGGCGCGGCAGGCGAGGGCCGTGCCGTAGGAGTGGGAGAAGGCGAAGCCGGACTGGGCCGTGGTGAACAGGACGACGCCCAGGGCCAGCACCTTCCTGGTGCCCAGCCGGTCGACCATCAGGCCGACGGGTATCTGCATGCCCGCGTAGACGAGCAACTGGAGGACGGAGAACGTCGAGAGGGCCGAGGCGCCTATGCGGAAGCGCTCGGTGGCGTCGATGCCGGCGACGCCGAGGCTGGTGCGGAAGGTGATGGCGACGAAGTAGACCGCGACGCCGATGCCCCAGACGGCCATGGCCCGGCGGCCGCCGGGAGGGTCGCCGGGCAGTGCTGTGGGGCCAGAGCTCATCGGGTGTCCCCCCGGGCCAGGTTGCGTACCCAACTGACGTGCCGGTCGACGACGTCGGTGGCCGCCGCGGCGTCCCCGGAGCGCAGGGCCTCCAGGATCTCGGTGTGTTCGGCGATGTTCTTGGCGATGCGGTCGGGGTGCGCGTGCATGACGGCCACGCCCATGCGCAGCTGGCGGTCCCTGAGCTGTTCGTAGAGGCCGGACAGGATGCGGTTGCCCGCGCTGCGGACGATCTCGGCGTGGAAGGCGCGGTCGCTGAGGGAGACCGCGGCGAGGTCGCCGGTGGCGGCCTGCCGCCGCATGTCCTCGACCAGTTCCTCCAGCCGGGCCAGCAGCGCCGGCGGGGCGGGTACGGCCTTGGCGGCCGCGTACTTCTCGACCAGCAGCCGGGTCTCCACCACGTCCGCGATCTCCTGTGCGGACACGGCGAGGACGAGCGCGCCCTTCTTGGGGTAGAGCTTGAGCAGCCCCTCCGCCTCCAGCCGCAGCAGCGCTTCGCGCACGGGGGTGCGGGAGACCCCGACGGCCTCGGCCAGGTCGCCTTCGGTGAGGAGTGTGCCGCCTTCGTAACGCCGTTGCAGTACGGCGTCCTTGACGTGCGCGTACACGCGCTCGGCGGCAGCGGGCGCTCTGCCCTGGACGGAGGGGACGGCGGGCGCGCATGGCATGCGCACAGCATAGATACAACACAGATGCCTGATGAGGCCCTGTCCGCGATCCGGACGATCGCCGTCGTGATGTCCGGTGCGGGCTTACACGCCCGCCCAGCCGTCGACGGGGGTGATGAAGACGAACCGCAGATCCGGGCGCTGTATGGGCAGCAGGACATGGCTCGTCACCCGTATCTCCGCGCTGCCGTGGTAGGGCAGGCGGAGCCGGAAGACATGGCCGTCGCGGTGCTCGACCACGTCGTACTCCTCGCTCCATATGCGCCGGCAGTCCGCGTCGCTGTCGAGGATCTCCCCGACGAGGGCGCGCAGTTCCTCGTTGCCGGGGTTGCTGTTGGCGGCGACGCGGAGCATGGCGAGGTAGATGCGGGCGCAGCTGTCCTCCCAGTCGAGCATCTGCTCGCGGGCCTCGGGGTGCAGCAGCGCCCAGCGCATGAGGTTGGGGCGGGGGCGGCGGACCCAGGGGAACCACTCGCCCATGAGGGAGTTGGCCGCCACGACGTTCCAGGCCAGGTCGGAGAGGTACGCGGGGTAGGAGACCTGCTGCTCCAGCAGCGCCTTGACGCCCGGCGGCAGGTCGGTCTGCTCGCGGTCCGCCTCGGGGGGTCTTCGGCCGCAGACGGCGAGGAAGAGGGTGAGGGTCTCCGCCTCGCTCAGCCGCAGGGCCCGTGCGACGCGCAGCAGGAAGCTCTCGGAGAAGTCCTGGCGCCGGCCCGCCTCCAGCGCCCGGTACCAGCCCTCGCTGACTCCCGTCATCCGGGCGACATGCGCCTGGGAGAGCCGCCGGCCGGGGCGCGGAAACACCCCCCGCAGCTCGCGGACGGTCCGTGCGTCGATCCGGCCGCGCCAGCCACGGAGCAGACGGCTGATGGATTCGCCATCCACGCGGTCCACCGCGGCCTCCAATTCCGACACTGCAAGTGTCGCTCAATGTTAAGTAAATTGCACAGCACGGGCCATTCCACCTCCGGACCAGGGGCGGGGTGTATCCCGAGGCCGCTCCGTACACAGACAGAGGGCCCGGACAGCCACTCTCTCCTCACTGGAGGGGGGTGAGGAGAGATTTGTCCGGGCCCTCTGTCCTGCGCGGCCCGTCACGGGGGTGCGGGCCGCGCAGGGGGTTCACGCCCAGGTGATCAGGCGCTGCGGGTCCTCCAGGACGGCCGCGATGTCGGCGAGGACCTTGGAGCCCAGCTCGCCGTCGACGAGGCGGTGGTCGAAGGAGAGCGCCAGCGTGGTGACATGGCGCGGCTTGACCTTGCCCTTGTGCACCCACGGCTGGAGCTTGATCGCGCCGAAGGCGAGGATCGCGGACTCGCCCGGGTTGAGGATGGGCGTGCCGGTGTCGATGCCGAAGACCCCGACGTTGGTGATGGTGACCGTGCCGCCCGACATCTCGGCGGGTGAGGTCCTGCCCTCGCGTGCCGTGGCGACCAGGTCGGCCAGGGCCTGCG
Source organism: Streptomyces sp. NPDC026206 (assembly GCF_040638465.1). Taxonomy (NCBI): domain Bacteria; kingdom Bacillati; phylum Actinomycetota; class Actinomycetes; order Kitasatosporales; family Streptomycetaceae; genus Streptomyces; species Streptomyces sp. NPDC026206. The sequence continues at coordinate 175,822 of NZ_JBEZYL010000003.1, forward strand.
ACAGCTCGGGCAGCGCCTTGGCCTGGGCCTCCTTGATGTTCGGCACGATCAGGCCGCGCGGGGTGGCCGCGGCGATGCCCAGGTTGACGTAGTCCTTGCGGACGATCTCCTGGTTCTCCTCGTCCCAGGCGGCGTTGACGTCCGGGTTCCGCTTGATCGCCACGAGCAGGGCCTTGGCGACGATCAGGAGCGGGTTGACCCGCAGCCCCGCCATGTCGGGGTCGTCCTTGAGCTTCTGGACGAGCTTCATCGTGCGCGTGACGTCGACGGTGACGAACTCCGTGACGTGCGGCGCGGTGAAGGCGCTGGCCACCATGGCCTGGGCGGTGGCCTTGCGGACGCCCTTGACGGGGATGCGGGTCTCCCGTGCGGCGAGGGCGGGCGCGACGGCGGGGGCCGGCTGCTCCCCGGCCACCGGCTGCGCGGGCGCGGCGGTGGTGCTCGCGGCGGCGTGTACGTCCTCGCGGGTGACGATCCCGTCCGGGCCGCTGGGAGTGACGGCCGCCAGGTCGATGCCGAGGTCCTTGGCGAGCTTGCGCACGGGCGGCTTGGCCAGCGGCCGGGCACCGGTCGCCGGTGCGCCGGGGCCGACGGCCGGCGCGGGGGCGGGTGCCGGGGCGGGTGCCGGGGCGGCGTGGCCGCCCAGTTCGGACCGGACCGCGGTGGCGAAGGACGCCTGCGGCGCGGCGGCACAGGCGCCCGCCTGCGCCGGGACGCCCTGCCCCGCGGCGGCCGCGGTACCGGTGGCCCCGGTCTCCGGCCGCGCCTTGCGCGGCCTGCGCTTCGTCGAGGACGGCGCGGCGCCGTAGCCGACGAGCACGGCCTGGCGGCCCTGCTGCTCCGGCTCGGGCTCCTCGGCGAGGGCCGAGGCGGCGCTCTGCTCCGCGTGGGCGGCGGTCGAGGCGGGGGCCTCCTCCGCGGGCCCCGCCCCGGGCTGCGTGTCCACGGAGATGATCACCTGGCCGACGTCGACCGTCGTGCCCTCGGGGAAGCGCAGCTCGTGCACCACGCCGTCGAAGGGGACCGGCAGCTCGACGGCCGCCTTGGCGGTCTCGACCTCGCAGACCACCTGCCCGTCGGAGACGGTGTCGCCGACGCTCACGTACCACTTGAGGATCTCGGCCTCGGTGAGTCCCTCGCCCACGTCGGGCATCTTGAACTCACGGAACCGCAGGCCGGTGTTGGCGGTGCTTGTCATTGTCACGACTCTCCCTCAGCCCTAGTACGCCAGCGCGCGGTCGACGGAGTCGAGCACCCGGTCCAGGCCGGGCAGGTACTCGTCCTCCAGCCGGGACGGCGGGTAGGGGGCGTGGTAGCCGCCGACCCGAAGGACGGGGGCCTCCAGGTGGTAGAAGCAGCGCTCGGTGATGCGGGCGGCGATCTCGGCGCCCGAGCCGAAGAAGACCGGGGCCTCGTGGACGACGACCAGGCGGCCGGTCTTCTCCACGGACCGCTGGACGGCGTCGAAGTCGATCGGCGAAATCGACCGGAGGTCCAGGACCTCCAGGGACTTGCCCTCCTCCGCGGCCGCGGCCGCGGCCTCCAGACAGGTCTTGACCATCGGCCCGTACGCGGCCAGCGTCAGGTCGGTGCCCTCACGGACGGTGCGGGCGGCGTGCAGCGGGCCCGGGATCGCCGTCGTGTCGACCTCGGAGCGGTCGTGGTAGCGGCGCTTGGGCTCGAAGTAGATGACCGGGTCGTCGCTCTCGACGGCCTGCTGCATCATCCAGTAGGCGTCGGCGGCGTTCGACGGCGAGATCACCTTCAGGCCCGCCACGTGCGCGAACAGCGCCTCGGGGGACTCGCTGTGGTGCTCGACCGCGCCGATGGCGCCGCCGTAGGGGATGCGGATGACGACGGGCAGCTTGATCTTGCCCAGTGCCCGGGCGTGCATCTTCGCCAGCTGCGTGACGATCTGGTCGTACGCGGGGAAGACGAACCCGTCGAACTGGATCTCCACCACCGGGCGGTAGCCGCGCAGCGCCAGGCCGATGGCCGTGCCGACGATGCCGGACTCGGCCAGCGGGGTGTCGATGACCCGCTCCTCGCCGAAGTCCTTCTGCAGCCCGTCGGTGACGCGGAAGACGCCGCCGAGCTTGCCGACGTCCTCGCCCATGACCAGGACCTTGGGGTCGGTCTCCAGGGCGGTGCGCAGGGAGGCGTTGATCGCCTTGGCGATCGTGAGCTTCTCGATGCCCATGGTCACTTGCTCTCCTCAGCGAACGAAGCCTGGTACGCGGCGAACTGGGCGCGCTCCTCGTCGACGAGCGCGTGCCCGTCGGCGTAGGTGTGCTCGAACATCGCCATGTCGTCGGGGTCGGGCATGGTGCGCACGGTGTCCCGGACCCGCTTGGCGAGCGCGTCGCTCTCCGTCTCCAGCGCGGCGAAGAACTCCTCGTCCGCGAGGCCCTGCTTCTCCAGGTAGGCGCGCAGGCGCAGGATGGGGTCCTTCGCCTCCCACAGCACCCGCTCCTCGTCGAGCCGGTAGCGCGTCGGGTCGTCCGAGGTGGTATGGGCGCCCATGCGGTACGTGAACGCCTCGACCAGCATCGGGCCCTCGCCGGTGCGGGCGCGCTCCAGCGCGGCACGGGTGACGGCGAGCACGGCCAGCACGTCGTTGCCGTCCACCCGCACGCCGGGGAAGCCGTAGCCCTGGGCGCGCTGGTAGAGCGGGACGCGGGTCTGCCGCTCGGTGGGCTCGGAGATCGCCCACTGGTTGTTCTGGCAGAAGAAGACGACCGGCGCGTTGTAGACGGCGGCGAAGGTGAAGGCCTCGGCCACGTCGCCCTGGCTGGAGGCGCCGTCGCCGAAGTAGGCGATGACGGCGGAGTCGGCGCCGTCCTTGGCGATGCCCATGGCGTAGCCGGTCGCGTGCAGCGCCTGCGAGCCGATGACGATCGTGTACAGGTGGAAGTTGTTCTCGTTGGGGTCCCAGCCGCCGTGGTTCACGCCGCGGAACATGCCCAGCAGGTTCGTCGGGTCGACCCCGCGGCACCAGGCCACGCCGTGCTCGCGGTAGGTCGGGAAGACGTAGTCGTCGTCGCGGGTCGCCCGGCCGGAGCCGATCTGCGCGGCCTCCTGGCCCAGCAGGGAGGCCCACAGACCCAGTTCGCCCTGGCGCTGCAGCGTCGTCGCCTCGGCGTCGAAGCGGCGGGTCAGGACCATGTCCCGGTACAGACCACGCAGTTCCTCGGGTGACAGGTCGATGGAGTAGTCGGGGTGCTCGACCCGCTCGCCCTCCGGCGTCAGCAGCTGTACGAGTGCGGGCTCACCGGCGTCCTTCTTGGCGCCGGCCCGCTTGCTGCTGCGCCGCGGCTTGCGCGCGGCAGTGCTGTCCACGGTCACGTGTGCTCCTCCGTCTGTCCGGCCCCCGGGGTCGCCGGCGGCCAGAGGGGTTCCCGCCGCCGTGAGGCGGAGGGAGGCTCGCTCGATCCCCGACGGCACACGGGGTGGGTGTGCCGAGGCCGGAACCGGGCGTGACAGGTGCCCCGGCGAATGGCCTGCAATATGCACGTTACCCAGTGGGTGGCATTCCTGCGAAACCCCGCCTGACCTGCGATTTTGCTTGGATTTCCAAGTAAATCGAGAAAGCTGGAGCCAATGCGGGTGCCAATCCACTGGTCAGCGCCTTGCGGGCCGCCGGAACGGGGGCACGTTATCCCGGCGGACAAGAGCAGGGGAAGACTTGATGTGTGAAACTGGCACCGTGCGCGAGCAACGAAAAATCACGGTATTTCTACTTGACGACCATGAAGTCGTACGTCGCGGCGTCCACGAGCTGCTCTCGGTCGAGCAGGACATCGAGGTGGTCGGCGAGGCCGGTACCGCCGCGGACGCACTCGTGCGCATTCCCGCCACCCGCCCCGACGTGGCCGTACTGGACATCCGGCTTCCGGATGGCAGCGGAGTCGAAGTCTGCCGTGAGATCCGCTCGCAGGACGAAAACATCAAATGCCTGATGCTCACCTCTTACGCCGATGACGAGGCGCTGTTCGACGCGATCATGGCGGGCGCTTCCGGTTATGTCCTCAAGGCCATTCGCGGCAATGAGCTGCTCTCGGCCGTACGGGACGTGGCCGCCGGCAAATCCCTGCTGGACCCCGTGGCGACCGCCCGGGTGCTGGAGCGGCTGCGCGAGGGCAGGGACTCCAGGGGGGACGACAGGCTCGCCTCCCTGACCGATCAGGAACGCCGCATTCTCGATCTGATCGGCGAGGGCCTGACCAACCGCGTCATCGGCGAGCGGCTGCACCTGGCCGAGAAGACCATCAAGAACTACGTCTCCAGCCTGCTGTCCAAGCTCGGCATGGAACGCCGCTCCCAGGCCGCCGCCTACGTCGCCCGCCTGCAGGCGGAGAAGCGCTAGCGGGCGCCGCGAGGGACTTTTGGCCCTCCCATCAGGGGCCAGCGCCCCTACGGGAGCGCACGGCGGCAGGGCACAGTGGTGCCCATGCCAGCCGCACCACACGATGAGTTCCGGGCGCTCGAACTGCTCGGCGGAACGCCCTACGGCAGGGTCTCCGTGAGCATGCGCGCACTGCCCTTCGTCACCGTGGCCCGGCACATCGTCGCCGACGGCCCACCCGGCTCCCCCGGCTCCCCCGCCCGCGTACTGCTGCGGCTGCACGGCGGCTTCGGCTACGCCCAGGCCTGCGACGGCAGCGTCGTGGCCTACGGCGCCGACAACCTCGCCGGCCGGCGCGAGGGCGACGAGTCCGTGTGGACCGTGCAATTCGTCGGCACGGCACGGATATTCGAGCCCGGCCCGGCGGAACTGGCCCTCTTCGGCCGCCCTCCGCACTCCGCCGACGACGCGCCCTTCATTCCCGAATACCTGTGCATAGAACCCCAGTTCATCACCCTGCACCACCTCGAAGGTGTACCCGCGCGACAAGCCGTGCACTCAGCGTGAATTAACATCTGGGGCGTGCCGCGCTCACTTGTCACCGATGCCCCATCCGACACCGGATCCCACATCGGACCTGACATCGGCACCCTGCGCACCCTGCTGCGCCGCTACGACCGCGCCGGCGAACCCGTCTCCTGCGAAACCCTGACCGAGGGCCTCCTCAACCGCGGTTACCGCCTCTCCACCACCCGTGGCCGCTTCTTCCTCAAGCACCACCTCGACGGCGACCACGACGCCATCGCGCGCCAGCACGACGTGACCCGCCGCCTGGGCGCCCTGGGCCTGCCGGTGGCCCCGCCCGTCGCCACCGCCGACGGCAGCACGGTGACCGTCCTGGGCGGCCGCTGCTACGCCCTCCACCCCTGGATCGAAGGCCACCACCGCGACGGCGGCGAGCTCACCGAGGCCCAGTCCCGCCGCCTCGGCACCCTGCTGGGCCATGTGCACACGTGCCTGGAAGAGGTCATGGAGGGCCCTGAAGGGGCCGCCAAGGGCCCCGGAGCGCCCTCGGACACGGCAGCCCGCCCGGAGGACACCTTCACCCTCATCGAGGAGCTCCTGGGCCTGGTCCGCCGGGGCAAGGGCAGCCGGCCCCGCGACTCCTTCGACGAGCTGGCCGAGCACCGCCTCGTCGAGCGCCGGGCCCTGCTGGAGCGCCACGCCCACCGCCGCCCGCCCGCGGCCGCCACGCCCGCCCGGGGCTGGGTCCACGGCGACTTCCACCCGCTCAACCTGCTCTACCGGGGCGGCGAGCCGGCGGCCATCGTCGACTGGGACCGCCTGGGGGTCCAGCCCCGCGCGGAGGAGGCCGTACGAGCCGCGGTGATCTTCTTCCTGCGCCCCGACGGCACGCTGGACCTGGCCAAGATACGGCCGTACGCGCGCGCCTACCGCCGCGCGACCGGTGCGGACGCGGCGGAGCTCGCGGCGGCCGTGCACCGGGTGTGGTGGGAGCGGCTCAACGACTTCTGGATGCTGCGCTGGCGCTACCAGCTGGGCGACCTGCGCGCCGACCCCGGCTTCCCGGCGTCGGCCGCGCTGGCGGTGTGGTGGACGCGCTCGTACGAATCCGTACGCGCCGCGTTCACCGACTGACCGGGCCGGCGCTCACCGGCCGGCCGGGCTGGTCCGGGGGGCGGTCCGGGACGGTCAGAGATGGGCCCGGACGGGTCCGGGCTTCGGGTCAGCCGGAGGCGCCCAGGCTGGTGCCGCCGGGGTTGGTGCCGGGGCTCGCCGGGCCCCCCGTGGGGTTCTTCGGGTCGTCCGTCACCGGGCTGGTCGGCTCCGTCGGGGGCTTCGTCGGCGGCGTCGCCTGGCCGGTCGGCCCCGTGCTCGGGGGACGGGACTGCCGGGTGGACTCGCCGGAGGGCTCCCGCGTCCGCTCGGCCGGCGTGTTCCAGTCGTCGTTCTCGCCGCCGGTGGTGCCGCCCTGGTCCGCGGTGGGGCCCGTGTGCTTCGAGGGGCTCCTGCTGGTGCTGGGGGTGGGGGACTTCGGACTGGCGGACTGCTTGTTGCTGGGCTGTTCCTTGGTGCCGCCGGTGTCGCCCTGCTTGAGTACGAACGCGATACCCGCCACGACCGCGATGAGCGCGAGCGCGGCGACCAGCCACACCTTGCCCTTGCCGCCGCCCGCGCCACGACCGCCGCGGCCACCGTTGTAGCCGTCGAAGCCGCCGTCGTCGCCGCCCCGGCGGGGCAGGATCCGCTGCTGCGAGGTGTCGCCGTGCTGCGGGTGCGGCATGGCCGTGGTGGCGCCGATGCCCCCGCCCATGCCGCCGAGCACCTGGGTGCTCGCGGCGACGTGATCGATCGGGCCGGTGTTCCACACGCCCGTGTGGCTGCCGGCGTCGTGCAGCATCTGCAGCGCGTACTGGACCAGTCCGCGCATCTCCTCCGCACTCTGGAACCGGTCGTCCGGGTCCTTGGCGAGGGAGCGCATGACGAGCCCGTCCAGCTCCGGCGGCACCGTCTGCGACACCTGGGACGGCGCCACGGGGGTGTCCTGGACGTGCTGGTAGACCACCGACAGCGGGGTCTCGCCGGTGAAGGGCGGCCGCAGCGCCAGCAGTTCGTACAGCAGGCAGCCGGTCGCGTAGAGGTCCGAGCGGGCGTCGACGGTCTTGCCGAGGGCCTGCTCGGGGGAGAGGTACTGCGGGGTGCCCATGACCATGCCGGTCTGCGTCATGGTGGACGCCGCGCCGTGCAGGGCGCGGGCGATGCCGAAGTCCATGACCTTGACGGCGCCCGTGTTGGTGATGATCACGTTGGCGGGCTTGATGTCACGGTGCACGATGCCGTGCTGGTGGCTGTAGGCCAGCGCCTCCAGCACACCCGAGACGATGATCAGCGCCTGCTCGGGCGGCGGGGCCTCGGCATTGAGCAGGAGGTCGCGAATGGTGCGGCCTTCAACCAGCTCCATGACGATGTACGGCACGACGTTGCGGCCGACGGTGTCCTCGCCGGAGTCGTAGACGGCGACCACGGAGTGGTGGTTCAGACCGGCGACGGACTGCGCCTCGCGGGTGAAGCGGGCCTTGGAGACCGGGTCCTCGGCGAGGTCGGAACGGAGCAGCTTCACCGCGACCGTACGGCCCAGGCGCACGTCCTCGGCCGCGAAGACCTCGGCCATGCCGCCGCGGCCCAGCCGGTGGGTCAGACGGTAGCGGCCGTCCCCGACCAGTCCGCCATTGCCCCACATTTCAGGCACATCGGGCATTCCGCCCCCGTTGGCGTCAGGGTCGGATGGACCCTGGGCGCTCTGCGTCTGTGCCATCAGTCCTCGCCGTCGTGTCTGGTCCGCTTCGCGTGGGAGGCGAATGCGCGGGGAAACTCGATAAAGCCGCTCCGCTAGGGCACGCTACAGGCTTTGCACCGTGCGCCGGTCCGGGATGACCGGCTATCAAACCCGTACCGGTACGAGCAAGGCAAATCCCGTGACCGCTTGTCGCGCATCCGGTCACGGAACGGGCACGCGGCTTGACGTGCCCGTTGCCTGGGGCAGACTTGGCCGGGATACGTCGGAGAAGAGCTGGATCGGGCCTGTGGCCGGGTCGCCACATCAGGCAGTGCGCCGAGGGGGAAGTAACACCATGAGCCAGGACGGCGCACGGGGTCGCTACGCGGGACGAGCTGTGGGCGGCGGCCGCTACCAGCTGCGTGACCTGCTCGGCGAGGGCGGCATGGCGTCCGTGCACCTGGCCTACGACTCGGTCCTCGACCGCCAGGTGGCGATCAAGACCCTGCACACGGAGCTCGGCCGCGAGGCCTCCTTCCGCGAGCGCTTCCGCCGCGAGGCCCAGTCGGTGGCGAAGCTCACGCACACCAACATCGTCTCGGTATTCGATACGGGCGAGGACGATCTCGACGGCTCGACGATGCCGTACATCGTCATGGAGTACGTCGAGGGCCAGCCGCTGCGCTCCGTGCTCGACGCGGACGTCGCCCGGTACGGCGCGATGCCCACCGAGAAGGCGCTCAAGATCACAGCCGATGTGCTGGCGGCGCTCGAGGTCAGCCACGAGATGGGCCTGGTCCACCGCGACATCAAGCCCGGCAACGTGATGATGACCAAGCGCAACGTGGTCAAGGTCATGGACTTCGGCATCGCCCGCGCCATGCAGTCCGGCGTCACCTCGATGACGCAGACCGGCATGGTCGTCGGCACCCCGCAGTACCTCTCCCCCGAGCAGGCGCTGGGGCGCGGCGTCGACGCCCGTTCCGACCTCTATTCGGTCGGCATCATGCTCTTCGAGCTGATGACCGGGCGGCTGCCGTTCGACGCGGACTCGCCGCTGGCCATCGCCTACGCGCATGTCCAGGAGGAGCCGGTCGCGCCCTCCACGATCAACCGGTCGATCCCGCCGGCCGTCGACGCACTGGTCGCCCGCGCCCTGAAGAAGAACCCGAACGAGCGCTTCCCGAGCGCCGAGGCGATGCGCGACGAGTGCGCCCGGGTGGCGGGCACGGCCCAGGCCGCGCCCTCGCCGATCATCATCGCGGGCGGCCCGCCGGCCCGCAGCGGCGCGGGCGTCAGCTCGGCCGTCTTCCCGCCCGTCGACGGCGGGACCCCCGCCCCGGGCCCGCAGAGCGTCCAGACGCCGTACCAGAACCCCTACGGCGGCGGCTACGCGCCCGCCACGCCGCCTCCCGGCCCGCAGGGCTACCAGACGAACCCCGCGCCCTACCAGGCCGGCCCGAGCACCCCCGCAGCGCCGTACGCGGCCCCCTCGGCCCCCGTGGGCGGCGGATCGTCCGGGTCCCACGGGTCCGGAGGCAAGAGCAACAAGCCGGTCCTCATCGGCTCGGGCGTCGTCGCGGTGCTCGCGGTCATCGGTGTCATCGCCGCCATCGCGCTCAACGGCGGCGGCTCCAAGAACCAGGCCGACGACAACCCGTCGCAGTCCCCGGCCTCGGCCACCCCCGGCGGCGGCAACATCAGCGGGGGCGGGACCGCCGGCGCCGGCGGCACGCAGGCGAAGGTCAAGGAGGGCGACAAGTCCAAGACCGTCGGCCGGGAGAAGTGCACGAAGGCGTACGACAACTACCGGGACAAGTCGAAGAAGAGCGCGCCGGACTTCAAGTACATCTACATCGACTCGGTGAAGGACTGCCTCCAGGCCGCAGGCTGGAAGTACCGGGTCGACGTGGTGAACGAGAACACCTGGGGCAAGGGCACCGTGATGACGCAGAACCCGGAGACGGGTGACCCGTTCGACCCGAAGAACGGTGAGTTCGTCCTGACCGTCTCCACGGGCGAGGCGGCTTCGTAGGGACGGCTTTGTGGGGCGGCTTTGTGGGGGCGCTTCCTAGAGGCGGCTTCGTAGAGGCGGCTTCCTGGGTGTACGGCGAAGGCCGGTTGTCGACTACGACAACCGGCCTTCGCCGTACCGGGCTTGGGAGAACGCCGGGCTTTACAGATACGGGCCGGAACGCGCTCCGCCGTGCTGCTGGCCGTCGTGCTCGTCGTCGCCCATCACACCGGGCGGCAGCGCCCGGCGCATCTGCTCCAGCTGCGCCCGTGCGGCCATCTGCTGGGCGAACAGGGCGGTCTGGATCCCATGGAAGAGCCCTTCCAGCCAGCCGACCAACTGGGCCTGCGCAATGCGCAGTTCGGCCTCCGTGGGGATCGTCTCGTCGGTGAAGGGCAGGGACAGCCGCTCCAGCTCCTCCACCAGCTCGGGCGCGAGACCGTCCTCCAGCTCCTTGACGGAGCTGTGGTGGATCTCCTTGAGCCGGACCCGGCTCGCCTCGTCCAGAGGCGCGGCGCGCACTTCCTCCAGCAGCTGCTTGATCATGCTGCCGATGCGCATGACCTTCGCGGGCTGTTCCACCATCTCCGTCACCGGGACCTCGCGCAGCTCGTCGTCGCCGTCCCCGACGCCGGGGCTGGCGCTGCCGAGAGCCATGCCGTCCGGCCCTACGACCAGGACGTGCGGGCTCTCCTGCGACCGTTCATTCCTCGGCATATCCATGCCGCCATTCTCTCGCACATGTGATTTCCCCCTGTTGATGCCCCCGTACACGCCTGATCCACCGTGGGGGCGCGCAGGGGCGCACGCGATTTACGGGCGCACGCCCGCCCGGATGACGCCTCCCGGGCACGACGGGCGGCACAACGGACAGCACAACGGACGGCACAAAGGACGTTCCGCGGATACGTGGCCGGTACGCGGTGGGTACGCGGTGGGTACATGGCGGGTACCGGTGGCGGGTACGTGGCGGAAGAACGGCCCTGGTCAGACACCGCGGGCTAACGCCGCCGAAGGCGCAGCGCGATGAATCCCAGCCCCAGGCCCGTCAGTGCCATCCCCGTGCCCAGCGGGAGCACCCGCATCACCCGGTCGGCGGGATCCGCACGCCGCGCGGGCGCGCGGGCCGCCCGCCCCGGCGCGTACGCGGGGGGCTGCGGGGTCCGGACGGCCGGTGCCCCCGGCTCCGCCCCTTCCACCGCCTCAGCCTCCTCGGGCGCCGCGCCGGACGACGCGTGCGGCCTGGACCTCGGGGGCGCGCCCGGGGGCGACTCCGTCGCCCTGCCGGGGTGCTTGCGGCCCTCGCCCGCCACCGTCCCGGCCAGTTGCCCGGCGCCGGGGGTCGGGGGCGAGGAGGGGAACACCGTGGTCGAAGTCGTGGCCGTCACGGGAACCGACGGCGCCGGAGCTGTGGGCTCCGGTTCCTCGGCCCGCGCCGACCACGGTGCTATCAGCGCCGCCGACACCGCCAGCCCGAGCAGGGTCACCGTCCGCGATCCACCGCCCATGTCGCCACCCTCCGCAAGAGACACCCCCCACGGACACCCCAACCCTCACACGCCCTCTGCCGCGAGGCGCGGCTGAGCGGCCGGTCGAGTGACGGTGCCGCGGCCGGGTGACGGCTGGGGGCGTGCGGATGAGGTGCCACGGCCGGGTGACGGCTGCGGGCGGTCGGATGACGGTACGGCGGAGCGACCGCTGCGGGCGGGCGGATGACGATGCCGCGGCCGGGCGACGGCTGCGGCCGGGGGGCGGCTGCGGCCGGGGGGCAGCTGCTGGCGGTCGGATGACGTGCCGCGGCCGGGGGCGGCTGCGGGCGGGTGACGGCTGCGGCCGGGCAGATGACGATGCTGCGGCCGGGCGACGGCCGCAGGCGGTCGGGCGACGACTGCGGCCGAGCGACGACTGCTGGCGGTCGGATGCCGCGGCCGGTAGAGAGCCGCGGCCGGGCGACGGCCGCGGGCTGTGGTCCCGTAGACATGCGCGCCGGGCGGTCACGTGGGGGCGGTCACGTGGTCAGCAGCACCTTGCCGACGTGCGCGCTGTCCTCCACGACACGGTGCGCGGCCGCCGCGTCCCGCATCGGCATCGTGCGGTCGACGACCGCCCGTACACGTCCTCCGGCGATCAGCGGCCAGACGTGCTCGCGCACCGCCGCCACGATCGCCGCCTTCTCGGCGAGAGGCCGCCCGCGCAGCGAGGTCGCCGTCACGGCGGCGCGCTTGGCCAGCAGCTTGCCGAGGTCGAGTTCGCCCTTGCGGCCGCCCTGGAGGCCGATGACGGCCAGCCGGCCGTTGACGGCCAGGGCGTCGAGGTTCCGCTGGAGGTACTTCGCTCCGATGATGTCGAGAATGACGTCCGCGCCGATGCCGCCCGTCACCTTGTGCAGTTCCTCGACGAAGTCCTGTTCGCGGTAGTCGACGAGGATGTCCGCGCCCAGTTCGCGGCAGCGCTCCAGCTTCTCCGCGCCGCCCGCCGTGACCGCGACGCGCGCGCCGACCGCCTTCGCGAGCTGCACGGCCATGGTGCCGATGCCGCTGCCGCCGCCGTGCACCAGGAAAGTCTCCCCGGGCCGCAGGTGGGCCACCATGAACACGTTCGACCAGACCGTGGCGGTCACTTCGGGCAGCGCCGCGGCCGAGACGACGTCCAGGCCGTCGGGTACGGGCAGCAACTGACCCACGGGGACGCAGACCTTCTCCGCGTAGCCGCCGCCCGCCAGTAGCGCGCACACCTCGTCGCCGGCGGCCCAGCCGCTCACCCCGGGCCCCAGCGCCGCGATGCGGCCGGAGACCTCCAGCCCGGGGTAGGGGGAGGCGCCGGGCGGCGGATCGTAGAAGCCCTGTCGCTGCAGCAGGTCGGCGCGGTTGACGCCACTGGCCACGACCTCGACCAGGACCTCCCCCTCGCCGGGCACGGGATCGGGGACCTCGTCCCAGACCAGGGCCTCGGGTCCGCCGGGTACGGGAATGGTGATCGCATGCATGTCCGCGAGGCTACTCCCGTGCGTACGAGCGCGCGTGCTACTCCGCGTCGCCGTGCGGGCGCGCCCGTACGATCGTGATCAAGCGGTCCGTGGGCTTCAGCGGGCTCGCCTCCGGATCGTCGTACCCGAGCAGCCGGTGGCCGCGCAGGACGGACACCACCAGGTCGTCGGTGTCGCGCACGCCGCGCCCCACCTCGGCCTTGACCACCGGGCGTTCGACCAGGTCGAGGCCGCTGCCCTGCTGGATGAGGTCCTCCATGACCGTGCCGGCGCTGGGGCTGAGCACGGACAGGCCCAGCAGCCGGCCCGCCGCGCTCGCGCTCGTGATGACCGCGTCCGCTCCGGACTGCCGCAGCAGCGGGGCGTTCTCCTCCTCCCGTACGGCTGCGACGATCTTCGCGGTGCGGTTGAGCTGGCGGGCGGTGAGCGTCACGAGCACGGCGGTGTCGTCGCGCGCGGTGGCGACGATGATCTGACGGGCTTTCTGGATCTCGGCGCGCAGCAGGACGTCACTGCGGGTCGCGTCGCCGATGACGCCCGCGTAACCGTGCGCGGTGGCCGACTCGACGGCCTTGGGGTTCGGGTCGACGACGACGACCTTCTCCTTCTCGCGCGGATTGCCGGACGCCGCGCAGATCGTCTGCACGGCCGACCGGCCCTTGGTGCCGAAGCCGACGACGAGGGTGTGATCGCGCAAGGCGGACCTCCAGCGGGTCAGCCGCCACTGCTCGCGGGTGCGCTCGGTGAGGACCTCGAGGGTGGTGCCGACCAGGATGATCAGGAACAGGACACGCAACGGCGTCACGAGCAGCACATTGCTCAGGCGGGCGCTGTCGCTGTACGGGACGATGTCGCCGTATCCGGTGGTGGACAGGGTGACGGTGGAGTAGTAGACGGCGTCGAGGAAGTCGACGCTCCCGTCGGCGTTGTCGTGATAGCCGCCGCGGTCCGCGTAGACGATGAAGACCGTGGCGACCATGATCAGCAGCGCGATGAGCAGACGCCGGCCGACCTGGCGTATCGGCGCCACGCGGTAGCGGGGCAGCAGGACGCGGAAGTCGCTCTCGTGGCGCACGTCGCGGGCGGCGGCGTCGTGACTGGGCAGGATCACCAGGCGCCTCCTGCGGACCCGTCCTGCCACGGCAGGCAGAGCAGCTCCGCCTCGCCGCCCCGGTCCGTACCGCCCGGCGGGACGACCGCCAGCGCGTCGGCGCCCGCGAGGCCGCGCAGCATGGCGGGCCCGTTGAAGCGCAGCGGCCGGACCCGGCCGCCGCCCGCGTGGGCGACGGGCACCAGGCGGGTGTCGGCCAGGTGGCCGGGCACGACGTCGGTGAGCACCGCGTACGCGGGCTCCTGCTCGGGACGGCCGGCGAGCATCCGCAGCAGGGGCTCGGCGAGCGTCAGCAGACCGGCCACGGCCGCCAGGGGGTTGCCGGGGAGCCCGACCAGGTGCCGGCCGGGCGCGAGGCGGGCGAGCAGCATCGGGTGGCCGGGGCGGACCGCGACGCCGTTGACGAGCAGCTCGGCCCCGAGGTTTCTCAGGGTGGGGTGGACGTGGTCGACCGGCCCGGCGGCGGTCCCGCCGGTGGTGAGCACGACATCGGCGTCCGAAGCCTCCAGCGCGGCACGCAACGCGGTGGCATCGTCCCCCAGCCGCCGCACCTCGGCCACCTCCGCGCCGAGCGCCCGCAGCCAGGGCCCGAGCATGGGCCCGAGCGCGTCACGGATACGCCCCTCGTGCGGCAACCCCTCGCGCAGCAGCTCGTCACCGAGCACGATCACCTCGACGCGGGGCCGCGGCGTGACCGTCAACTGGTCGTACCCCGTAGCCGCCGCCAGCCCCAGCACGGCCGGAGTGACGAACGTGCCGGCCGGCAACAGCCCCTCACCGGACTGGCACTCCTGCCCCCGGGGCCGGATGTCCTGCCCCTGCGTGAGGTGCCGGCTCGCGTACAACTCCCCCTGGGGCCGCACGATGCCGTGTTCGCTGCGCAGCACAGAGGTCGCACCCGGCGGCACGCGGGCACCGGTGGCGATGCGGATGGCCTCGCCGTCCCGAAGAGGACCGACATCGGGACAACCGGCCAGAATCCCCGCCTCCTGCCCCTGCGGCAACCGCCAGGGCCCCGGCCCGGCGACGGCCCAGCCGTCCATGGCGGAGGTGTCGAAGGACGGCAGATCAATGAGCGCGTTCAACCGTGCGGCGAGCGTATGCCCGAGCGCATCGTCGAGATCCAGCACGCGAGAAGCGAGCGGCTCACCGGCCTGCGCTGCGATGCGACGCGCGTCGAACCAGGTGAGGAGGGGGCGGCGGGGGCTGGGGCGGTCGGGGCGGTTGGGGGGCGGGGCTTGGGTGGGGGTGGGCTGCTGGAGGGGATCGGGGAGGGGCACGGGGACGGGCTCGTGCGGGGTGGCCGACGGGGCGGGGGTGGTGCCGGAGGGGGTGCCGGACGGGGTGCCGGACGGGGTGCTGTCTGGCGGTTCGTTGAGGGCGGGGGGCTTGATGGGGTCGTGGGGGTGAAGGGGGTCGTGGGAGTCCGGGGTGTCGGGGAGGCCGTGGGACGCACTGGCGGCATGGAGATCACGGGACGCGCCGGGGACGCGGGGCTCGTGTGCATGGCGGGGCTCGATGCCATGCCGGGGCTCGTGTGCGTGGCGGGGCTCGTGTGCGTGGCGGGGCTCGGTCGTCCGGCCCATCCGGCCATTCGGGGTCGGGGGCTCGGGGGCCTTCCCTGGCTCGCCCGTCCCGCCAGTGCGGCCATCGGGGGCCGGGGAGGCAGGCGTGTCACAAGGCGCGCCGCCACTTCGACCCGATCGACGTTCGGGGGCCGGGGAGGCAGGCGTGTCACAAGGCGCGCCGCCACTCCAGCCCGATCGGCGTTCGGGGGCCGGGGAGGTCGACATACCGCAGGGCTCGCCGCCACTCCGAACCGTGCAGCCACCGGAAGCCAGGGAGGCAGGCGTGTCACAAGGCGCGCCGCCACTCCGGCCTGATCGGCGTTCGGGAGTCTCGAACCCGGGCGTGTCGCAGGGGTGGCCGATGCCGTCCGTCCAACCGTCGCACGCCACGGGCCGAGTCGCGTCGCCGGGCGGCTCCCCATTGCAGCCCGCCCGGTCGGCAGGGACCGCGACCCGAGGCGCCCCGGCGTGCCCGTCCATCCCGGCCGCCCACCCGTCGGGATCGCCGGGCTCCCCATTCCAGCCCGTCCGGCGTTTGAGGACCGGGGTCCGGGGCGGAGCCCCGGTTTCGGGAAGGGGCGGGGCTGGGGAAGAGGGGCCCCCCCCCCCCCCCCGCGGGCCCCCCCCCCCGGCCCCCCCCCCCCCGGGGGGGGCGGGCGGCCCCCCCCCCCCCCCCCCCCGCGGGGCCCCCCCCCCGGGGGGGGGGGGGCCCCCCCCCGGTTTCGGGAAGGGGCGGGGCTGGGGAAGACTCCCCCTCCAACCCCCCGGAGCCCACCCCCTCGCGACCCCCCGCCCGCATCGTGTCGTAAAAGCGCACCCCCACGAAGGGCACATCGAGCTCATCACCCCCCGATGCCCCCGCAACACCCTCGGCGCCCCCGGCGCCCCCCGCCCACTCGCCGCCCCGAACCCCGTGACGCCGCTCGGAAACGGAATCGGCAAACGGATCCCGAACGAAGTCGAACGAGAAATACCCCGCACCCGCTACCGCCGCCGGCGGCCCGGCCACAGCCTCGTCCGGCACCCACCGCTCATCGGCATGGGAACCGGCACCGGCATCGGCCCTGGCATCGGCCCTGGCCCCGGTCCCGGCATCACCAAGCAGCGCCAACGCCTCCTCCGTGGCACGCTCGAGCGCCGCATCGCCACCCTGCTCGCCCTCAGGCTTGCGCTCACCCCCACGCCCGTGCTCGGCCCCACGCTCGCGCTCACCTCCGCGCCCGTGCTCACCTCCGCGCCCGTGCTCGGCCCCACGCTCGCGCTCACCCCCGCGCTCACGCTCACCCCCGCGCTCGGACCCACGCTCACTCATGACGGCTCGTCAGACGTACAGGCTTCCTCGGCCCAGCGCGCGGCCAGCGCCACCGCCTTGCGAGCCGCCTCGGCCACCGCCTCCGGGCCACCACCACGCTGCGCGGCGGCGTATCCGACCAGGAAGGTCGTCAGGGGTGCGGCAGGGCGTGCCACACCGTGCGCGGCGTCGCGCGCGAGGTCGAGGAGGCCGGCCGTGTCGACATCGAGTTCGATGCCCAGCTCGGCCTTGACGGCGGCAATCCATTCTTCCAGCACGCTCCTATCGTCCCTGATGCGTGCGCGGGCCGCGCCGATGTCCTCCCAGGTGTCGCAGTCGAAGGAAGCGGTGGGATGGTGCAGCCGGGCGAG
The DNA here is from genome assembly GCF_040638465.1 of Streptomyces sp. NPDC026206. NCBI lineage: Bacteria > Bacillati > Actinomycetota > Actinomycetes > Kitasatosporales > Streptomycetaceae > Streptomyces > Streptomyces sp. NPDC026206. Next base: position 192,806 of record NZ_JBEZYL010000003.1, read on the forward strand.
CGCCAGCTCGGCGGTGAGCAGCCGCAGCGGCAGGCCGCTGAGAGTGCCGTGCTCCGCGACGAGCAGCCCGAGCTCGCGCAGCAGCGGCTCCACCAGGTACGCCCCGACCAGCGGCTGCTCACGCCCACCGGCATCGGTGAGAACGACACCCTCGACCCCGTCGGCACCCCCAACACCGTGTGCCCCAACAACACCACCAGCGCCTACGGCACCATCAACACCCCCCACACCCCCACCGTCGTCCAGTCCCGCCAGCAGCGCCCGTACGGTCTCAGGCCCCAGAAAAGGCAGGTCCGCGGAGAGGACGAGCACCCGGTCCGCCCGCACGTGGCGCAAGCCGGCGGCCAGGGCGGCGAGGGGACCGCCACCCGGGGGTTCCTCGCGGGCCCAGGTCACCGGCCGGACCGTGGGGCGGCGCGGCCCCACCACCACCGTGCGTCCGGCATCGGGGCAGGCACCCAGCACGCGGTCGAGCAGTGGGCGCCCACCGACCCGTACCGCGGGCTTGTCCGCCCCGCCCAGCCGCCGTGCCGCGCCTCCGGCCAGTACTACCGCCTCGTAAACCGTCACCCGTCGAGTATGTCGAGTATGGCGAGCCCAACGGAGCGCGGTCGGATCAGACCGTCCGCAGCAGCACCGCCGGCTGCTCGACGCAGTCGGCCACGTAGCGCAGGAAACCGCCCGCCGCGCCGCCGTCGCACACCCGGTGGTCGAAGGTGAAGGACAGCTGCACCACCTGCCGTACGGCCAACTCGCCCTCGTGTACCCACGGCTTGGGGGCTATTCGGCCGACGCCGAGCATCGCGGCCTCGGGATGGTTGATGATCGGGGTGGAGCCGTCGACGCCGAACACCCCGTAGTTGTTGAGGGTGAACGTGCCGCCGGTCAGCTCGGCGGGGCTGAGCTTGCCCGTCCGCGCGGCCTCGGTGAGGCGGGCCATCTCGACCGACAGCTCGACGGCGTTGCGCGCGTTCGCGTCCCGTACGACGGGCACGACCAGGCCCCGCTCGGTCTGGGCGGCGAAGCCCAGGTGGACGTCCGGGAGCGTGACGATCTCCTGGGCCTCGGTGTCCACCGTGGCGTTGAGCTCGGGGTACTTCGCGAGTGCCGCCGTGCAGATCCGCGCCAGCAGGGCGAGCAGCGATACCTTGGCGCCGCCGGAGGCGTTCATCGCCCGGCGCGCCGCCATCAGCTCCGTGGCGTCGGCGTCCACCCAGCACGTGGCGTCCGGGATCTCCCGGCGGCTGCGGCTGAGCTTCTCCGCGACTGCTCCGCGCACACCGCGCAGCGGTACGCGCAGGCCGTCGCTCACCCGTCGGCCCGCCGCCACGCGGCGGCCCGGCCGGGCCGTCTCGGGCCGGTGCCCGGGACGTGCGGCCGCAGCCTGTGCCGCCTGGGCGGAGTGCGGGGCGGGGGCCGCGTGGGCCGCGTGCAGCGCTTGGGCGTCAGGATTCGCGGACACGGCGTGTGCCGCCTCCTCGACGTCCGCGCGGGTGATCAGCCCGTCCGGGCCGGTGCCGCGCACCTGGCTCAGGTCCACACCGCGTTCCCTCGCCACGCGGCGTACGAGCGGCGAGATCACCGCTGTCGACGTCGGTGCGGGCACCCGTTCGACCGGGCGACCGCTCTCGCGGTCCGGAGGCCGCACCCTGCGGCGCCGGGCCGCGGGCGCCTGCGTTCCGTAGCCGACCAGCACATTGCCCGACCCCTCGTCCCCGCCACCGGAGCCGGAACCGGCCGCGGAGCCGGAACCAGGCGCGGAGCCGGAACCAGGCGCCGGACCCGAGCCGGACGCGGCACCCGAGCCGGATGCAGGCTCCGAGCCGGATGCAGAGCCGATGGCGGATCCGTTACCGGCCGGCCCCCCGCCCGGCACCCCAGGCGCCCCGGTCGGCGCCGCGGTCGGCGCCCCGGCCGTCCGCTCCGCCGACTCCCCCACCGCCACGGTCAGCAGCGGGGCGCCGACCGGAAGTTCCGTACCCTCCTCGCCGAAGCGAGCGGTGACCACGCCGCCGTAGGGGCAGGGGACCTCCACCATCGCCTTCGCCGTCTCGACCTCGACCACGGGCTGGTCGACGGCGACGACGTCACCGACACCCACCAGCCAGCGGACGACCTGCGCCTCCGTGAGCCCTTCGCCCAGGTCGGGCAGCGTGAACTCGCGCACCACCGCCATCAGAGCGCACCACTTTCATCAGTGTTCTCGTCAGAGGTCCATTCCGCTTCCCACTGCAGCCGCGCCACCGCGTCCAGGACCCGGTCCACGCCCGGCAGATGGTGCTTCTCCAGCATCGGCGGCGGGTACGGGATGTCGAACCCCGCGACCCGCAGCACCGGCGCCTCCAGGTAGTGGAAACAGCGCTCGGTGATCCGGGCGGCGATCTCACCGCCCGGGCCGCCGAAGCCCGTCGCCTCGTGAACGACCACGGCCCGGCCGGTCCGGCGTACGGACGCGCAGACGGTCTCCTCGTCGAACGGCATCAGCGACCTGAGGTCGACGACCTCCAGGTCCCAGCCCTCGGCCGTGGCCGCCTGGGCAGCCTCCATACAGACCGGCAACGACGGGCCGTACGTGATGAGCGTCGCCGAGGAACCCGGCCTGCGGACGACCGCGCGGCCGATGCCCGGCACCTGCTCCGGGCGCTCCGGGTCCCAGCCGGCCTTGGACCAGTACAGCCGCTTGGGCTCCAGGAAGATCACCGGGTCGTCGGAGGCGATCGCGGCGCGCAACAGCCCGTAGGCGTCGGCCACGGTCGCCGGGGCGACGACGTGGAGGCCGGGCGTGGCCAGGTAGTAGGCCTCGGAGGAGTCGCTGTGGTGCTCGACGCCGCCGATGCCTCCGCCGTAGGGGACGCGGACGGTGATCGGCATGGGCATCGCGCCGCGCGTCCTGTTACGCATCCGGGAGACGTGGCTGATGAGCTGCTCAAAGGCGGGGTAGGCGAAGGCGTCGAACTGCATCTCCACCACGGGCCGCAGCCCGTACATGGCCATGCCCACGGCCGTCCCCAGGATGCCCGCCTCGGCCAGGGGGGTGTCCGTGCAGCGGTCCTCGCCGAACTCCTTGGCCAGGCCGTCGGTGACCCGGAAGACGCCGCCCAGCGTGCCGACGTCCTCGCCGAGGACGTGGACGGCCGGGTCGTCGGCCATGGCGTCGCGCAGCGCCCGGCCGAGAGCCTGAGCCATGGTGGCGGGCTTGCGACCGGTTTCGACAGGCGCGGTGGTCATCGCTGCCTTCCTTCCTGGGGGCCGCCCTCCAGGGGGCCCGGGAGCTCCCCCGCGGCAGTCAGCTCAGCACGCAATTGTGCTGCTTGCTCGCGCAGTTGGGCAGTCTGTTCGGCGTAAACATGTGTGAACAGTTCCATCGGGTCGAGCACGGGGTCCTGATTCATCCGCTCGCGCAGATCGGCGGCCATCCGCTCGGCGGCCTCCTGCTCTGCCCGTATCGCGGCGTCGTCCAGCAGCTCGCGTCCGGTCAGCTCCCGTTCCAGCAGGACGATCGGGTCGTGGGCGCGCCAGGTCTCGACCTCGGCGTCGCTGCGGTAGCGGGTGGCGTCGTCGGCGTTGGTGTGGGCGTCGACGCGGTAGGTGACGGCCTCCACGAGCGTGGGGCCGCCGCCGGCCCGGGCGCGGTGCACGGCCTCGGAGAGCACCTGGTGGACGGCCGCGGCGTCGTTGCCGTCGACGAGGCGGCCGGGCATGCCGTAGCCGACGGCCTTGTGGGCGAGCGAGGGCGCGGCGGTCTGCTTGGCGAGCGGTACGGAGATGGCGAAGCCGTTGTTCTGGACGAGGAAGACGACCGGTGCCCGCCAGACGGCGGCGAAGTTGAGGGCTTCGTGGAAATCGCCCTCGCTGGTGCCGCCGTCGCCGACCATGGCCAGCGCCACGACGTCGTCACCTTTGAGCCGTGCGGCGTGCGCGAGGCCGACCGCGTGCGGGAGCTGGGTGGCCAGCGGGGTGCACAGGGGTGCGACGCGGTGCTCGTGCGGGTCGTAGCCGGTGTGCCAGTCGCCGCGCAGCAGGGTCAGCGCCTGCACGGGGTCCAGGCCGCGCACGACGGCGGCCAGGGTGTCGCGGTAGCTGGGGAAGAGCCAGTCCCGCTCCTCCAGTGCCAGCGCGGCGGCCACCTCGCAGGCCTCCTGCCCTGTGGAGGAGGGGTACACCGCCAGCCGGCCCTGCCGGGTCAGGGCAGTGGCCTGAGTGTTGTAGCGGCGGCCGCGCACGAGCTGGCCGTACAGCCTCCTGAGCAGGTCCGGGTCCAGCCCGTCGACGGCGTCGGTACCCAGCAGGCGGTACGGCTCGGCGTCGGGCAGCAGCGGGGCCGGGTCGGTACGGGGTTGCCAGGCCGGGGGCGGGCTGGGCCGGTACGAGCCGGGCTGCTCCAGAACCGTCATGACGAGCACCTCCTCTTGGGACGAGCTTGACTGGAAAGCGTCGTGCGCTCTCCCTACCGATTGTTCGGTCGTCAGCACTTTTTGGCTACAGGCGGCCCGAGCCTGTGGACAAACGGTTCTCCACAACTTGAGATATGAACAGGACGTCCATGAAGGGGAGGCATGGCGGTATGCCGGACGAACAGATGGCCACTTCGGGCGGCAGACCGGCTGCCCGACCACTCGATGACATCGACCGCTCGATCCTGCGCATGCTCCAGAGCGACGGACGAGCCTCGATACGGTCCGTGGCCGAGCGTGTACACGTCTCGCGCGCCAACGCCTACGCCCGGATCAACCGGCTCATCGACGACGGCGTCATCAAGGGCTTCGGTGCCCGCGTCGATCACGAACGGGCCGGGCAGGGCGCGTCGGCGTACATCACCCTGAAAATCGTCCAGAACTCCTGGCGCACGGTCCGGGAGGAGCTGCGCGAGCTGCCGGGGGTGGCTCACATCGCCCTGGTGAGCGGGGATTTCGACGTCCTGCTGCTCGTCCACACCAGGGACAACCGGGCCCTGCGCGAACTCGTCCTCAACCGCATCCAGGCGATCGACGAGGTGCTGAGCACCCGGACGCTGCTGGTCTTCGAGGAGACGGACCTCAAGGAGGACCGTCCGCTCGACGAGGGCCGCTGACGGGGGCCGCCGACCGGAGGGCCGGCAACCGGAGGGCCGGCGACCGGAGGGCCGGCGACCGGACGGCCAGCGACCGGACGGCCAGCGACCGGGGCCCGCCGCTAGCTGTACATGCGCAGGCCGGCGAAGGCCGTGTGGACCACCGCGTCGGCCACCTCGTCGCTGGTGGCGGCCCCGCCGCGCTCCGGCCGGTACCACTCCACGACGGAATTGATCATTCCGAAGAGCAGCCGGGTCGCCAGCCGGATGTCCACGTCCTGCCGGAGGTCGCCGTCTGCCGCGGCCTGCTTCAGCAGCTCGGCGACCTGGTGGTCGAACTCGCGGCGGCGTTCCATGGCCCACCGTTCGGTGTCCGTGTTGCCCCGGACGCGCAGCAGCAGCGTCACATAGGGCAGCTCGGCCATCAGCACCTCCACCGTGCGCCGGGTGACGTACTCGAGCCGGTCGATGGCCCGCCCGTCGGTGGCGCCGGGCTCGCCCAGCACGGCGAAGAGCCCGTCCAGCGACCGGCTTATCGCGAGCCGGAGCAGCTCCTCCTTGCCCTTGACGTGGTGGTAGATCGAGGACTTGGAGATGCCGGCCGCCTTGGAGAGGTGCTCCATGGACGTGCCGTCGTAGCCCCGCTCGTTGAACACCTTGACGGCGACCGCGAGCAGCGATTCGGGCGTGTAGGTGTCGCGCTTGGCCATGGTCATGATTACAGCAGGCTCTCCTTGACGGCCGCACGGCGGCGCAGGGGCTGACAGGCGGCGTAGCGGCCGCCCGGGTACTCGTGGTCCATGTTCCGCAGGAACCGGTCGAGCCACTCGGTGTCCAGGGCCCGGATCCACTCCAGCGGTCCGAGGGGGTAGTTCACGCCTTTGCGCATGGCCGTGTCGATGTCCTCGGGGCTCGCCACGCCACGGCCTGCCGCGTCCTCGGCGAAGTCGACGAGCAGGGCGACCGTCCGGGCGACGATCATGCCGGGGGTGTCGCCGATGACGCTGACCTCCTTGCCGAGGGCCTGGAACAGGCCGATGGCCGCTTCGACGTCCGCCCGCGGCGCCGTCGCGGAAGGCGCGAGGGCGACGCGGGCGCAGGTGCGGTAGTCGAGGGCCAGGTCGAAGTCGATGCGCGGGCCCAGGCAGGCGGCGTTGGTGGGCCCCCGGCCGTCGGCCAGGGCGAGGCGGGTGCCGCCCGGCAGGACGATGCAGCCGTCGAAGCTGTTCCCGCCGCTGTCCCGGCTGACCTCGATGCCCGCCTCCTCGATCATCTGCGGCAGAACGGCGGCGGGACCGGACAGCCTGAGGCGGTGGCCGACGGCCGCTGGCGCCGGGCACGGCCCGGCGGTGTGCGGTACGGGCCCGTCGGCGCCCTCGCCGTGGTCGTACCACCCCCGGCCCGTCTTCCGCCCCAGCAGCCCGGCCTCCACGAGGCGCTGCTGGGCGAGCGAGGGCGTGAACTTCGGGTCATGAAAGAAGGCCTCGTACACCGAACGGGTGACGGCGTTGTTCACATCCTGGCCGATGAGGTCGGTCAGCTCGAAGGGGCCCATGGCGAAGCCACCGCTCTCGCGCAGGACGGCGTCGATCGTGGCGGGATCGGCGGCACGCTCCTCGTACACGCGGAACGCCTCGGCGTAGAACGGCCGGGCAATGCGGTTGACGATGAAGCCCGGGGTGTCCGCGCAGCTCACGGGCGTCTTGCCCCAGGCGGCGACGGTGGCCCGGGCCCGCTCGGCGGCTGCCGCGTCCGTGGCGTGGCCCTGGACGACCTCCACGAGGGGCAGCAGTGGTGCGGGGTTGAAGAAGTGCAGGCCGACGAAGCGGCCGGGCAGGCGGAGGGCGCCCGCGACGGCGGTCACGGAAAGGGAGGAGGTGTTGGTGGCGAGGAGGCAATCGTCAGGAACGACCGATTCCAGCTCGCCGAACAGCTTTTGCTTGGCGGGGAGTTGTTCGAGAATCGCCTCGATGACGAGCGCGGAATCGGCGAGGTCGGTCAGCTGCGCGGCAGGCCGCAGGCGGCCGAGCGCCGCGTCCCGGGCGGCCGCGTCGAGCCTGCCCTTGTCCACCAGCCGGCTCAGGCGCGCGGCGATCGATCGCGCCGCCTCCGCCGCCCGGCCGGGCGCGGCGTCGTACAGCCGTACGGGATGGCCGGCGACCAGGGCGACCTGGGCGATTCCCTGTCCCATGGTGCCCGTGCCGACGACGGCGACGGTGCGGGCCGGGTCGATTGCGGTCATGTCGGTGATCCTCCCCGATGAGTTGTCCACAGGTTTGCCGGGCCCCCTTGTCCCGACCGATCGTTCGGTTACTGTATCTATCCGGGGCTGCTCATGGCCTCCGAACGCTGTCGCCCGATCCCTGTCGCCTTAGTCGCACTGTCAGAGCCCCGCTCGACGAGGAGTTGGTCAGACGTGACCGCCGCACTCACCACCGCCCAGTTGATCGAGAAGCATCTCCCCACGCTCGACCAGGCCCTGGACGCCATCCGCACACGCGCGTACTGGTCGCCGTACCCGGAGCACCCGAAGGCCTACGGCACGGACGGTCAGGGCGTGCCCGGCAGCCTGGGCGCCGCCGAAGGCCAGGCCGCGTTCGACGCCCTGCGCGGCGAGCGCTTCGAGCTGGACCAGCCGGGCACGGACGGCTGGGCGGGCGGCGAGGTCTCGCCCTACGGCCTGGAGCTCGGCGTCGAGTATCCGCACGCCGACATCGATGTCCTGATCCCCGCCCTGCGCGCGGCCATGCCCGAGTGGCGCGAGGCGGGACCGAAGGCGCGGGCCGCGGTGTGTCTGGAGATCCTCGCGAGGATCAACGCCCGTACGCACGAGTTCGCCCACACCGTCATGCACGCCAGCGGCCAGGCGTTCATGATGGCGTTCCAGGCCGGCGGGCCGCACGCCCAGGACCGCGGCCTGGAGGCGGTGGCGTACGCCTACGCCGCCCAGAGCTCCGTGCCCGGCTCCGCTCAGTGGGTCAAGCCGCAGGGCAAGCGTGATCCCCTGGAGCTGAGCAAGGAGTTCACAGCCGTGCCACGCGGCGTCTCGCTGCTCATCGGCTGCAACACCTTCCCCACGTGGAACGGCTACCCCGGCCTGTTCGCCTCGCTCGCCACCGGCAACGCCGTGCTGGTCAAGCCGCATCCCCGCGCGGTGCTGCCGCTCGCGCTGACCGTGCGCATCGCGCGCGAGGTGCTGCGCGAGGCCGGGTTCTCCCCCGACCTGGTCGCGCTGGCCGCCGAGCGCGACGGCGAGGGCATCGCCAAGGCCCTGGCGGTACGCCCGGAGGTCCGCATCATCGACTACACCGGCTCCACCGCCTTCGGCGACTGGCTGGAGGCCAACGCCCGCCAGGCGCAGGTCTTCACCGAGAAGGCCGGGGTCAACACGATCGTCGTCGACTCGACGGACGACTACAAGGGCATGCTCTCCAACCTGGCCTTCTCCCTGTCCCTGTACAGCGGCCAGATGTGCACCACCCCGCAGAACCTCCTGGTCCCCCGCGAGGGCATCGGCACCGACGCCGGTCACAAGTCCTACGACGAGGTGGTCACCGACCTGGCCACCGCCGTGGACAAGCTGCTGGGCGACGACGCCCGGGCCAACGCCCTGCTCGGGGCCATCGTCAACGACCAGGTGAAGGCCCGTATCGACGCCGCCGCGCAGCTGGGCGAGGTCGCCCTGGCCTCCCGCTCCGTGGCCAACCCCGACTTCCCGGGCGCCACGGTCCGTACGCCCGTCATCGTCAAGCTGGACGGCGCCAAGCCCGATGCCGAAGCCGCCTACCTCTCCGAGTGCTTCGGTCCGGTGGCGTTCGCGGTGGCCGTCGATTCGGCCGCCGACGCCGTGGAGCTGCTGCGCCGCACGGTGCGGGAGAAGGGCGCCATGACGGTCGGCGCCTACACCACGTCGAAGGACGTCGAGCGGCTGGTCGAGGATGCGTGCCTGGAGGAGTGCGCCCAGCTCTCCCTCAACCTGACGGGCGGGGTGTACGTGAACCAGACCGCCGCGTTCTCCGACTTCCACGGCTCGGGCGGCAACCCGGCGGCCAACGCGGTGCTGTGCGACGCCGCGTTCGTCGCGAACCGCTTCCGCACGGTGGAGGTGCGCCGCCAGGGCTGAGCGCGTCAGGCCGGTACCGGGCCGCCCCAGTGGAAGAGCGTCATGGCGACGCTGGTGGCGAGGTTGTAGCTGGACACCTGGGGCCGCATGGGCAGGGCGACCAGACGGGTCGCCCTGGCCCGCAGCTCGGGGGAGATGCCGTGCCGCTCGGAGCCGAAGGCGATCAGCGCGTCGTCGGGTACGGCCAGCGACCTGATGTCCTCGCCCTCGGGGTCCAGGACGTACAGCGGCCCCGGCGGCAGCTCCTCCAGGGGCAGCCGCTCGACGGCCGTCGCGTAATGCAGCCCCGCGCCGGACCGCACGGCATTCGGGTGCCAGGGGTCGAGGTCCCCGGTGGTGACCACGCCGGTGGCCCCGAAGCCCGCGGCGAGGCGGATCACGGCGCCGACGTTGCCGAGGTTGCGGGGGTTGTCCAGGACGACGACGGGCGAGCAGCGGGGCAGCCTCGCCATGGTGTCGAGGTTGGCCCGGCGGTCACGGCGTGCGGCCAGGGCGGCCACCCCCGTGGGGTGGACCCTGGGCACCAGAGCGCGCAGGGTCTGCGCGGGCACTTCCACCAGCAGACCGTCGAGCGTGTCCGTCAGGTCGTCGGCCAGGTCGGCCGCCAGGGTCAGGGTCGCGGCCTTGTCGCTGGTGACGGCGGCGCCCACCTCCGCGCCGAAGCGCAGGGCGTGCTTGAGCGCGTGGAAGCCGTCGAGCAGTACGGCCCCGGGTGCGTCGGCGGCCCACTTCCGCAGCACGGCGGCGCCGGCGTCGTCCTCGATCATTGGCTCAGCCTACGGTCCGCCCCTCGCCACGGGCCTGCCCGGACACCTCTCCGACCTGCCCGGACGCCTCTTCGACCTGCTCAGACACCTCTCCAGCCTGCTCAGGCAACAATCCAGCCCGTCCGGCGTTTGAGGACCGGGGCCCGGGGAGGAGCCCCGGTTTCGGGAAGGGGCGGGCAAGGGGAAGGCTCCGGCTCCGGCCAACCACCCGGCCCAGCCGCCGCAGGAACGACGTCGGCAAGAAGACCGCATCCGCCACCACCATCGCCAGGGAAAAGAACGGCAGCCCCAGCATCACGGCGATCCCGACGTGCTCCGCCATCATCACCACCAGCAGCACGTTCTTCACCCGCCGGTTCAGCAGCGTGAACGGGAAGGCGACCTGCGCCGCCACCGTGCCATAACTGAGCAGCAGCACGATGATCCCGCTGGCGGCCAGGGCGTGGGAGAGCCAGGGCCACGGCGAGAAGTAGTCGATGTGCATCGGGTAGTAGAGGGCGGTGCCGTCCTGCCAGCGCGAGCCCTGGATCTTGTACCAGCCCGCCGTCGCGTAGATCAGGCAGACCTCCGCCATGATCACCAACAGGGCGGCGTTGTGCGCGAGATGAGCCAGCGTGTCCAGCACGGCCCGGGGCTCGCCGGGGGCGTGGCGCCGCACGGCCCACCACAGGCCGTGGACCAGCCACAGCCCCCACAGGGCGGTCGCCCAGCCGATGCCCGGCAGCGGCCCCTCGTCCGTCCACGACATGCCGGTGCCCACCAGGGCCTGCGCGAGGGTGAGCGCGAGGCCGCAGAGCGCCCACAGCACGATGCCGGGTACGTCCCGGTCGCCGTCGGCGCCCTCCCGCGGGCCACCGGCGCCCGCACGGCGGGCGGCGCGCCGGGCGTCGAGAGACCACACCTGACCGCAGCGCGTGAGCACGGTATAGAGGGCCATCAGGTGGATGACGTTGTCACCGCCGTCGCCGATGAAGACGCTGCGGTTCTGCAGCGACAGCACCGCGAGCATGGAGAGCACCGACATGGTCCGTGTGCGCCACCCGAGCATCAGCAGCGCACTGAAGATCATGGCCAGCGCATAGACGGTCTCGAACCACACCGTGCTGTCGGACCACATCAGTGCCGTGAACGCGTGGTTGTCGCCCGTCAGCTGCTCGGCCATCCCCCAGCTCCAGGGGGCATCCGGCCCGTACAGCTCACGGCGGTTGGGCCATTCGCGGAGCAGGTAGCACAGCCAGGTGAAGGAGAGGCCGATGCGGATGACGGCCGTCTGGTAGGGGCCGAGGGAGGAGCCGGTGACGCGGGCGAGCCCGCGCGTCAGGGAGGTGATCACCGGGAGTTCACCTCCGCGAGGTCGGCGGTGGTCACCGGCCACCAGCTCAGCACCCGGTGCACCGGCTTGGTGTCGGCCTTCTCGTCGCTCCACGGCGGCGGGGCGATGGCCGTGGTCACGGACCGTACCTGCACGCGCTCGACGGTGCGGCCGTCCTGCGTGGCGCCCAGCCGGGAGACCACGATGCGGCGGATGTACTGCTCGGAGAGGCGGCCGCGCAGGCCGGCGGGCTGCTCCCGGGCGTCGTGGGTACCGGCGTAGAAGTCCCAGGCGCGGCGGAGTTCGTTCTGCCGCGTGTGGCTGGGAAGCGGGTTGTGGAGGATGGCGGCGCCGTCCCGGGCCGACAGGTCGGTCCACGGGGTGACGGTCGTCCGGCCGTCGGAGCCGCGCAGCTCGGCGCGGGCTTGGACGGCGACGTTCTGCTGGAGCGGGTTGGGGGCGAAGAACTTCCAGTTCTGTTCGTACTCCGGATAGATGTAGTCGTCGATCGCCGCCGCGTGCTGCTTGCTGACCGTGTTCGACGGCGCGACGTGCAGGAACACCATGCCCAAGTGCACGGCCGCGGCCAGCCCGGTCACCGCGACTCCGGCCGCGACGACTATGCGGGACGGCAGTGACAGCCCCTCCAGCCCGGCGTCGCCGCCGGACTGCTCGCGCCCGTCGTCCCTCTCCATACCCGCCCCGATTCCGCGTACCGCTCCGATGCCGTGTACCGCCGGGGGACCCGGCGTTGCACCCGAACGGTACCGACGCCGCCTCACACGGCACAGCGCCCCCGGGTTATCCACAGGGTTGACAGTGCCCGGGCCGGGATCCACCATTGAACCGAACGATCGGTCGGTAGGGAGATTCGGCAGAAGCGAGGGGGCACGGCATGACGACCATTGCGCCGGAGGCAAGGACACCCGAGGCGGTGTTCGATGCCGCCGTGGCCGCAGACGAGCGCATCGAGCCGCGCGACTGGATGCCCGACGCCTACCGCGCCACCCTGGTCCGCCAGATCGCCCAGCACGCCCACTCCGAGATCATCGGCATGCAGCCCGAGGCCAACTGGATCACTCGGGCGCCCTCGCTGCGGCGCAAGGCGATCCTCATGGCCAAGGTGCAGGACGAGGCGGGTCACGGCCTGTATCTCTACAGCGCCGCCGAGACCCTCGGCACCAGCCGCGACGAGCTGCTCGACAAGCTGCACACGGGCCGCCAGCGCTACTCCTCGATCTTCAACTACCCCACCCTCACCTGGGCGGACGTGGGCGCCATCGGCTGGCTCGTGGACGGCGCGGCGATCACCAACCAGGTCCCGCTGTGCCGCTGCTCCTACGGGCCGTACGCCCGCGCCATGGTCCGCATCTGCAAGGAGGAGTCCTTCCACCAGCGCCAGGGCTACGAGCTCCTGCTGGCACTGAGCCGGGGCACGGAAGCCCAGCACGCCATGGCCCAGGACGCGGTGGACCGCTGGTGGTGGCCGTCGCTGATGATGTTCGGCCCGCCCGACGACGAATCGGCGCACTCCGCCCAGTCCATGGCCTGGAAAATCAAGCGCCACTCCAACGACGAGCTGCGCCAGCGCTTCGTCGACATCTGCGTCCCCCAGGCCGAGTCGCTCGGACTCACGCTCCCCGACCCGGCCCTGCGGTGGAACGAGGAGCGCGGTCACCACGACTTCGGCGCCATCGACTGGGATGAGTTCCACGAGGTGCTCCGGGGCAACGGCCCCTGCAACGACCAGCGGATCAGCCGGCGCCGGCAGGCGCACGAGGAAGGCGCCTGGGTGCGCGAGGCGGCCGCCGCATACGCGGCCAGGCATGGGGAGGCGAAGGCATGACCGGCACCGACTGGCCGCTGTGGGAGGTGTTCGTGCGCAGCAGGCGAGGACTGTCGCACACCCACGCCGGCAGCCTGCACGCACCGGACGCGGAGATGGCCCTGCGCAACGCCCGCGACCTGTACACCCGGCGCTCCGAGGGCGTCTCGATCTGGGTGGTGCCCTCCACCACGATCACCGCCTCCTCGCCCGACGAGAAGGACCCCTTCTTCGAGTCCGCCGCCGACAAGCCCTACCGCCACCCCACGTTCTACGACATCCCCGAGGGGGTGCGGCACCTGTGACCGCCGCACTGGCTCTCGGCGACGACGCGCTGGTCCTCTCCCAGCGGCTGGGCGAGTGGGCCGGCAACGCGCCCGTACTCGAGGAGGACGTCGCCCTCGCCAACATCGCCCTCGACCTGCTCGGCCAGGCCCGCACCCTGCTCTCCCTCGTCGGCGACGAGGACGAGCTGGCCTACCTCCGCGAGGAACGCGCCTTCCGCAACGTCCAGCTGGTCGAGCAGCCCAACGGCGACTTCGCCCACACGATCGCCCGCCAGCTGTACTTCTCCGTCTACCAGCAGCTGCTCTACGGGCAGCTGGCCGCAGTGGACGGACCGCTGGCGCCCCTGGCGGCCAAGGCCGTCAAGGAGGTCGCCTACCACCGCGACCACGCCGAGCAGTGGACGCTACGGCTCGGCGACGGGACACCGGAGAGCCACGCCCGCATGCAGCGCGGCCTGGACGCGCTGTGGCGGTACACGGGCGAGCTGTTCGAGCCGGTCGAGGGCCTGCCCGTGGACTGGGCCGCACTGCGCGACGGCTGGCTGACGAGGGTGACCGGCGTCCTCGAGCGCGCCACGCTGGCCCTCCCCTCCGGTTCGCAGGCCGGCGCATGGACGGCCGGCGCGGGCCGGCAGGGCATCCACACCGAGCCGTTCGGCCGGATGCTCGCGGAGATGCAGCACCTGCACCGCAGCCACCCGGGGGCGACATGGTGACCGCACCGACCCCCCTCGAAGAAGAGCTCCGCACCCTGGCCGGGGCCGTCCCGGACCCCGAGCTGCCGGTGATCACACTGGCCGAGCTGGGTGTCCTGCGTGCCCTGCACGTCACCGGACCCGGCCGGGTGGAGGTGGAGCTCACCCCCACCTACACCGGTTGCCCGGCCGTGGAGACGATGTCGGCGGACATCGAGCGGGTGCTGCGCGAGCACGGCATCCCCGAGGTCGAAGTGCGTACGGTCCTCTCCCCGGCCTGGTCCACCGACGACATCACGGCCGAAGGGCGCCGCAAGCTGGAGGAGTTCGGCATAGCGCCGCCGCGGCCGTCGGTTGCGAGCGGCCCGGTCATGGTCGGCCTGGCCATCCGCTGCCCCCACTGCGGCTCCACCGACACCACGCTGCTGAGCCGCTTCTCCTCCACCGCCTGCAAGGCACTGCGCCGCTGCGAGGCATGCCGCGAACCGTTCGACCACTTCAAGGAGTTGTGATGGAAGCGGCCCGCCATGGCGCCTTCCACCCGCTGCGGGTGGCAGCCGTCGAACCGCTCACCGACGACTCGGTCGCCGTGACCCTCGCGGTGCCCACCGAGCTGCGCGCCGTCTTCCGCCACACCCCCGGCCAGCACCTCGCCCTCCGCCGCACCGTGGACGGCGGCGAGATACGCCGCACCTACTCCATCTGCGGCCGGGCGCCCGGCACCGACGGACCGCAGACACTGCGGGTGGCGGTGCGGCTGGTGGACGGCGGGGTGTTCTCCACGTACGCGCTCAAGGAGCTGGCCTCGGGCGACACGGTGGAGGTGATGGCACCGGCCGGGAGGTTCGTGCTGGAGCCCCGCCCCGGGCACTTCGCCGCCGTCGTCGGCGGCAGCGGCATCACGCCCGTGCTGTCCATCGTCTCGACCCTGCTGGCGCAGGAGCCGGCGGCCCGGTTCTGCCTGATACGCAGCGACCGCACCACCGCGTCGACGATGTTCCTGGACGAGGTCGCCGACCTCAAGGACCGTTACCCGGACCGGTTCCAGCTCATACAGACCCTCTCCCGCGAGGAGCAGCAGGCGGGGCCCGCCTCCGGGCGGCTGGACGCCGAGCGGCTGACCCGGCTGCTGCCCGCGCTGGTGCCGGTGGAGGCGGTCGACGGCTGGTTCCTGTGCGGTCCCTACGGACTGGTGCGGGGTGCCGAGCGGGCGTTGCGCGGGCTCGGCGTCGCCCGGGACCGGATCCACCAGGAGATCTTCCACGTGGAGGAGGCACCACCGGGTGCCCAGACCCCCGCCACGGCGACTCCGGCGCCCGAGCACAGCACGGTGACCGCCAAGCTGGACGGGCGCGGCGGCAGCTGGCCGGTGCAGGACGGTGAGTCGCTGCTGGAGACGGTGCTGCGCAACCGCGCCGATGCGCCGTACGCCTGCAAGGGCGGGGTGTGCGGGACGTGCCGGGCGTACCTGGTCTCGGGCGAGGTGCGCATGGACCGCAACTTCGCGCTCGAACAGGAGGAGTTGGACGCCGGCTATGTGCTGGCCTGCCAGTCGCATCCGGTCACGGAGAAGGTGGAGCTGGACTTCGACCGCTGAACGTACTGACGCCGAAGGCACGTCGGTGTTTCCCATCGAGGCGCGCCGGTGATTCCCCTCGCGGCACATCGGCGTTCCCCACTGAGGCGCGCCGGTGTTCCCAATTTCCGCACACTGCTCTAACTTGACGGATCGTCAGGTTCACTCGGTGTGATCGAGCGGGACAGCGGGAGGGCGACAGTGGACTTCACCTTCACCGAGGAGCAGCAGGCCGTGGCCGAGGCGGCCCGGGCCGTCCTCTCCAAGGTCGCCCCCGACGGCGTACCCAGCCCGGCCCTGGTACCCGGCGCGGTCGCCGACGACATCGACCGCGCACTGTGGCGGCGGCTCGCCGACGCCGATCTGCTGAGCCTGCCGGTCCCGGCCGAGCACGGCGGAGCGGGGCTCGGTCCGATCGCCCTGTGCCTGCTGCTGCGTGAAGCCGGAGAGGTCCTGGCCCGTGTCCCACTGCTGGAGACGGGCGCGGCCGCCCTCGCTCTGCGGACGTACGGCACCGCGGAGACACAGCGGCTGCTGCTGCCCCTGATCGGCCGGGGCGAGCTCGTGGTCACCGTGGCCTCCAGCGGCCGCACCGGCCACGACGCGGCCGAGCTCGCCGTCACCGCTCGCCCCGACGGCGACGGGCAGTGGCGCCTCGACGGTGTTCAGACCGCCGTCCCCTGGGCCCACAGCGCCCACCGCGTCCTGGTCCCCGCCCACACCGCCACCGGCCGCACCGTCCTGGCCCTGATACCCCCCGGCCTGCCCGGCACCGCACTCGCCGACCAGGTCTCCACCAACGGCGAGCGCTACGCGGAGCTGAGCCTGGAGGCCGTGCGCGTCCAGAGCGACGGCGTCATCAGCGCGGACGGCGCCTGGGAGTACCTGCGCGCCGTGCTGACCATCGGCACCTGCGCCCTGGCGCTCGGCCTCGGCACGGCAGCTGCCCGGATGACCAGTGAATACGCGAGCCGACGCGAGCAGTTCGGCTTTCCCATCGCCACATTCCAGGCGGTCGCGGTCCAGGCCGCCGACCGCTACATCGACCTGCGGGCGATGGAGGCCACGCTCTGGCAGGCCGTCTGGCGGGTCGAGTCCGGCGCGGGCGGCGCGCTCCCGGCAGCCGCCGACATCGCCGTCGCCAAGGTCTGGGCAGCGGAAGGGGTGCGCCGCATCGTCCAGACCGCGCAGCACCTGCACGGCGGTCACGGTGCGGACACCGAGTACGCCCTGCACCGCTATCACGCCTGGGCCAAGCAACTGGAGTTGTCCCTGGGCCCGGCCGCCGCCCACGAGGAGGCCCTGGGCGACCTGCTGGCCGCCCACCCGCTCGGCTGAAAGCCACGGCGCCCTGGCCCCGCGCCCGGCCACCGGCCACCGGCCACCGGCCACCGGCCACCGGCCACCGGCCACCGGCCGACTGGATCATCCAGCCGACCAGAAGCCGACCAGAGCCCACCGGCTCTGCTAGATCACCGAGCCGGGAGCACCGTCGGCCGCCACGACCGGGCGGCCCGCGGCCTCCCAGACCTGCATGCCGCCGTCGACGTTCGCCGCATCCAGACCCTGCTGGACCAGATACGTGGTGACCTGCGCCGAACGACCGCCGGACCGGCAGATGACGTTGATCCGGCCGCCCTCGGGGGCCTTCTCCGTCAGCTCACCGAAGCGCGACACGAAGTCGCTCATCGGGATGTGCAGCGCACCCTCGGCGTGCCCTGCCTGCCACTCGTCGTCCTCGCGCACGTCCAGCAGGAAATCGTCGGGGGAAAGGGCGTCGACACCGACCGTGGGAACACCAGAACCGAAATGCATGTCCCCGACGCTACCCGACCAGCGAGGCCAGATGGGCCTCCCGCTCGGCGATCTGCGCCAGCAGCCCGTCGGCGATCTCCACCAGCAGCCCGTCCGGGTCGTCCGGCGCCATTTTGATCATCGCGCCGATCGCGGACGACTCCAGCTCGGCGGCCACCGCCGCCAGCAGCTCCTTGCGGGCCGCCAGCCACTCCAGCCGGGCGTACAGCTCCTCGCCGCGGCTCGGCCGCCGCTGAGCGGGCAGCGGGCCCGCCGCCCACTCCTGCGCCAGCTCCCGCAGCAGCGTCTCGTTGCCCTCGCCGTACGCGGCGTTGACCCGCACGATGAAGGCCTCGCGCCGCTGCCGGTCGGCCTCGTCCAGCGCCAGGTCCGGGTGCGCCTTGCGGACCAGCTCACGGAAGGCACGGCGCGCCTCGTCGCTGGGCCGCACGCGCTTCGGCGGCTGAACCGGCTTCTCGGTGAGCATCGCCTGCGCCTCGGGCGAGAGCCCCTCGCCGTCCATCCAGCCGCCGAAGAGCTCCTCCACCCCCGGCATCGGCTGCACCAGCGCCCGGGCCTCGCGCGCCCGCCGCAGGTCCTCGGCGTCACCCGAGCGGGCCGCGACCGCCTCCGCGATCAGCGCATCCAGCTCGTCGAGGCGGGCGTACATCGGGCCGAGCCGCTGATGGTGGAGCCGGGAGAAGTTCTCGACCTCGACCCGGAAGGTCTCCACCGCGATCTCGAACTCGATCAGCGCCTGCTCGGCCGTCCGCACGGCCTGCGCCAGCCGCTCGGCGGCAGGGTCCTCGGCCTGGCTCTGTTCGGCTTCCGCATTCGTCACCCGCCCAGCGTACGAGGTGAGCACCGGCCCTGAGCACGATCCTCGATCAACCGGTCGGCCCGGCTGGTGGCCCGACCGGCGCAAAACGCCCACCGGATGCGGCCGTGACCCCCCACCGGATGCGGCCTTGCTCCCCCTCCCCCTCCCCCCGCAGCGGCCTAGACCCCCGTCTCCGCGGCCACCCGCCGGCTGCGCACCGCGGCGAGCAGCTCCGCGTGATCGGCCTCCGTGCGGTCCGCGTAGGTCACGGCGAAGGAGGCGACGGCCTCGTCCAGCTCCTCCCCCTTGCCGCAGTAGCCGCCGATCAGCAGCGGATCGGCGCTGTGCGCGTGCGCCCGGGCCAGCAGCGCGCCCGTCATCCGCCCGTAGTCGTCGATCTCGTCGGGGGCAAGCGCCGCCGGGTCCACGCTGCCCTTGCGGTTGCGGAACTGCCGCACCTGGTACGGCCGCCCCTCGACCGTCGTCCAGCCCAGCAGCACATCGCTGACGACCTGCATCGACTTCTGCCCCAACACCACGCGCCGCCCCTCGTGCCCGGCCGGCGGCTCCGTGAAGCCCGCCTTCTGCGCGTACGGCAGCAGCACCGAGGACCGCGCCTCCTTGACCTGCAGCACCAGCGCCTCGCCCCGGTGGTCCAGCAGCAGCACCACATAGGAGCGCAACCCCACGCTGCCCGTGCCCACCACCCGGAACGCCACGTCCTGGATCTCGTGCCGGGCCAGCAGCGGCAGCAGGTCCTGCGGCAGCGTCGTCAGGTACTCGCCCAGCGCCCCGGCGACCGCGGCCGCCTCCCGGTCCGGCACCCGGCGCAGCACCGGCGGCGCGTCCACGAAGCGCCGGCCGCCCTCGCCGTCCCTCTCGGTGGCCTTCGCCGCGAAGCGTGCGCTCGTGTTCCGCCGGGCCTTCTCCGCGACCCGCTCCAGCGTGCCCAGCAGCCGGCGGGCGTCCGCGTGCGAGACGAGTTCCTCGTCGGCGATGGCGTTCCACGCCGAGGTCGCCGGCATCCGGGCCAGCAGCCGCATCGTGTGCCGGTAGGAGCCCACCGCGTCCCGAGCCGCCGCCCGGCAAGCGCTCTCGTCCGCCCCCGCCTCCCGGCCGGCCAGCACCAGCGAGGCGGCAAGCCGCTTGACGTCCCACTCCCACGGGCCGTGCAGGGTCTCGTCGAAGTCGTTCAGGTCGATGACGAGTTCGCCGCGGGCATCGCCGTACAGCCCGAAGTTGGCGGCGTGCGCGTCACCGCAGAGCTGGGCGCCCACGCCGGTGACGGCCGAGTCGGCCAGGTCGTAGCCCATCAGCGCGGCCGAGCCGCGCAGGAACGCGAAGGGGGAGGCCGCCATGCGGCCGACCCGGATCGGGGTCAGCCCGGGCAGCCGGCCGGCGTTGGCCGCCTCAACCGAGTCCACCGCGCCGGGGCGCCCGGCCCCGGCCTTCCAGTCCGCGTGCGCGGAGCGGGGTACGCGCTCGCGCAGCGCCTTTCCGGCGGCCTTGCCGGCCCTGCGGCTCTCCCCTTCGGCCACCGGCCGGGCGAACCCCGGTACGTACGGCAGTCGCGGCATCGCGGCGCCACCTCCCCCTCGACCACGGCGCGCGGCCTCGCGCGGGCGCCGACTGCCCCCGACGCTACCGCCGCCTCCACGGCTGCACAGGGGGACAAGTGCCGCATCTCACAGCGCGAACGGCCGGGGCGCGACACCCGGCTGAAGCACCGCCCGAAGCGCCGGCCGAAGCACCGCCCGAAGCAGGAAGCGGGCCGCCCGAAAGAGAGCGGACAGCAGAACGCAGAACGCGGGCAAAACAAAGCTCCCCAGGTCCGAAGACCTGGGGAGCGATGGTGCGCGAGGGGGGAGTTGAACCCCCACGCCCTTTCGGGCACTGGAACCTGAATCCAGCGCGTCTGCCTATTCCGCCACCCGCGCATGGGTGTGTCGTCCGGCCTCTGGATCTTCACCCGGCGTTTCCGCCCGGTTCGTGTCCGTTCGCCTTTCGACATGCAGAACATTAGCACGGCCCTGAGGGTGCCTTCACACCCATTGACCCCGGCCCATGCCACGGGGGGCCGCGGGGAGGGCTCCGGTTGCGGGACACTGGCGTCAGGCCGCCTCTACGATCCCCCGTAGGCGGGCACGCGAAGGCGACACTCGTCACTCCTGGCGCCGAAGGGGAACCAGCCGTTTTCCCGACGCGTGGATACGATCAGTAAGCAGTATCAGGAACGACACTGAGCATCAGAGACGTCACTGAGGGAAGGAGGTGCCCCGTGGGAGTACTGAAGCGCTTCGAGCAGCGACTCGAGGGTCTCGTGAACGGCACCTTCGCCAAGGTGTTCAAGTCCGAGGTGCAGCCGGTCGAGATCGCGGGCGCACTCCAGCGGGAGTGCGACAACAACGCGACCATCTGGAACCGCGACCGCACCGTCGTCCCGAACGACTTCATCGTGGAGCTGAGCGCGCCGGACTTCGAGCGGCTCAGCCCGTACTCGGGCCAGCTCGGCGACGAGCTGTCCGGCATGGTCCGCGACTACGCCAAGCAGCAGCGGTACACCTTCATGGGGACCATCAAGGTCCACCTGGAGAAGGCCGACGATCTCGACACCGGTCTGTACCGGGTGCGCAGCCGCACCCTCGCCGCCAGTGAGTCGCAGGAGCCGCAGGGCCGGCCGCAGGCCGCGCCGCGCACCACGGGCGGAGCCGTCACGCACGGCGCCGGCTACCCGGCGCAGCCGGCCGGCCCGCCGCCCATGCCCACGTCCCCGCCGCCCGGCGCCCGCCCCCAGCCGCGCACCGGCGGCCCGGGGCCCGGTGCCGTGCCGGGGGCACAGACGCGCCGCTGGATCGAGATCAACGGCACCCGTCACCAGATCTCGCGGCCCACCCTGGTGCTGGGCCGCAGCACCGAAGCGGACGTACGGATCGACGACCCCGGCGTCTCCCGCCGGCACTGCGAAATCCGGGTCGGCACCCCCGCGACCATCCAGGACCTGGGGTCGACCAACGGCATCGTGGTGGACGGACAGCACACCACGCGCGCTACGCTCCGCGACGGCTCGCGCATCGTCGTGGGCAGCACCACCATCGTTTATCGGCAAGCCGAAGGGTGAAGCGGGGGCAATGTCAGAGCTGACCCTCACGGTCATGCGGTTGGGTTTCCTCGCCGTACTGTGGCTGTTCGTCATCGTGGCCGTACAGGTCATTCGCAGCGATCTGTTCGGGACCCGCGTGACTCAGCGCGGATCCCGTCGCGGCGGTGACGGCGGACGGCCCCAGCGCGCGCAGCAACAGCAGACCGCGCCGCCGCAGCAGCGCCAGCAGCAGGCCGGCGGTGGCCGCCGCGCCGACCGCGGCCGCCGCGGCGCGCCCACCAAGCTGGTGGTCTCCGAAGGAACCCTCACCGGGACCACCGTGGCCCTGCAGGGCCAGACCATTTCCCTCGGCCGCGCGCACGACTCGACGATCGTGCTGGACGACGACTACGCCTCCAGCCGGCATGCCAGGATCTACCCCGACCGCGACGGACAGTGGATCGTCGAGGACCTCGGGTCGACCAACGGCACCTATCTCGACCGGACCCGGCTGACCACCCCGACCCCGATCCCGCTCGGCGCGCCGATTCGTATCGGCAAGACCGTCATCGAGCTGCGGAAGTAGTAGGACCCATGACGACCGGAGGGTGGGCAGCGTGGCTGGGAAGGGGCTGTACCCGGAGCCGACGGGCGAGGTGCGCATGAGTCTGTCACTGCGCTTCGCCGCCGGATCGCACAAGGGCATGATCCGGGAGGGCAACGAGGACTCCGGTTATGCCGGCCCCCGACTGCTCGCGATCGCCGACGGCATGGGTGGCCAGGCCGCCGGCGAGGTCGCCTCCTCCGAGGTGATCTCCACCCTCGTCACGCTCGACGACGACGTCCCGGGCTCCGACATCCTCACCTCCCTCGGCAGTGCCGTGCAGCGCGCCAACGACCAGCTGCGCGTCATGGTCGAGGAGGACCCGCAGCTCGAGGGCATGGGCACCACGCTCACCGCCCTGCTGTGGACCGGGCAGCGGCTCGGCCTCGTGCACGTCGGCGACTCACGCGCGTACCTGCTGCGCGACGGCGTCCTCACCCAGATCACGCAGGACCACACCTGGGTCCAGCGGCTGGTCGACGAGGGCCGCATCACCGAGGAAGAGGCCACGACCCACCCGCAGCGCTCCCTGCTGATGCGCGCGCTGGGCAGCGGCGACCATGTGGAGCCGGACCTCTCGATCCGCGAGGTGCGGGCCGGGGACCGCTATCTGATCTGCTCCGACGGGCTCTCCGGCGTGGTCAGCCATCAGACGATGGAGGAGACCCTCGCCAGCTACCAGGGCCCCCACGAGACCATTGGGGAGCTCATTCAGCTCGCCCTGCGCGGCGGCGGCCCGGACAACATCACCTGCATCGTCGCCGACGTCCTCGACGTCGACGGCGGTGACACGCTGGCCGGGCAGCTCAACGACACGCCCGTCATCGTCGGCGCGGTCGCCGAGAACCAGATGCAGCTGGGTGACAACGGCGCCATGCAGACCCCGGCCGGCCGTGCCGCCGAGCACGCCCGTGCCAACCGGCCCGTGCCGTCGCAGGACGGCGGTCACGGCGGCGGCTTCGGTCCGCCCGGCAGCGGCGACCCGGGGATGGGCGGCGTGCCGGACGGCTCCTTCGGCCCGTTCACGGACGAGGACTTCGTCAAGCCGCGCCGCAAGGGCACCTGGATCAAGCGGTCGCTGATCATCGCGCTGGCGCTCGGCGTCATCGGCGGTGGCCTGTACGGCGGCTACGAATGGACCCAGACGCAGTACTACGTGGGCGCCAAGGACAACGACCACGTGGCCGTCTACCAGGGCATCAACCAGGACCTGGCGTGGGTGAGCCTCAGCAGGCTCTACCAGGACCACCCCGAGATCGAACTCAAGTACCTCCCGGTCGACCAGCGCAGCCGTGTCGTGGACACGATCGCGGTCGGCAGCCGCGACCAGGCCCTGCAGAAGGCCAAGGAGCTCGGCACGCTCGCCGGCGCCTGCAAGAAGGAAAACGAGCGGCGCAAGGCCGAGCAGCAGCAGCGGGAGAGCGAGAAGCAGAACACCGACCGCACCGGTGGTACGGCCAAGGATCCCGCCGAGGCCCGCACCAGCGCCCAGGCCGCGCCGTCGCCGTCCCCGTCCCCGGGCCCCACCCTCAGCGAGGAAGAGCAGAAGTTGGTCCCGCAGTGCAGCAGCGCTCAGCAGTGAAGCCGTAAGGGGCCACCACGCCATGTCAGCGATTTCACCCATGCCGAACACCACCAATACGACGATCAGCAGCGCGGGCCCGCCGAGCAGGCGGAACACCGAGCTCGCGCTGCTGGCCTTCGCCGTGCTCATCCCCTGCTTCGCGTACGCCAACGTGGGCCTCGCCATGGACGGCGAGATGCCCACCGGCATGCTCGGCTACGGCATCGGCCTCGGCCTGCTGGGCGGCGTCGGGCACCTGGTGGTGCGGAAGTTCGCCCCATACGCCGATCCGCTGCTGCTGCCGCTGGCCACCCTCCTCAACGGCATCGGCCTGGTCATCATCTGGCGGCTCGACCAGTCGCCGCGGCTGCAGGCCCGTAAATTCTTCACGGCCAGCGCCACCAACCAGCTGATGTTCTCGGCGCTGGGCATCGCGCTGTTCGTGGCCGTGCTGATCGTCCTGAAGGATCACCGCATCCTCCAGCGCTACACCTACATCTCCATGGTGGTGGCGCTGGTCCTGCTGATCGCGCCGATGTTCTTCCCCGCGAAGTTCGGCGCGCGCATCTGGATCAGCATTCCGGGTCTGGGCTCCATCCAGCCGGGTGAGTTCTCCAAGATCGTCCTTGCGATCTTCTTCTCCGGCTATCTGATGGTGAAGCGGGACGCCCTGGCTCTGGCCAGCCGCCGCTTCATGGGCCTGTACCTGCCGCGCGGCCGTGACCTCGGACCGATCCTGGCGGTCTGGGCGTTCTCCATCCTCGTTCTGGTCTTCGAGACCGACCTCGGTACCTCGCTGCTGTTCTTCGGCATGTTCGTCGTGATGCTCTACGTCGCGACCGAGCGCACCAGCTGGATCGTCTTCGGTCTGCTGATGTCCGCCGTCGGCGCGGTGGCCGTGGCCAGCTTCGAACCCCACGTCCAGCAGCGCGTCGACGCCTGGCAGCACCCCTTCGACGCGTTCAAGGACGGCAGCTCCGACCAGATCGCCCAGGCGCTGATGGCCTTCGGCTCCGGCGGGGTCTTCGGCACCGGCTGGGGACAGGGTCACTCGGACCTCATCGGCTTCGCCGCCAACTCCGACTTCATCCTGGCCACGGTCGGCGAGGAGCTGGGCCTGGCCGGCGTCATGGCCATACTCCTCGTCTACGGCCTGATCGTGGAGCGCGGCGTACGCACCGCCCTCGCCGCCCGCGACCCGTTCGGCAAGCTGCTCGCCACCGGGCTCTCCGGTGCCTTCGGCATCCAGGTCTTCGTGGTCGCCGGCGGCGTCATGGGCCTCATCCCGCTGACGGGCATGACCATGCCGTTCATGGCGCAGGGTGGCTCCTCGGTCATCGCCAACTGGGCCCTCGTCGCCGTCCTCATCAAGATCAGTGACACGGCGCGGCGCCCCGCGCCGGCCCCTGCCCCCTCCCCCGACGCCGAGATGACCCAGGTGGTCCGCCCGTGAACAAGCCCGTGCGCCGGATCGCCATCTTCTGCGGCCTGCTCATCCTGGCCCTGATGATCCGGGACAACTGGATCCAGTTCGTCCAGGCGGACGAGCTCAAGGCCGACAAGCACAACCGCCGCGTCACGATCGCCCGCTACAGCCAGCCGCGCGGCAACATCATCGTCGACGGCCAGGCCATCACCGGCTCCCAGGAGACCGGCGGCATCGACTTCAAGTTCAAGCGCACCTACAAGAACGGCGAGATGTGGGCTCCGGTCACGGGCTACAGCTCGCAGGTGTTCGACGCGAACCAGATCGAGAAGCTCGAGGACCGGGTCCTGACGGGCGACGACGACCGGCTGTTCTTCAACCGCACCGTCGACATGATCACCGGCAAGGGCAAGAAGGGCGGTGACGTGATCACCACCCTCAACAGCAAGGCCCAGGAGGCCGCCTTCAAGGGCCTCGGCGACAAGAAGGGCGCGGTCGCCGCCCTCGACCCGCGCACCGGCAAAATCCTCGCCCTCGCCTCCACGCCCTCGTACGACCCCTCGAAGATCGCCGGGGCCCAGGACGACAAGGCGTGGAAGGAGCTGCAGGCCGACAAGAACCAGCCCATGCTCAACCGGGCGCTGAGGCAGACCTACCCCCCGGGCTCGACCTTCAAGGTCGTCACCGCCGCCGCGGCGCTGGAGAACGGTCTGTACAAGGACGTCGACGCCAAGACCGACTCCCCGCTGCCGTGGATCCTGCCCGACACCCGTGTCGCGCTGGAGAACGAGGGCAACCTGCCCACCTGCAAGGACGGCTCCCTCCGGGAGGCGCTGCGGATCTCCTGCAACAGCGTCTTCGGCAAGATCAGCGCCGACCTCGGCAACAAGAAGATGATGGACACGGCGGAGAAGTTCGGCTTCAACAAGCCCGTCGACACGCCCGTGCGTGCCGTCCCCAGTGTCTTCCCCAAGGACAACCGCCCGCAGAACGCCATGGCGGGCATCGGCCAGGCCTCCAACCGCGCCACGCCGCTGCAGATGGCCATGGTCGCCGCCGCGGTCGCCAACAACGGCAAGCTCATGGAGCCGTACCTGGTCGACAAGCTGCGCGCGCCGAACCTGAACGTCATCGAGCACCACACGCCCAAGGAAATGAACCAGCCGCTCTCCGCCGACAACGCGCGGAAGCTGCAGAGCATCATGGAGACCGTGGTCGAGAAGGGCACCGGAACCGCCGCCCAGATCGACAACGTCAAGGTGGGTGGCAAGACCGGTACCGCCCAGCACGGCGTGGACAACAGCGGCAACCCCTACGCGTGGTTCCTGTCCTACGCCAAGACCGGTGACGGCTCGCCGGTCGCCGTCGCGGTCGTCATCGAGGGCTCGGAGACGGTCCGCGACGACATCGCCGGTGGCAAGCTCGCCGCGCCGATCGCGAAGAGCGTCATGCAGGCGGTACTCAGCACGGAGAAGTGATCCGGCTCACCCCTCGTAGCCGATCACTGCTTTCGTCGGTACCGGTCGTATATCGGGTGGCCGTCGCGCCCGGAAGCTGCACTGCGTGCCGGGTACGGTATGCCGGACAGCACAACGCCGGACGTGACGTAGGTGCGGTCAGGAAACGGAAGGGCTGGAGCTATGGAAGAGCCGCGTCGCCTCGGCGGCCGGTACGAGCTGGGCTCGGTGCTCGGTCGCGGTGGCATGGCCGAGGTCTACCTCGCGCACGACACCCGGCTCGGCCGCACCGTCGCCGTGAAGACGCTGCGGGTGGACCTTGCCCGCGACCCGTCCTTCCAGGCCCGGTTCCGCCGTGAGGCCCAGTCGGCCGCCTCGCTCAACCACCCGTCGATCGTCGCCGTGTACGACACCGGCGAGGACTACGTGGACGGGGTCTCGATCCCGTACATCGTCATGGAGTACGTCGACGGGTCCACCCTGCGCGAGCTGCTGCACTCCGGTCGCAAGCTGCTGCCGGAGCGCTCGCTGGAGATGACCATCGGCGTCCTGCAGGCGCTGGAGTACTCCCACCGGGCCGGCATCGTCCACCGTGACATCAAGCCGGCCAACGTGATGCTGACCCGCACCGGTCAGGTCAAGGTCATGGACTTCGGCATCGCCCGTGCGATGGGCGACTCCGGCATGACGATGACCCAGACCGCGGCCGTCATCGGCACCGCCCAGTACCTCTCGCCCGAGCAGGCCAAGGGCGAGCAGGTGGACGCGCGGTCCGACCTCTACTCCACCGGCTGTCTGCTCTACGAGCTGCTGACCGTCCGTCCCCCCTTCGTGGGCGACTCGCCGGTCGCCGTGGCCTACCAGCACGTGCGGGAGGAGCCGAACCCGCCGAGCACCCACGACCCCGAGATCACGCCCGAGATGGACGCCATCGTCCTCAAGGCGTTGACCAAGGACCCGGACTACCGCTACCAGTCGGCCGACGAGATGCGTGCCGACATCGAGGCGGCCCTGGACGGCCAGCCCGTGGCCGCCTCCGCCTCTTTCGGCGCCATGGGCGTCGCGGGCTACGGCAACGAGGACCAGCCGACCACCATGCTGCGGTCGCAGGACCACGGGGCGGGGCAGACCTCGATGATGCCGCCCGTGGCCGACGGCGGCGGTTACGGCGGCTACGACGACGGCTCCGGCGGCGGGCACCGCGGCGGGGGCGGCAAGAAGGGCAACCTCTCCACCATCCTGCTGGTGGTCGCGGGCGTTCTGGTGCTCGTCGGCGCGATCTTCATCGGCAAGTCGCTCTTCAGCGGCAGCGGCAACAACTCCCAGGTGACGGTGGCGCCCCTGATCGGGCAGACGCTGGCCGAGGCGCAGAGGTCCGGCGAGAACGGCGGCTTCAAGGTCGTCGAGGGCGAGCGGAAGTTCTGCGACCAGCCCAAGGACAAGATCTGCGACCAGAACCCCAAGTCGGGCACCAAGGTGGAGCGCGACAGCGAGGTCAAGGTCGTCGTCTCCAAGGGCGCGGAGAAGATCTCGGTGCCGGACGTGCTGGGCGCCTCCTTCGACGAGGCGAAGTCGACGCTCGAGGGCAAGGGCTTCACCGTCAAGCAGAAGCAGAAGGAGTCCGAGCGGACCCCGGGCACCGTTCTCGACCAGGACCCCAAGGGCGGGGAGAAGGCCGAGAAGGGCACGGAGATCACCCTCACGGTCGCCTCCCAGGCGGCGACGAAGACGGTCCCGTCCGTCGTCGGCCAGACCTTCGACAACGCCAAGAAGCAGCTCACCGACAACGGCTTCAACGTCGTCAAGGAGGAGGAGGACTCCGCCGACAAGCCGGCCGGCACGGTCGTGCGGCAGAGCCCCGACGGCAACACCTCCGCCCGCCAGGGCTCCACGGTGACCCTCTTCGTCTCGAAGGGCGCGGGGCAGAAGACCGTGCCCGGCGTGGTCAACCAGAAGCTCAAGGACGCCAGGAAGGCGCTGACGGACGCCGGCCTGAAGGTCGGCAACATCGCCGGCCCGCAGGACGACAACGCCCTCGTGCTGGTCGCCGAGCCGGGGGCGGGCGCCCAGGTCCCCAAGGACACCCCGGTCAACCTCACCACCATCGCCGGTCCTCCCGGCGGCGCCAACGGCGGCCCCGCGGGCCAGACGGGCGGCCAGACAGGCGGCCAGGACATCGGCGGCCTCTTCGGCGGCATGACCGGTGGCAGGCGGAACTGATCGCCCGTAGCGGCCGCCCGTAGCGGCGAACGCGGGCGCGAAGAAGCCCCGGCATCCCTCGGATGCCGGGGCTTCACGCTGTTCGCCTCTGCGGGCCGCTAGCGCAGCTCCTTGGGCGGGGTGCGCTTGGCGTCGACCTTCTCCGTGCGCTCCAGCTCGGCCCACACGACGTAGCGGTAGTCGGAGGTGTAGACGGGCGTGCAGGTCGTCAGCGTGAGGAGGCGGCCCGGCTGCGTTCTGCCGGACTGCTTCGGCACGGGGTCGATCACGTCGACGTTGAAGCGCGAGGTCTCCTTCAGCTCCGCGTAGACCTTGTAGACGTACCAGAGGTCGCGCGTCTCGAAGACGACCGGGTCACCGGTCTTGATCCTGTCGATGTTGTGGAACTTCGCGCCGTGCCCGTCACGGTGCGCGGCCAGCGTGAAGTTGCCCTGCTTGTCCCAGGGCATGCCCGACTTCACGGGCTCGCGGTAGAAGCCGGCGACGCCCTCGTTGAGGACCTTCCCGCCGGTGCCGGCCTTGACCAGCACCTCGCCGTTCCTCATGGCCGGTACGTGCAGGAACCCGATGCCGTCCTTGGTGTCCAGGGCGCCCGGTCCGGCGGCCTTGGCCCAGGTGTCACGGACGTGGTTGCCCTGCTTCTCGGCCTCACGGTCGGCCAGGACGTTCGTCCACCACAGGGAGTAGACGACGAAGAGGGCCATGATCACGCCGGCTGTGATCAGCAGCTCGCCGATGACGCTGACGGTGGCGGCGATACGCCCCCGTACGCGGTCAGTCCGTGCCACAGACGTTCGTACCCCGCTTCGCTGTTCTCGCGTGTCTCAGTTGACGAGAGCGTCCGGTTTACCCTCGCTCCGGGGTCGCTCGTCGACCATCTTGCCCCACACGATCATGCGGTAGGTACTGGTGAACTCGGGGGTACAGGTCGTCAGGGTGATGTAGCGGCCCGGCTTCGTGAAGCCCGAACCGGCCGGCACGGGATCGATGACCCGGACGTTCGCCGGCGACGTCTGATCCAAACGGGTGGTCATCTCATACGTGTAGAAGGTGCTCTTCGTCTCCACGACGATCTTGTCGCCGGGTTTCAGCTGGTTGACGTAGCGGAAGGGTTCGCCGTGCGTGTTGCGGTGCCCGGCCAGCGCGAAGTTCCCCTGCCTGTCCCAGGGCATCGCGGCCCTGAGCGCGCCGTCCTCGTAATGGCCGACCATGCCGCGGTCCAGCACCTTGTGCTTGTTTGTGCCCTGGGCGATGGGGGCCTTCACGTCCAGCCCGGGAATGTAGATGATCGCGAAACCCTGGCCCGGCGAGAACGCCCCGGCGTCCCGGTCGCGGCCGTCGCCCTTCTCCCAGCTGTGCTGCAGGTCGCTGGCGGCGCCGCCCGCCTGCCGCTGGGCGATGACGTTCGTCCACCACAGCTGGTAGGCGACGAACAGCAGCATGACGACGCCCAGCGTGATGAACAGCTCGCCCACCACCCGGCTCGCGATCACCCCGACGCTGTCCTTGCGGGCGCGGTGGGCGGCTCTGCGCCTGTGCGCGCGCCCTCCGGGCGGGGAGGCGGACCGCCGGGCGTCCCGGCGCCGCTGCGCGCGCCCTCCGGTGACCACCGGCGGCGCGGGCTCGACCCGGCGCAGCGTCATCGTCGCCTCGTCCTCCGGAGGCAGCGGCTGCGAGACGAACGCCGTGCCGCGGGGCGTGGGCCGCGCGGCCGGGAGGGGGTCCTGCTCGGGCCGGAGTGCGGTCACGCGCCGCCCTTGCCCACCACCGGGGCGAGCCCGGCCGAGCGTTCCACCGCCCCCATGTCGCCGCAGGCGACCAGCCAGTTGGCGAGCATCCGGTGGCCCCACTCGGTGAGCACGGACTCGGGGTGGAACTGCACGCCCTCGACCGGCAGGTCGCGGTGGCGCAGGCCCATGGCGATGCCGCCCTGCGAGGAATCGGACGGGGCGGTCCAGGCGGTGATCTCCAGCTCGTCCGGCCAGCTCGCCCTGTCCACCGCCAGGGAGTGGTAACGGGTGGCCGTGAAGGGCGAGGGGAGGCCGTTGAAGACGCCCTTGCCCTCGTGCGTCACCGGCGAGGTCTTGCCGTGCAGCAGCTCGGGCGCCCGGTCGACGACCCCGCCGAAGGCGACCGCCATCGACTGCATGCCCAGGCAGACCCCGAAGACCGGCACTCCGGTCCGCGCGCAGTGCCGCACCATGTCGATGCAGACCCCGGCCTGCTCGGGGGCGCCGGGGCCGGGGGACAGCAGCACGCCGTCGAAGCCGTCCTGCGCGTGGCCCGGCTCTACCTCGTCGTTGCGGCGCACTTCGCACTCCGCGCCGAGCTGGTAGAGGTACTGGACGATGTTGAAGACGAAGCTGTCGTAGTTGTCCACCACGAGGATGCGCGCGCTCACCGCGTTACCGCCATTCCGTCATTGCACTGTCGGCCGGCCGGCCGTTGTCGACCGTCACATCATTGAACGGCAACAGCGGTTCGGCCCAGGGAAAGACGTACTGGAAAAGGGCGTAGACGACCGCCAGCACGAGCAGCAGCGACATCAGCGCCTTCACCCATGCGTTGCCCGGCAGATGACGCCAGATCCAGACGTACATGCTGTCCCTACTTGCCGATGACGTTGCCGGTCGGTGGACCGTAGTCGATGGTCGGTTGCAGCACCAGACTAAGGGGCGGCACCCCGGACGCGGGGGTCAGCCGGACAATGCGGCGGGCCTGCCTTCGGTGACGGGCCGGGTGGCCTCCAGGCGGCCCCAGACGATCAGCCGGTGGCTGTGTCCCCACTCCGGCTCGCAGGTGGTGAGGGTCAGATAGCGGCCGGGCGCGCGGTAGCCGGACCGGGCGGGCACGGGGTCGATCACGCCGGTGTCGGTGGGCAGTGTCCGGTACGGCCGGGTGTCGACGCGGTAGGTGAACCAGCTCGTGCCGTCGGTCAGGACCACCGCGTCGCCGGGGCGCAGGGACGGCAGGTCCTTGAAGGGGTCGCCGTACGTGCGGCGGTGGCCGGCGACTGCGAAGTTGCCCTCCTCGCCGGGCCCGGCGGTGCCCTCGTAGTGGCCGAGCCCCTTCTTGAGCAACTCGGTGCCGGTGCCCTGGAGGACGGGTTTGGCCCATCCGGCGCCGAAGCGGGGGATGTACATGACGGCGAAGGCGGCGCCGGAGCCATGGGCCGTGCCCGGCGTGGCGGGCGGGGGCCGCCTGCCGGGGCCCGCGGGCGGCTCCCCGGCCCGTCCCCCGCCCTGGGTGCCCTGCGCCGGGGGCGCGTCCGGTGCCGGTGACGATTGCGGTGACGGGGGCTGTCCGGCCTCGGGCGCGGGCACGGGCCCGGAGGTGGCGACGGGGCCTTGGGCCCAGCGGTCGTGGAGGCTGTCGATCTCGCTGCGCATGGCGCTGTCGGCACGGACCCCGGTCCAGTAGAGGACGTACACCACGAACAGGACGATCAGTGTGCCGATGGTGAGGCACAGTTCGCTGAGCGACCGCACGACCAGTCGTAACCCCACCGGCCGACCCCTTCCCGGGCGTTATCCCATGGGCTTGGCGTAGTGGAGATCCACTGTGCCGGAGTAGCCGGGAAGTGTCACCGCGTCGTGCTGGTCGACTTTCCAGCCGAGCCCGTAGGCATTGACGTACTGCAGGTAGTTCTGGATCGCGGGGGAGGCGTCCAGCGCCTTGCGCAGCGCGCCGCGGTCGCCGACGGCGGTCACCTTGTAGGGCGGGGAGTAGACGCGGCCCTGAAGGATGAGGGTGTTGCCCACGCAGCGGACCGCGCTGGTGGAGATCAGCCGCTGGTCCATGACCTGGATGCCCTTGGCGCCGCCCTTCCACAGGGCGTTGACGACGGCCTGGAGGTCCTGCTGGTGGATGACCAGGTCGTTGGGCTGCGGCTGGGGAACGCCGGGGATCTTGGCCATGGCGTTGGGCGGGGCGTCGGTGAGGGTGACGGTCAGGCCGGTGCCGGAGGCCTTGCGGGTGCCCGCGGCGTCCTCCAGTCCGGTGAGCTTCCGGTCCTGCGCCGTGTCGCCGGTGTCGCGCCGCGCGAGGGCGTCGACCTGGGCGCGCGCGGCCGCCGCGCTGTCCTCGAGGTCGCCGTTCTTGCGGCTGCGTTCCTGGATGAGGTCGGAAAGGCGCAGCATGGAGTCGTCGGTGCGGATGTCGGTGCCCTGTGCGGTGTTGAAGCTCATCCAGAAGATGAGGCCCGCGAGGGCGAAGACACCGCCGGTCAACAGCCGCACCGGACGGAACCGCCGGACAGGCCCGCTGGTGGAGTCCGCAGAATTACTCAACGTACCCTTATCCTCTCCGACGCCGCGGAAGCACTACGCTAACGGACGCCTGGGGGAAGGAAGCGCTCCCGTCGCTCCCGCCCCGGCGCACCAGCCTTGTATCCCAGCGCGGTCACGCAGCGCATCGACAGGAGAGTTACCTCGTGCCGAAGTCACGGATCCGCAAGAAAGACGACTTCACGCCGCCGCCGGTGAAGCAGCAGAGCATCAAGCTGACCACCGGTCGCCGCTGGGTGGCGCCGCTGATGCTGGCGATGTTCCTCATCGGGCTGGCCTGGATCGTCGTCTTCTACGTGACGAGCGGCGACATGCCGGTGGAGTCCCTGAAGAACTGGAACATCGTGGTGGGCTTCGGCTTCATCGCCGCGGGCTTCGTCGTCTCCACGCAGTGGAAGTAGCGGTCCCTCCGGGAGCCGCCCGCAAAGCTCTGCCCTGAGCTTTCCGAGGAGTTATCCACACCCTCGTCCACAGTGGGGAAAAACTCAGAAGATCTGTGGATAACTTCCCCGGCGTTGACGCCGGTGTGACTGATCGCAAACACCGCGTATCAATGGTCACACCGGCGCCTTCCTGGGCAAACGCAGCTCGCGGGGGCCTGGGAGGCGCGGAACACCTGTTCCCACACGATATGCACAAGATCCTGCACTCGTTGTGGACAACCTGTGCCGCCACCGGTGTGGGTGACGTGTCCCGCCGCCCCGTTCAGCCCAGCTGGAGCGTACGTACGCCCACCGCCACCACGATCGCCAGCAGCGCCGCCGCGCAGGTGAGGCACTGGACCAGCGCCCGCTTCTCGCGGGGGGCGTGCACCAGCCCGTACGCCACCGCCGTGCCCACCACCAGGCCGCCGACGTGGGCCTCCCAGGCGATGTTGTTCCAGGTGAAGGTGAAGATCAGGTTGAGCACGAGCAGCGCGATGACCGGGCGCATGTCGTAGTTCATCCGCCGCAGCAGCACCGCCGTGGCCCCCAGCAGTCCGAAGATCGCGCCGGAGGCGCCGAGGGAGGGCTGGGTCGGCGCGGCGACGAGATAGGTCAGGGCGCTGCCGCCGAGAGCGGACAGCAGATAGAGCGCCAGATAGCGGACGCGCCCCAGGGCCGCCTCCAGCGGTGGGCCGAGCCACCACAGCGAGAGCATGTTGAACGCGATGTGCATCGGCGTCTGGTGCAGGAACGCCGCCGTCAGCAGCCGGTACCACTGCCCCTCGGCGACGCCCTCCATCGGGCCGAACTCCGTGAGCCGGGCCTGCCCGAAGAGCTCGAGCCCGCCCAGGAGCCGGTCCCCCGTGACCAGCACCGCGATCCACAGGGCGACGTTCATCCCCAGCAGGATCTTGGTGACCAGGCGCGGGTCGTCCGCGTGGGTGCCGCCGGCGACCGTGCGCGGCGCGCTCGCCTGCGGGCCGTGGCCCGTGGCGGACGTACTGCTCACGCACTCCGGGCACTGGAAGCCGACCGAGGCGCTGACCATGCACTCGGGGCAGATCGGGCGTTCGCAACGGCTACAGCGGATGCCGGTCTCCCGGTCCGGATGCCGGTAGCAGCAGACGGCCTGGTCGTTCATGCTCTCCCCTTGCCCCTGGAACGGGCCGACGCGCCCTGTCCGCACCACGGCCCCGCCCGTCTTACGGACGGGCGGGGCGCCAGGTTCCCGTGGGAACGCGCGTCAGCGGGTCTCGATGACGACCGACTCGATGACGACGTCGTTCACCGGACGGTCGGTGCGGGGGTTGGTCCGGGTGGTCGCGATGGCGTCCACGACCTTCTTGCCCGCCTCGCTGACGACCTCGCCGAAGATGGTGTGCTTACCCGTCAGCCAGGCGGTCGGCGAGACGGTGATGAAGAACTGCGAGCCGTTGGTGCCCGGGCCGGCGTTGGCCATGGCCAGCAGGTACGACTTGTTGAAGGACAGGTCCGGGTGGAACTCGTCCGCGAACTTGTAACCCGGGCCGCCGGTGCCGTTGCCCAGCGGGTCACCGCCCTGGATCATGAAGCCCTCGATGACGCGGTGGAAGACCGTGCCGTCGTACAGCTTGTCCGTCGTCTTCTTGCCCGTCTCGGGGTTCACCCACTCGCGCTCGCCCTTGGCGAGCTCGACGAAGTTCTTGACCGTCTTGGGCGCGTGGTCCGGCAGGAGCCGGATCTCGATGTCGCCCTGGTTGGTCTTCAGGGTGGCGTAAAGCTGCTCAGCCACGGTCTACCTTCCATAGTGTTCACTGACGGCTACCGATCCTCGCACGACAGGTTCGCGGCGAGTAGCCGACAAAGCCCCGCGCGCGGCGGCGAACCGTGGCATTGTCGACCGAAGCTCCCCTTTGACCCGGATGCCCGCTCGCACATGCCGGACCGCCCATCGGCAGGCATGATTTTCCACTGGGTGGAAAGGCGACAAACCATACGCCACCGAGGAGGAGGTTCTCGTGACCCGCAAGGACAGCGTGCGCGCCGCGACCAGCACCGCCAAGGACAGCGTGCGCCACGCCGCGGAAGTGGTGGCGCCCTATGCCGGCACGGCCAAGGACGCCGCCGTGCACTACGCGCACGAAACCCGGGTACGACTCGCGCCCAAGGTCTCGTCCGCCGCCCGGCAGGCCCGTGCGACCGCCGGTGATCAGTACCACGCCCACCTCGCGCCGCGCCTCGAACACGCCCGCGACGCTCTGCCTCCGAAGGTCGACCAGGCGACCGCCCGCGCCCGTGCGGTCGCCGAACCCGTGCGGGACGAGGCGCTCTCCCGGGGCACGGCCGCTCTCGCCGCACTGCGCGGCCAGGTGTCGGCCGAGGATGTCGAGAAGATCACACGCCGCCGCGGGCGGCGCTGCCGGGCGGGCCGGATGGCCAAGCGGTTCCTGGTGCTGGGCGTGCTCGCGGGCGGCGCGGTCGCCGTCTGGAAGTGGTGGGACAAGCAGGCCAACCCGGACTGGCTCGTCGAGCCCCCGGAGGCCACCGAACCCGGCGACCGCGGGACGCTCAGCTCCGTCGACGGCAGCGGCGCGACGACCGGCCTGGACCCCGACGTCCAGGCCAAGCAGGACCGCGCGGACGCCGACGTGTACGACGAAGGCGACAACGACCGGCCCTGACCGGGACACGCGACATTCCCCTCCGCCCGCGTTCCGGCAGGCGGAGGGGATTTGCGTGGGTGCCGGCGCCGGCACCGGCCCACCGCTCGTCCAACGCGTCCAGGCCCGGCACGCGCGGAGTTCCCCTGCTGCGCCCGCGCCGCCGACCGCACACAGAAAAGACCCCCCTGACCGGGATTCTCCAGGTCAGGGGGGTCTTCGGGATGTGGAGCCTAGGGGAGTCGAACCCCTGACATCTGCCATGCAAAGACAGCGCTCTACCAACTGAGCTAAGGCCCCGTCGGGGACCAGACTACCCGGTACCAGGAGTGTTTCCCTACCGGGTATCGCCGGGACCCACCACTCTCCGTAGGATGCACCGCAAGATTCGCTGCAGCGAAGCGAAGGGGAGAGCGAGATGGACGCAGCACAGCAGGAAGCCACCGCCCGCGCACGGGAGCTGCAGCGGAGCTGGTACGGGGAGCCGTTGGGGGCGCTCTTCCGCCGTCTCATCGACGATCTCGGCCTGAACCAGGCCCGGCTCGCCTCCGTTCTGGGCCTTTCGGCGCCCATGCTCTCGCAGCTGATGAGCGGTCAGCGGGCGAAGATCGGCAACCCCGCGGTGGTGCAGCGGGTCCAGGCGCTGCAGGAACTCTCCAGCCAGGTCGCCGACGGCAGCGTGAGCGCCGCCGAGGCGGCCGAGCGCATGGAGGAGGTCAAGAAGAGCTCGGGGGGTTCCGTCCTCAACTCCACCCAGACGACGGCCAGCAGCGGGGCGCCGACCGTGCGCCGGGTGGTCCGCGAGATCCAGTCGCTGCTGCGGTCGGTGGCGGGCGCCGGGGACATCATCGAGGCGGCCGGAACCCTCGCCCCCAGCCATCCCGAACTGGCCGAGTTCCTGCGCGTGTACGGCGCCGGCAGGACGGCCGAGGCAGTCGCGCACTACGAGGCGCACCAGAGCTGACCGTGCCGGCGAGGCCGGCGGAGCAGGAGGCGGGGGCGACGCGAACGACATGGGTGAGGTCTTCGCTGGGCGGTACGAGCTGGTGGACCCGATCGGGCGCGGTGGGGCGGGGGCGGTCTGGCGGGCCTGGGACCAGCGGCGGCGGCGCTATGTGGCGGCGAAGGTGCTGCAGCAGAGCGACGCCCATACGCTGCTGAGATTCGTCCGCGAACAGGCGCTTCGCATCGATCATCCCCATGTGCTGGCCCCGATGAGCTGGGCGGCGGACGACGACAAGGTGCTGTTCACCATGGAGATGGTGGGCGGCGGATCCCTGGCGCATCTCATCGGCGACTACGGCCCGTTGCCGCCGCATTTCGTCTGCGTCCTGCTGGACCAGCTGCTGTCCGGGCTCGCCGCGGTGCATGCGGAAGGCGTCGTGCACCGGGACATCAAACCGGCCAACCTCCTTTTGGAGGCGACCGGTACGGGGCGGCCGCATTTACGGCTCTCCGATTTCGGGATCGCCATGCGCAAGGGCGAGCCGCGACTGACGGACACCAACTTCGTCATGGGTACGCCCGGTTACTTCGCTCCGGAACAAATGCTGGGCGAGGAGCCAGACTTCCCCGCGGATCTCTTCGCCGTGGGCCTGGTGGCGCTGTATCTGCTCACGGGCCGGAAGCCGGACGCCGAGGCGCTCGTGGAGCGTTTCCGGGAGCAGGGCGTGCCGAACGCCCCGCAGGAGGTGCCCGAGCCGCTCTGGGAGGTGATCGGGAATCTGCTGCACCCTGATCCGTACACCCGCTTCCGTACGGCAACGGGCGCGCGCAAGGCCCTTGCGGCGGCCGTGGAGCTGCTGGGCGAGCCGCCGGAGG
The DNA here is from genome assembly GCF_040638465.1 of Streptomyces sp. NPDC026206. NCBI lineage: Bacteria > Bacillati > Actinomycetota > Actinomycetes > Kitasatosporales > Streptomycetaceae > Streptomyces > Streptomyces sp. NPDC026206. Next base: position 230,576 of record NZ_JBEZYL010000003.1, read on the forward strand.
ACGAGGAGCGGATCGAGGTCTTCGACCAGCTGGGGCCGCTGCCCCCGGGATTCGGCCCGGCGGGCCCCGAACCGGAACCCCGGCCGCAGCCGGCGCCGCTGCCGGAGTCCGGGACCAGCGGCGTACCGCTCGCGCCGCCCAGGCCGAACTATCCGCCCACGCGCCCCTACACCGCCCCGCAGGCCTTCTCCCGGCCCTTGCCGCACCCGCCCGCCCAAGAGCCCTTCCCTGGGGCCTCCCAGGCCTCTCGCGGGCCTTCCGGGCCGCCCGCCAAGATCGTGGTGCCGTTGCTGGTCGTCGCGCTGCTGTGCCTCGCGGTGGGGGTGTGGGCGCTCACCGCCCGCTGAGCGGCGGGGCGGCGGAAGGCCCTCCGGGACATCCCATGCGAAACTTCACTTTCGCAATCATTTTATTTGCAAAGGCAACCAAACGGACAGGGCCCCGACCGCCTCGCGGTCAGGGCCCTGCGTCAGCTCTTTTTGTGGCTTCCTTGTGGACTCACACACCCGAACCTGCGGGCACGGAGTCGGTCGCCTCCGTCCACAGATCCTGCTCGGCGCGATCCGCCTGGATCTGCCGGTACACGAGGAGCCCGCCGATGGCGGCCAGTGCGACCAGGAGCAGCTTCTTCACCGCGCGACCTCGTCTTTCCTTGACGTAAGGGGACCTCTGGGGGCCGATGATACACACCGGCCGATACCGATCGGTGACCTGCGTCCGCTCAGCCGTCAGGTCCGAACTCCCCAAAAGCGATCGGCCCGGACGGAGAATTCCGTCCGGGCCGATCGTGCGGTGGGGCTAACAGGACTTGAACCTGTGGCCTCTTCCTTATCAGGGAAGCGCTCTAACCGTCTGAGCTATAGCCCCGCGCGACACCGAAAGATTAGCGCACTTGGGGCCCAGTCCCAAAATCGCCCGGGCCCCGGACCGGCACGCGCGTTATTCGTCCTCGGCGAGCGTCAGCTCGATGCCGCCCACGAAGCCGGCGGAGAGGTTGTAGACGAAGGCCCCCAGCGTCGCCAGGGCCGTCGCCAGCACCACGTCGATCACCGCGATGACCGAGGTGAACAGCAGGACGTGCGGCAGCGACAGGAACGACTCCAGGTCGAAGCCGCCACCGCTCTCACCCGATGCCGTCGTCGCGTCGCTGATGGTGCCACCGACCGCGGAGAGGACGCCCATGGCGTCCATGACCCCCCACAGCACGACCGCGGCCACGATCGTGCACACGCCCAGCGCGACCGACAGCAGGAAGCTGACCTTCATCACCGACCACGGGTCGGCCCTGGCCACCCGCAGCCTTGCCTTGCGCGTACGAGGCGCCGTACGGGCCGCGGGGCGCGGGGCGCGGTCCCGGTCGTCCGCGGCGGGCCGCTCGGCCGCCGCAGCGGCCTTGGCGGTCCTGACCGGCTTGCTCTCCTCGGCACCCTTGCCGTCCTTGGTGCCGTGCACGGTGCCGGAAGCGGAGCTGCCGGCACCCTCGGTGCCTGCCGCCCCGGAAGCGGAAGCGGAATCGGATGCGGAACGTGCGGCCGGAGGCTCATAGGCCTTCGGCGGGTGGTACGGCTGCGGATCTCGGGTCTCCGTCATGGTCCTCCCCCTGCCTGCGGTCCCGGTGTCATCGACCCGGGAGCCCGCGCCGTCCGCGCTGCCGGAGGCCGGGCCACGGGCGCCCGCCTTATCCGATGCGGGCCGGGCGGGACTCCGCCGCTTGGCACCCGCACCGCCGCCGGCGGTGCCCGTGGCTCGACTCACGACTTACTCCTCGGTGTCCTCGGCCGTGGGCGCCGCGCCCTCGGCCGCCTCGAGCCCGTCGCCCTCGGCTGCGTCGCCCAACTCCTCGACGCTCTCAGCCTCGCGACCGGCCTCGGCGTTCCGGGCGATGCCCACGACGGCATCGCGCTTGCCCAAGTTGATCAGTTGGACGCCCATGGTGTCACGGCCCGTCTCCCTGACTTCGTTGACCCGGGTACGGATGACGCCGCCGCCGAGGGTGATGGCGAGGATCTCGTCCGTCTCCTCGACCACCAGAGCGCCGACCAGCGAGCCCCGGTCCTCGACGATCTTGGCGGCCTTGATGCCGAGGCCGCCGCGACCCTGGACGCGGTATTCGTCGACGTTCGTCCGCTTCGCATAACCACCGTCGGTGGCGGTGAAGACGAACGTACCGGGACGGACGACATTCATCGAGAGCAGCTCGTCACCCTCGCGGAAGCTCATGCCCTTGACACCGGAGGTGGCCCGGCCCATGGGGCGCAGCGCGTCGTCCGTGGCGGTGAACCGGATGGACTGCGCCTTCTTGCTGATCAGCAGCAGGTCGTCAGCGGCGGAGACCAGCTCGGCGCCGATCAGCTCGTCCTCGACGCCACCCTCGGTCTCGCGGAGGTTGATGGCGATGACACCGCCGGAGCGCGGTGAGTCGTAGTCCTTGAGGGAGGTCTTCTTCACCAGGCCCGACTTGGTCGCCAGCACCAGGTAGGGCGCCACGGCGTAGTCGCGGACGGCGAGGATCTGGGCGATCTTCTCGTCCGGCTGGAAGGCCAGCAGGTTGGCCACGTGCTGACCGCGCGCGTCCCGCCCGGCGTCCGGGAGCTCGTACGCCTTGGCGCGGTAGACCCGGCCCTTGTTGGTGAAGAACAGCAGCCAGTGGTGGGTGGTGGAGACGAAGAAGTGGTCGACGATGTCGTCCTGCTTGAGCTTCGTGCCCCGCACGCCCTTGCCGCCGCGCTTCTGCGAGCGGTAGTCCTCGGTCTTGGTGCGCTTGACGTAGCCACCGTTGGTGATGGTGACGACGATGTCCTCTTCGGCGATGAGGTCCTCGATGGACATGTCACCGTCGAAGGGGATGAGCTGGGAGCGCCGGTCGTCGCCGAACTTGTCGACGATCGCCGCGAGCTCCTCGCTGATGATCATTCGCTGCCGCTCGGGCGAGGCGAGGATCGCGTTGTACTCGTTGATCTTCGCCTGGAGCTCGTCGTGCTCCGCGGTGATCTTCCGGTGCTCCAGGGCCGCCAGGCGGCGCAGCTGCATCTCCAGGATCGCGTTGGCCTGGATCTCGTCGATCTGCAGCAGGCCCATCAGGCCCTCGCGGGCGACGTCGACGGTGTCGCTGCGCCGGATCAGCGCGATGACCTCGTCGATGGCGTCGAGCGCCTTGAGCAGACCGCGCAGGATGTGGGCGCGCTCCTCGGCCTTGCGCAGCCGGAAGCGGGTGCGCCGGACGATGACCTCGACCTGGTGGGTCACCCAGTTGCGGATGAAGGCGTCCAGGGAGAGCGTGCGCGGCACGCCGTCCACCAGCGCCAGCATGTTGGCACCGAAGTTGGTCTGCAGGTCGGTGTGCTTGTAGAGGTTGTTGAGGACGACCTTGGCGACCGCGTCCCGCTTGAGGACGACGACCAGGCGCTGGCCGGTGCGGGAGGAGGTCTCGTCGCGGACGTCGGCGATGCCGCCGATCTTGCCGTCCTTCACCAGGTCGGCGATCTTCTGCGCGAGGTTGTCCGGGTTGACCTGGTAGGGCAGCTCGGTGACCACCAGGCACTGGCGGTTCTGGATCTCCTCGACCTCGACCACCGCGCGCATGGTGATCGAGCCACGGCCGGTGCGGTAGGCCTCCTCGATGCCCTTGCGGCCCACGACCAGCGCGCCGGTCGGGAAGTCGGGGCCCTTGATGCGCTCCATGAGCGCGTCGAGGAGCTCCTCGGGCGTCGCCTGGGGGTTGGCCAGGTACCACTGGGCACCCTCGGCCACCTCGCGCAGGTTGTGCGGCGGGATGTTGGTGGCCATGCCGACCGCGATGCCCGCCGAACCGTTGATCAGCAGGTTCGGGAAGCGGGCCGGCAGGACCGTCGGCTCCTGGTTGCGGCCGTCGTAGTTGTCCTGGAAGTCGACGGTCTCCTCGTCGATGTCCCGGAGCATCTCCATGGACAGCGGCATCATCTTGCACTCGGTGTACCGCATGGCGGCGGCCGGGTCGTTGCCCGGCGAACCGAAGTTGCCGTTGGAGTCCACCAGCGGCATGCGCATCGACCAGTGCTGGGCGAGGCGCACCAGCGCGTCGTAGATCGAGGCGTCACCGTGCGGGTGGTACGTACCCATGACGTCGCCGACGACGCGGGCGCACTTGTAGAAGCCCTTCTCCGGGCGGTAGCCCCCGTCGTACATCGCGTAGAGCACGCGGCGGTGCACCGGCTTGAGACCGTCCCGCACATCGGGGAGCGCACGCGAGACGATGACGCTCATCGCGTAGTCGAGATACGAGCGCTGCATCTCGGTCTCAAGCCCGACGGGCTCGACGCGCATCCCCACGCCCTCCAGGGGCGCGGGCGTACCGTCGGGAGTCACTTCGGGGACCGGGGCGGTGGGGGTCTCAGGAGTCTCGTCGGCCATTGCTGTTCAAAGTCCTTTCGCGCTGCGGCTGTATCTCGTGGGCCGACAGGCTCAGATGTCGAGGAAGCGGACGTCCTTGGCGTTGCGCTGGATGAAGGAGCGCCGCGCCTCGACGTCCTCACCCATGAGCACCGAGAACAGGTCGTCCGCCTGGGCCGCGTCGTCCAGGGTGACCTGGCCGAGCACGCGGTGGTCGACGTCCATGGTGGTGATGCGCAGCTCCTCGGCGTTCATCTCGCCGAGACCCTTGAAGCGCTGGACCGAGTCGTCCCGGGTCCGCTTGCCGTTCGCCCGGCCGAGCTGGATGAGCGCGTCGCGCTCACGGTCGGAGTAGGCGTACTCGAAGTCGTCCCGGCCCCACTTGATCTTGTACAGCGGGGGGCGGGAGAGATAGACGTGCCCGGCCTCGACCAGCGGCCGCATGAAGCGGAAGAGGAAGGTGAGCAGCAGGGTGTTGATGTGCTGGCCGTCGACGTCGGCGTCCGCCATCAGGATGATCTTGTGATAGCGGAGCTTCGAGATGTCGAAGTCCTCGTGCACACCGGTGCCGAAGGCCGAGATCAGCGCCTGGACCTCGGTGTTCTGCAGGATCTTGTCGATCCGCGCCTTCTCGACGTTGAGGATCTTGCCTCGGATCGGGAGGATCGCCTGGTACTGCGGGTTACGGCCGGACTTGGCCGAGCCACCGGCGGAGTCACCCTCGACGATGAAGATCTCGCACTTGGCCGGCTCGTTGGACTGGCAGTCGCTGAGCTTGCCCGGCAGCGACGCCGACTCCAGCAGCCCCTTGCGGCGCGTCAGGTCACGGGCCTTGCGTGCCGCCACACGGGCGGTCGCGGCCTGGATCGACTTGCGGATGATGTCCGAGGCCTCGTTGGGGTTGCGGTCCAGCCAGTCCGTGAGGTGCTCGTGGACGACCTTCTGGACGAAGGTCTTGGCCTCGGTGTTGCCGAGCTTGGTCTTCGTCTGACCCTCGAACTGCGGCTCGCCGAGCTTGACGGAGATGATCGCGGTCAGACCCTCGCGGATGTCCTCACCCGTGAGGTTGTCGTCCTTCTCGCGGAGCAGCTTCTTGTCGCGGGCGTAACGGTTGATCAGACCGGTCAGCGCGGCGCGGAAGCCCTCTTCGTGAGTACCGCCCTCATGGGTGTGGATGGTGTTCGCGAAGCTGTAGACGCCCTCGGTGTACTGGCTGTTCCACTGCATCGCGATCTCGACCGAGAGCAGACGCTCCTTGTCCTCGGCCTCGATGTCGATCACGGTCGGGTGGATCAGCTCGCCCTTGCGCGAGTTGAGGTACGTCACGAAGTCGACGATGCCGCCCTCGTAGTGGTACTCCACCGTGAGCGCCTTGCCCTCCTCGTCGACGTGGTCGACGCGGAGGTCCGTCAGCGAGATGCGCAGGCCCTTGTTGAGGAAGGCCATCTCCTGGAAGCGCCGCGAGAGCGTCTCGAAGGAGTACTCGGTGGTCTCGAAGATGTCGCCGTCGGCCCAGAAGGTGACGGAGGTGCCGGACTCGTCGGTCGGCTCGTTCTTCTGCAGCGGGGCGGTGGGGACGCCCAGCTTGTAGTCCTGCGTCCAGCGGTAGCCGTCGGTCCTGACCTCGACGGCGACGCGCGTCGACAGGGCGTTGACGACGGAGACGCCGACGCCGTGCAGACCACCGGAGACCGCGTAGCCGCCGCCGCCGAACTTGCCGCCCGCGTGCAGCACCGTCAGCACGACCTCGACGGCCGGCTTCCCCTCGGAGGGGACGATGCCCACCGGGATGCCGCGGCCGTTGTCCACGACGCGCACACCGCCGTCCGGCAGGATCGTCACGTCAATGGTGTCGGCGTGACCGGCCAGGGCCTCGTCGACCGAGTTGTCGACGACCTCTTGCACCAAGTGGTGCAGACCACGCTCGCCGGTGGAGCCGATGTACATACCGGGCCGCTTGCGGACCGCGTCCAGGCCCTCCAGAACGGTGATCGCACTGGCGTCGTACGACGTCTCACTGGCGGGGGAGCCGGTCGCGGCTTCCTCTGCCTGGGAGGGGGTGGTGTTCTCGTTGGGGTTGCCGGAATCGGCCACGAAGCGCCCTTTCTGGCACAGCACAGGCCTTCCCTGCTGCGGCGGGGGTTTCCGGGGCAGGCAGGATGCGGCTGCGACGTTCAGCGTTTGTCCACGAGTCCCGCGATCCGGCGGGATTACTACCAGTGTACCGGTGGCGCTGACATGAATGGGGGTTTGCCGGTGCCTGAGTCCTCACGTGCCGCCCTGAACCGGCATCAGCCGACTCCCTATATGCGGCCCGGGGCTCCAAGAGGCTCACGGAGGCACTCAGCGCTTCGGGCTGTCAACGGCCCGCAACCGTGAGCGCAGTCTCAGCCGTCGGCAGCCGCCACTCCGGTCACCCGTGGGCGACTTGGGGGGGCAGCCCGGCCGCCGGATCACCCGTAGGTGTCGCCCGGTCCCGTACTCCCGGGGGCGCGCAGCGGCCCGTAGCGGCGCCCGGGACCACCGGGCCCCAGCACCTTGATCATTTTTACGGTGCCCTGGCCGAGGTCGGCGTTCAGCCGGGCCACCAGCTGGGGCGCCAGCAGCCGCAGCTGGGTCGCCCACGCCGTCGAGTCGCACTGCACCGTCAGCACCCGGGCGTCCTCGTCGTACGCCTGCGGCTCGCAGTGCAGCGCCACCTCCGGGCCCACCATCTGCGGCCAGCGGCCCATCACGCCGCCCACCGCCGCGGGCTTCTCCCAGCCGCGCTCGGTGATCAGCCGGTTGATCGCGGCGCCCAGCGGCAGCGGGTCGCGCCCGTCGGCACGCGCGCCGGAGCGCAGTCCCCCACGCCGCGCCTGCTTCTTCTGCTGGGCGGCGTTGCCGCGCGCACGGGCCTGCTCCTTCGCGGCCCGCAGCGCCACGCGCGCCAGATCCACGCCGGACGGCTCGGGCGTCTTCGCCGGCCCGGGGGGCGGCTGCGTCCCGAAGCCCTCGGGCTGCTCGGGGTGGGTACTCATACGCGCTCGACCCTGCCTTCCGCGACCGCGTACCGCACGCCTGCCAGCACCGTCGGCACGTCGTCGTCCACAGCCGCCGTCACCAGCACCTGCTCGCCCGGGGCGACCAGCTCCGCCAGCCGCTCCCGGCGGCGGGCGTCCAGCTCCGCGAAGACGTCGTCCAGCACGAGTACGGGCTCGTTGCCCTCCGAGCGCAGCAGCTCGTACGAGGCCAGGCGCAGCGCCAGGGCGTACGACCAGGACTCGCCGTGGCTGGCGTAACCCTTGGCCGGGAGCTGGCCGAGCTTGAGCAGCAGCTCGTCGCGGTGCGGGCCGATAAGGGTCACCCCGCGCTCGATCTCCTGCTTACGGGCCTCGGCGAGCGCCGCGAGCAGCACTTCGTAGAGCTCCTCGCGCGTGTGGACGCCCTCGATGCCGGCCGGGCCGCGGTAGTCGAAGGAGACCGGGCCGCCGCCCGGGGCCAGCTGCTCGTAGGCCTTGTCGGCCAGCGGCCGCAGTGTGGCTATCAGGTCCAGCCGGCGCGCGAGCAGCTCGGAGCCCGCCCCGGCCAGGTGCTGGTCCCAGATGTCGAGCGTGGACAGGTCCATGCCCCGCCCGCCGTGGCGGCGGGCCATCGCGGCGGACTTCAGGAGGGTGTTGCGCTGCTTGAGGACGCGCTCGTAGTCGGAGCGCACGCCCGCCATGCGGGGGGAACGGGCGGTGATCAGCTCGTCCAGGAAGCGGCGGCGCTCCCCGGGGTCGCCCTTGACCAGCGCCAGGTCCTCGGGGGCGAACAGGACCGTGCGGACGATGCCGAGCACGTCGCGCGGTCTGACCTGGGAGGAACGATTGATCCGGGCGCGGTTGGCCCGGCCGGGGTTGAGCTCCAGCTCGATCAGCTGCTGCCGCTCGCCCTGGACGACGGAGGCGCGGATGACCGCGCGGTCGGCGCCCATGCGGACCAGCGGCGCGTCGGAGGAGACCCGGTGGCTGCCGAGGGTCGCCAGATAGCCGACCGCCTCGACGAGATTGGTCTTGCCCTGGCCGTTGGGGCCCACGAAAGCCGTGACGCCCGGGTCGAGGGAGACCTCGGCCCGGGCGTACGAGCGGAAGTCGGCCAGCGACAGATGCGAGACATGCATGGGTGTGCGCCGACCTCCCCCGGCTACTGCTGTGCTTGTGGGGTTACTTGTTCTCGACCGCGTGGCCACCGAACTGGTTGCGCAGCGCGGCGATCATCTTCATCTGGGGCGAGTCCTCCTGGCGGGAGGAGAAGCGGGCGAACAGGGACGCCGTGATCGCGGGCAGCGGCACGGCGTTGTCGATGGCGGCCTCGACGGTCCAGCGGCCCTCGCCGGAGTCGGCGGCGAAGCCGCGCAGACGGTCCAGGTGCTCGTCCTCGTCGAGGGCGTTGACGGCCAGGTCGAGCAGCCAGGAACGGATGACCGTGCCCTCCTGCCAGCTGCGGAAGACCTCGCGCACGTCGGTGACGGAGTCGACCTTCTCCAGGAGCTCCCAGCCCTCGGCGTAGGCCTGCATCATGGCGTACTCGATGCCGTTGTGGACCATCTTGGCGAAGTGGCCCGCACCGACCTTGCCGGCGTGGACGGAGCCGAAGTCGCCCTCGGGCTTGAGCGCGTCGAAGACCGGCTGGACCTTCGCGACGTTCTCGGCGTCGCCGCCGTACATCAGGGCGTAGCCGTTCTCCAGGCCCCAGACGCCGCCGGAGACACCGCAGTCGACGAAGCCGATGCCCTTGGCCGCGAGCTCCTCGGCGTGCTTCTCGTCATCCGTCCAGCGGGAGTTTCCGCCGTCGACGACGACATCGCCGGGGGACAGCAGCTCACCGAGCTCGTCGATGGTCGACTGGGTCGCCTCGCCCGCCGGGACCATGACCCAGATGACGCGCGGACCCTGCAGGGAATCCACAAGCTCCTTCAGGGTGTGGACATCCGCAAGGTCGCGGTTGCGGTCGTATCCGATGACGGTGTGGCCTGCGCGGCGGATGCGCTCACGCATGTTGCCGCCCATCTTGCCGAGACCGACGAGACCGAGCTCCATCAGTGATCCTTTGCGCCGTAGTCGTGCGATGTGTACCGGAGGTACCTGCTCCGAGCCTACGCCCGAGGGTCTGTGCACACCTGTGGGCCGGGGGCGCTCATCGGGTGAGCTGTCCCCGGACGCCAGAGGTGGCTGTGGACCGGCGTCAGCCCGACAGGCGCACCGGCATGATCAAGTACTTGTAGGCCTCGTCCGCCTCGGCGTCCAGCGCCGGCTTGCCGCTGAGCAGCGCGGGCTTGGTGGACGTGGTGAAGGACAGCTGGGCGACCGGGGAGTCGATCGCGGACAGGCCCTCCAGCAGGAAGCCGGGGTTGAACGCGATCGAGATGTCGTCGCCCTCGAGCCGGGCGTCGACCCTTTCCACAGCCTGTGCGTCGTCGCTGGAACCGGCCTCGAGGATGAGGACGCCCTGCTCGAAGCTGAGGCGGACCGGGGTGTTGCGCTCGGCGACGAGCGCGACGCGCTTGACGGCCTCGACGAACGGGGCGGTCTCGATCACGGCGACGGAGTTGAACTCGGTCGGGAAGAGCGTGCGGTACTTCGGCAGGTCGCCCTCGAGCAGGCGGGTGGTCGTACGACGCCCGGCGCCCTCGAAGCCGATCAGGCCCTCGCCGGCACCGGAGCCGGACAGGGCGATCGAGACGGTGTCGCCGCCGCTGAGCGACTTGGCGGTCTCCAGCAGCGTCTTGGCGGGCACCAGGGCGACGGCGGAGATGTCCGGGGTCTCCGGCTTCCACATGAACTCGCGGACCGCGAAGCGGTAGCGGTCGGTGGAGGCCAGGGTGACGGTGTCGCCCTCGATCTCGATCCGGACACCGGTGAGCACCGGCAGCGTGTCGTCGCGGCCGGCGGCGATGGCGACCTGGGCGGCGGCCGAGGCGAAGACCTCACCCGGGACGGTGCCGGTGGCGGTCGGCATCTGGGGCAGCGCCGGATATTCCTCCACAGGCAGGGTGTGGAGTGTGAATCGCGAGGAGCCGCAGACCACGGTGACGCGGACGCCGTCGGTGGAGATCTCCACAGGCCTGTTGGGAAGTGCGCGGCAGATGTCGGCGAGGAGCCGGCCGGAGACGAGGACGGTGCCGTCCTCCTCCACATCCGCCTCGACCGAGACACGGGCGGAGACCTCGTAGTCGAAGCCGGAGAGGCTCAGGGAGCCCTCCTCCGCCTTCAGGAGCAGGCCCGCGAGGACCGGCACCGGCGGACGGGCCGGGAGGCTGCGGGCCGCCCAGGCCACTGCCTCCGCGAGTACATCGCGCTCCACCCGGATCTTCACCGGAACCGCCTCCTGCTTGTTGCTGGCTCGCCCTGCTGGCTTCTTCGTCGGCTGAGTTGCCGGAGACCAGTCTGACGCACGCCGCTGACAGTCGGTGCGGCTGGCGGTCAAGTCGGGGTCCGGGGCGTGGCGCGGCCCGCGGCCGAGTTGTGCACAGGACCCACTTCGAAACGAGTTCCCCGCTAGATCTCAGTGGTCGTAGTAGTAGGGCCTGTGGAAACGGTGGAAAACTGCCTTTGCCCAGGTCAGGCCAGATTTTTTGTCCACCGGCCCTGTGGGTGGAGGCAGTGGAAAACCGGGGTGTTCTGTGGACCGCGAAAAGTTCTGCACACCCGGTGCACAGGCAGGGCCCACTTCTCCCCAGGCCTGTCCCCAGCTTTACCCACGTTGCCCACAGCCCAACCCGGCACCTTGGTGTGACGCCTTTCACTCGGTGCGGTGACCTTGGGCGTTTCGTTGCCGAACAGTGGACAGGGATGTGGAAAGGCTGTGTATAACACCGGTCCTCCTGTGGGCGGCCGGTGGACAACCTCCGGGGCCGTGGTGGACGGACTGTCTGTCCACAGGCTGTGGAACGCCGTTTGCCACAAATCCACACGCTGCTGACCTCGCCTGATGGCATATCAACAGCCTGGCCTGTGGACATCATCTGGATAACTTCCCGGTCCCCAGGGTGTGGACGGTGCGCAGAGCCCGAATCTGTGGAGAACCGGCAGGTCAGAGCCCCTATTCGAACAGGCTGGGGAGTGCGGGGACCGGCCCGGCGGCCCCCGGGAACGGCGAAGGGCGCCCCGGGAAGCGTCCCGAAGCGCCCTCAGAGGGTCCTCGCCAGGCCCTGTCAGCCGTTCTTGATGCGGTTCGTCAGCTCGGTCACCTGGTTGTAGATGGAGCGCCGCTCGGCCATCAGGGCGCGGATCTTGCGGTCCGCGTGCATCACGGTCGTGTGGTCCCGGCCGCCGAACTGTGCACCGATCTTCGGCAGCGAGAGGTCGGTCAGCTCACGGCACAGGTACATCGCGATCTGCCGGGCGGTCACCAGCACCCGGCTGCGCGAGGCTCCGCACAGGTCCTCGACGGTGTGCCCGAAGTAGTCGGCGGTCGCCGCCATGATGGCGGGCGCGGTGATCTCCGGCGAGGCGTCCTCGCCGCCCGGGATCAGGTCCTTCAGGACGATCTCGGTGAGGCCCAGGTCCACCGGCTGCCGGTTGAGGCTCGCGAAGGCGGTCACCCGGATGAGGGCGCCCTCCAGCTCCCGGATGTTGCGCGAGATGCGGGACGCGATGAACTCCAGCACCTCCGGCGGGGCGTTGAGCTGCTCCTGCACCGCCTTCTTCCGCAGGATCGCGATACGCGTCTCCAGCTCCGGCGGCTGCACGTCTGTGATCAGGCCCCACTCGAAGCGGTTGCGGAGCCGGTCCTCGAGGGTCACCAGCTGCTTGGGCGGCCGGTCCGAGGAGAGCACGATCTGCTTGTTCGCGTTGTGCAGCGTGTTGAAGGTGTGGAAGAACTCCTCCTGCGTCGACTCCTTGCTCGCGAGGAACTGGATGTCGTCGACCAGCAGGATGTCCATGTCGCGGTAGCGCTTGCGGAACGCGTCCGCCTTGCCGTCGCGGATGGAGTTGATGAACTCGTTGGTGAACTCCTCGGAGCTCACATAGCGCACCCGCGTGCCGGGATAGAGGCTGCGCGCGTAGTGCCCGATGGCATGCAGCAGGTGCGTCTTGCCGAGGCCCGACTCCCCGTAGATGAACAGGGGGTTGTACGCCTTGGCCGGCGCCTCGGCCACGGCCACCGCCGCGGCGTGCGCGAAGCGGTTGGACGCGCCGATGACGAAGGTGTCGAAGAGGTACTTCGGGTTCAGCCGCGCCGTCGGCTCGGCCGAGCCCGTCGAGGACGAGGACGATCCGGTGGACCGGCCGGCGGGCGACCCGGACGGGCCACCACCCCGGGAGGGGCCGTCCGGCAGCTCGCGGCGCTGCTCGTACGCCGGCCGCTCGGGCCGGTCCGGGGAGCGGTAGTCCTGCTGCTGCTCGTACTGCGAGGCGTAGGGGTCGCGGTCGCGGTCGGACTCGGCGTAGCCGCCGAGGCGCGGCTGCTGCCAGCCGTAGTCGCCGCGGTCGGACGCGGACGGCCCGGGGGGCGCCGAGTGGCGCGGCCAGGCGCCCGGGTCGGTGCGGGACTGCTGGTAGTCCGGGTAGGCCGGTCGTACGGACGGCAGCTCCTCGGAGCCGGGCCGTCCGCCGTAGTTCTCACGGCCGTCGTAGCCGCCGCCGTGGCCGTCGTAGCCCTCGTAGGTGTCGCGGCCCGGCCCGGGCGCCTGGCGCTGGCCGGGCTGCGGCTGGGGGCGCTCCTGGGGCTGGGGCGGTCCCTGGGAGGCCGGAGGCTCGCCCGCGGATTCGTCGACGGTGATCGCGATCCGGATGGGACGCCCGCACTCGCGGCTGAGGGTCTCGCTGACGATCGGGGCGAGCCGGCCCTCCAGGACGCCCTTGGCGAATTCGTTGGGCACGGCCAGCAGGGCGGTGTCGGCCACGAGAGCGAGGGGCTGGCACCGCTTGATCCAGTGCTCGTCCTTGCTCTCCACACCCTGGCCGCGCCCCTCACCGAGGAGCTGTTCGAGCACGCGCGGCCACACTGCGGCAAGATCGGCGGGCAGGTCAGCCACAGGGCACGCTCTCTCAGTCACGGGTCACGGGGGGCGCCCTGGAGTCCCACGAATGTGTGGTTCTCGGGACGGGCGGGAAGGATTCAGAGTTCAGCCACGGTAGTCAGGCCGAGGTGTACGGTTCAAGTCGTTGTCCACAGGGTGTGTACAAATGTGCCATGCGGCGGCACCTGGTGTCGCTCGCCCCATGTGGAAGCTACGGTGTATGCCTGGTGCCCTGCCGGTTTGACCGGATGGCGTAACCGCGCGTACCGTGACCAGGTCGAGTTGTCGATGGCTGCTGCCGCCTGCCTCCGATGGGCAAAGATTGCGATCGTATCGGATCGTGATCGTGAAGCGGTGCACTCGGGCGTATTGCGAGCTTCTCGTGGGCGCACGGTGACAGCCAGGCGATGTCCCGCCATCAATATTTCTGGAGCCCCCGAGTGAGCAAGCGCACCTTCCAGCCGAACAACCGCCGCCGCGCCAAGACCCACGGCTTCCGCCTGCGCATGCGCACCCGTGCCGGCCGCGCGATCCTCGCGTCCCGCCGTGGCAAGGGTCGCGCCAGCCTGTCGGCCTGACCGGCCTGACGGCAAGGTCCAGGTCGTGCTGCCTTCCGAGTCTCGGCTGAGGCGGCGCGAGGACTTCGCGACCGCGGTTCGCCGAGGACGCAGGGCCGGGCGCCCGCTCCTCGTCGTCCACCTAAGCAGCGGTACAACGGACCCGCACACGCCGGGGGGGCTCGCCCCCTCGGCGCGTGCGGGTTTCGTCGTGAGCAAGGCCGTCGGCGGTGCCGTCGTCCGCAATCTGGTCAAGCGGCGCCTGCGCCACCTCATGCGTGACCGGCTGGATCTGCTGCCCGCCGGTAGCCTGGTGGTGGTGCGAGCCCTGCCCGGCGCGGGCGAGGCGGACCACGAGCAGCTGGCCCGCGACCTCGATACCGCGCTGCAGCGGCTGCTGGGAGGGGCGCCGCGAAGCAATCCCCCGGGGGGTGACCCCCGGAGCCCCGGTCAACCGGGAGGGAGCGCACAGTGAAGTACCCGCTGCTGTGGTTGATCAAGCTCTATCAGTGGACCATCAGCCCTCTGCTGGGCCCGGTCTGCAAGTACTACCCGTCGTGCTCGCACTACGGCTACACAGCCATTGATGTGCATGGCGCGGTCAAAGGAACGGTGCTGACGGCCTGGCGCATCCTGCGCTGCAACCCGTGGTCGCTCGGTGGCGTCGACCACGTCCCTCCCCGGAAGCGTCCGGTCTGGCACCAGCGGCTGAGGAGCCGACTGGGTGGGGGCTCCGCCAGGGGTCCTGCCGCACAGCCCGAGACTCAGCCCAATGCCCAAGGAGCCTGATTCGTGGACACGATCCTGAATCCCCTCTATTACGCCGTTTCCTGGATCATCGTCCAGTTTCACTCGTTCTTCAGTCTGATCTTCAACAAGGACAGTGGCGCGGCGTGGGGTCTGTCCATCGTCTCGCTGGTGGTGCTGATCCGCATCTGCCTGATCCCGCTCTTCGTGAAGCAGATCAAGGCCACGCGGAACATGCAGGCGCTCCAGCCGAAGATGAAGGCGATCCAGGAGCGCTACAAGAGCGACAAGCAGCGCCAGTCCGAAGAGATGATGAAGCTCTACAAGGAGACGGGCACCAACCCGCTCTCGAGCTGCCTCCCGATTCTGGCCCAGTCGCCGTTCTTCATCTCGCTGTACCAGGTACTGAACAAGATCGCCGGCGGTCACACGGTCGGCGTGCTGGACGACCAGGCCCTGGTCGACAGCGCCCGTAAGGCGCACATCTTCGGTGCTCCGATCGCGTCGAAGTTCATGGACAACGCGAGCAAGGTCGAATCGCTCGGCGCCACGCTGACCGACGTCCGCGTCGTCACGGTCATCATGATCGTCCTGATGTCGCTGTCGCAGTTCTACACGCAGCGCCAGCTGATGACGAAGAACGTCGACCTCACGGTGAAGACGCCGTTCATGCAGCAGCAGAAGATGCTGATGTACGTCTTCCCGATCATGTTCGCCGTGTTCGGCATCAACTTCCCGGTCGGTGTCCTCGTCTACTGGCTGACCACCAACGTGTGGACCCTGGGCCAGCAGATGTTCGTCATCCGCCGCAACCCCACCCCGGGCAGCCTTGCCTTCCAGCAGCGCCAGGAGCGCCTGCGCGCCAAGGGCAAGCTGAAGGAGGACCCGGCGGAGGTCGAGGCCCGCAAGGCCGTCGAGGCCGCCCGTGCGGCCCGTCAGCAGCCCAAGCGCCAGACGAAGGCCAAGCGCCAGGTCGCCGGAACCGCGCCCCAGGCCACCACGGGCTCGGAGAAGAAGACCACGCTGGAGAAGCAGCAGGGCGAGCAGCCCGGTGACGCCGGGTCCAAGCAGGCCGGCTCTTCCCGCAGCGCCAAGTCCGGACAGCGCAAGGGCGGCCCGCAGCGGCCCAAGCACCCGTCGAAGAAGTAATGAAGGAGTCCACCGTGACGGAGACGCAGCCCCAGACCGCCGCCGAGGGCACCGACACGCTGTCCCGCCTGGAGCAGGAGGGCGAGATCGCGGCCGACTACCTCGAGGGGCTGCTGGACATCGCCGACCTCGACGGCGACATCGACATGGATGTCGAGGCGGACCGCGCCTCGGTGTCGATCATCAGCGACTCCACCAGCCGTGATCTGCAGAAGCTGGTGGGCCGTGATGGCGAGGTCCTGGAGGCCCTCCAGGAGCTGACCCGGCTGGCGGTGAACCGGGAGACCGGTGACCGCAGCCGTCTGATGCTCGACATCGCGGGCTTCCGCGCGCGCAAGCGTGAGGAGCTGGCCGGCCTGGGTGCCCAGGCCGCCCAGGAGGCCAAGAGCAGCGGTCAGCCCGTCAAGCTGGACCCGATGACCCCCTTCGAGCGCAAGGTCGTCCACGACGCGGTGGCCGCCGCCGGCCTGCGCAGCGAGTCCGAGGGCGAGGAGCCGCAGCGCCGAGTGGTCATCCTCCCGGCCTGACCCTGTCGCATTTCCAGGTGTACACGGCCCCGTCTGCTCGCAGGCGGGGCCGATCCTTGTCAGCCTGATATTCAGACTCCGGCGCTCACAGACGACGCCGGAGATCCATCAACGTTGTACGGAAGGACGGTTCCCCGTGGAAGAGGCAGCGGAGCTCCCCCCGGCGCCCGCGGCGGCGCGGGCGGTATTCGGTGACCGCTTTCCGGAGGCCGTCCGCTACGCGGAACTGCTCGCTGACGCGGGAGTGAAGCGCGGTCTGATCGGTCCCCGTGAGGTTCCCCGGCTGTGGGAGCGCCACCTGCTGAACTGTGCGGTGCTCTCCGAGGCCGTGTCGGACGGCGTCTCGGTGTGCGACGTCGGCTCGGGCGCCGGGCTGCCCGGTATCCCGCTGGCCCTCGTCCGTCCCGACCTGCAGATCACCCTGCTGGAACCGCTGCTGCGCCGCACGACCTTCCTCCAGGAAGTCGTGGAGCTGCTGGGCCTGGACCACGTCACCGTGGTCCGTGGCCGGGCCGAGGAGATGCTGGGCAAGGTCGAGCCTGTGCACGTGGTCACCGCTCGGGCCGTCGCGCCGCTGGACCGGCTGGCCAGTTGGGGCGTGCCGCTGCTGCGTCCCTACGGCGAGATGCTGGCCCTCAAGGGGGACACGGCGGAGGCGGAGCTCCAGGGTGCCCGTGCCGCCCTGAGCAAGCTCGGGGCCGTGCGGACCTCGGTGCTCCAGGTCGGCGAGGGCGTGGTGGACCCGCTGTCCACCGTGGTCCGCGTCGAGGTGGGGGAGAGCCCCGGCGGAGTGCGGTTCGCGGCCAAGCGTGCCAAGGCGGCCAGGACGGGCAGGACGCGGCGTAGGCGCTGACGCCCTTCCGCGCTGATGTGTGGAGCATTACCTCGCGCACTTTTTCTGAGGTCTGCCCTGGAGGTAATGCTCCATACAAGCTGGCAAAACTACCCATAACGGAGTGTCGCGACGCAGTGACGCGGCGCGCCATGCATCGTGTTTCACGTGAAACATCGCTCCCTGCTGCATGGAATCATCGGCCGCAGTCGTGCGGCCGCCGCGCCGCGCGACCGGCAACCGGTCGAGGGTGTGGGTTCATCCACAGGCCCACGGGATTCATCCACAGGAGAACGGGCCTCGCTGGTTCACGACCCCGAAAGCATGGCAGGCTCTGTCCATTGCGAGCCTGATGTCGAGGAGAGTGAATCCTTGCGGTCCGACGCCAACATCGCGGGGCCGATGACCGACCCGGTCCCCGGCCCCCGCCCCGCCGACTCCGAACCAGTGGCTGCTGCTGGCCCCGTCCCCGAGGTCGTGGCTGTTTCACGTGAAACGCCGCCGCCCCCGATGCCGAGGCCGGACCAGACCCGGGTGATGGTGGTCGCCAACCAGAAGGGCGGGGTCGGGAAGACCACGACCACTGTCAACGTGGCGGCTTCCCTGGCGCTGCACGGCAATCGGGTGCTGGTCATCGACCTCGACCCGCAGGGCAACGCCTCGACGGCTCTGGGAATCGATCACCACGCCGACGTGCCGTCGATCTACGACGTCCTCGTGGACAACAAGAAGCTCTCCGATGTCGTGCAGCCGGTGATGGATGTGGAGGGGCTCTTCTGCGCCCCTGCCACGATCGACCTGGCGGGCGCCGAGATCGAGCTGGTCTCGCTCGTGGCCCGGGAGAGCAGGCTCGACCGGGCGATCAAGGCCTATGAGCAGCCGCTGGACTACATCCTCATCGACTGTCCGCCGTCGCTCGGCCTGCTGACGGTCAATGCTCTGGTCGCCGGCGCCGAGGTGCTGATCCCTATCCAGTGCGAGTACTACGCGCTCGAAGGCCTGGGGCAGCTCCTGCGCAATGTCGAGCTGGTGCGGGGGCATCTCAACCCCGAGCTCCATGTGTCGACCATCCTGCTGACGATGTACGACGGCCGGACCCGGCTCGCTTCGCAAGTGGCCGATGAGGTGCGCACTCACTTCGGCCGTGAGGTTCTCCGCACCAGCATCCCGCGGTCGGTCAGGATCTCCGAGGCGCCCAGCTATGGGCAGACAGTTCTTACCTATGACCCGGGTTCCAGCGGCGCTCTGTCCTACCTGGAGGCGGCCCGGGAGATCGCGCTACGGGGGGTCGGCGTGCAGTACGACGGCAGTAGGGCTCACACGGTGGGCCATCAGCAACAGCAAGACCAGCACAGCATGTCGGAGGGGCTTCAGTGAGTGAGCGACGTAGAGGACTGGGCCGGGGGCTCGGTGCGCTGATCCCGCCGGCACCGAAGAGTGCGGAGAAGAGCGGCCCGGCGGTAGGGGCCGGCACGACGTCCCCGACCGCGGTGCCGGTTCTGACGGCAGAGCGGGGGGTATCCGCCGCGACGGTGACCACGCTGCCGGTGGATGGCGTCAGCATTTCTCGTGAATCGCACGCGGGTGGCTCCGCGCCGCACGACTCGGTTTCACGTGAAACGGACGCCGTGCGGCGGGTCGAGGCTGAAACATCGGCCATGGAGGAGGTGGCAGGGGCCCATTTCGCCGAGCTCCCGCTGGACTTCATCACGCCCAACCCGCGGCAGCCGCGTGAGGTATTCGACGAGGATGCCCTCGCCGAACTGGTCACCTCCATTCGCGAGGTCGGCCTGCTCCAGCCCGTCGTGGTGCGTCAGCTGGCGCCGGAGCGCTACGAGCTGATCATGGGCGAGCGTCGCTGGCGCGCCTGCCGCGATGCCGGGCTGGAGAAGATTCCTTCCATCGTCCGGGCGACCGATGACGAGAAGCTTCTGCTGGACGCGCTGCTGGAGAACCTGCACCGGGCCCAGCTGAACCCCCTGGAAGAGGCGGCCGCCTACGACCAGCTGCTTAAGGACTTCAACTGCACCCACGATCAGCTGGCGGACCGCATCGGGCGGTCACGCCCTCAGGTCTCGAACACCCTGCGGCTGCTGAGGCTTTCGCCCGCCGTGCAGCGACGGGTGGCGGCCGGAGTGCTCTCCGCCGGGCATGCCCGAGCCCTGCTCTCCGTCGACGACTCGGAGGAGCAGGACCGGCTCGCCCACCGCATCGTGGCCGAGGGGCTGTCGGTGCGTGCGGTGGAGGAGATCGTGACGCTGATGGGGTCGAGGCCCAAGAGCGCGGGGAAGGGCAAGGGTCCCCGCGCCGGGGCACGGGTCTCCCCCGCGCTCACGGACCTGGCCTCGCGACTGTCGGACCGCTTCGAGACCCGGGTGAAGGTGGATCTCGGGCAGAAGAAGGGGAAGATCGTCGTCGAATTCGCCTCGATGGACGATCTGGAGCGGATCCTGGGCACGCTGGCTCCCGGTGAGGGACGCGTGCTGGAGCAGAAGCTCTCCGGTGACGACGAGGACGGCACGGAGTAGGGCCCGTCAGGACGGTCACTCCGGGCGGGTTGTGTTTCACGTGGAACCTCGTGTGGACACAACTCGCCCTTTGCCTTGTCGAGCTATCCGCTCAATGGACCTCCGGATACGATGCGTTGAGGTATGGCACATCCACGTTGGACATAGTTCACGGAGGGGCGGGGCCATGCGAACGGTGAGCCGGACCGGACTGGTGGCAGCGGGGCTGAGCCTGGGGGCAGTCGGCGGATTCGTCGGCAGCCTTCTCAAGGAGTTCAGCGCGCTGACCGCCGCCCGGAGCGTGGCACGCGACGGAAGTGAGGAACTGGCTGCATGGGGCGTCGGCTCGTACCGCTCACGCTGGACAACCTCCCAGTTCTTCCCCAGCGCTGCCGGGCGTGTGTCTTCTGGGAGCTGGACCCCGTCAGCGGCGAAGCCGCGCTGAGAGCCGGACGTCCGGAGCTGGAGAAGGAGGCGTGGATCTCAGCTGTGCTGCTGGAGTGGGGCTCCTGCGGCCGGGTGGTCTACGTCGACGATGCGCCGGTGGGGTTCGTTCTCTACGCGCCCCCGGCTTATGTGCCACGGTCCACCGCGTTTCCCACCAGCCCGGTCGCGGCCGATGCCGTGCAGCTGATGACTGCCTGGCTGGCGCCCGCCTACCAGGGGCAGGGGCTGGGCCGTGTGATGGTGCAGACCGTCGCCAAGGATGCGCTCCGGCGCGGCTTCAAGGCGGTCGAGGCGTTCGGTGACGCCCGCTGGAAGGAGTCGGCGTGTGTGCTGCCCGCTGACCATCTCCTGGCCGTGGGCTTCAAGACGGTGCGGCCGCATCCGCGCTACCCGCGCCTCCGGCTGGAACTGCGGACGGCCCTGTCCTGGAAAGAAGACGTCGAGCTGGCATTGGACCGGTTGCTCGGCGCCGTGCAGAAGGAACCCGCGCTGCGGCCGCTGTAGGGCCGGGCGCTCGATCTGCTGAAGACGCAACGGGCCCGCCCCTTCCCAGGGGCGGGCCCGTTGGCCGTGCGGCCCGCTGTTTCACGTGAAACAGCGACGACTTACTTGGCGCTGAGGAACGGGTCCAGCTCGCGCTCGAGAGCGACCTTCGGCTTGGCACCGACGATCGTCTGGACGACCTCGCCGCCCTGGTAGACGTTCAGCGTCGGGATCGACATGACGCCGTACTTCGCAGCCGTCGTGGGATTCTGATCGATGTTGAGCTTGACGATCTCGATCTTGTCGCCGTGCTCGGCGGCGATCGCCTCAAGGGACGGGGCGATCTGGCGGCACGGTCCGCACCACTCGGCCCAGAAGTCCACGAGGACGGGCTTGTCGCTCTTGAGGACGTCCTCGTCGAAGGACGCGTCGGTCACGGTCTTGAGAGCCACTGAGGTCTCCTTGAATCTGTTCCGCGGGGGGAGGGGGTGGGGGTGTGGGTCAGGGGGTCTTCTCGGGCTCGCGGACGCTGTCGCTGTCGGAGAGGGCAGCGAGGTAGCGCTCGGCGTCGAGGGCGGCGGAGCAACCCGTGCCGGCGGCGGTGATGGCCTGGCGGTAGGTGTGGTCCACGACGTCACCGGCGGCGAACACGCCGGTGAGGTTGGTACGGGTCGAGGGCGCCTCGACCTTCAGGTAGCCCTCGTCATCCAGTTCCAGCTGGCCCTTGAACAGCTCGGTGCGCGGGTCGTGGCCGATGGCGATGAACAGCCCGGTCACCGGCAGCTGCGAAGACTCGCCGGTCTTGAGGTTGCGCAAGGTCAGACCGGAGAGCTTGTTCTCGCCGTGGATCTCGGCGATCTCGCTGTCCCACACGAAGGAGATCTTCGGGTCCGCGAAGGCACGCTCCTGCATCGCCTTGCTGGCGCGCAGCGTGTCGCGGCGGTGGACCACGGTGACCGACTTGGCGAAGCGCGAGAGGAAGGTGGCCTCCTCCATCGCGGTGTCACCACCACCGATGACGGCGATGTCCTGGTCCTTGAAGAAGAACCCGTCACAGGTGGCACACCAGGAGACGCCACGGCCGGAGAGCTCGTCCTCACGGGGCAGGCCCAGCTTGCGGTGCTGCGAGCCGGTGGTGACGATCACAGCCTTGGCGCGGTGAACGGTGCCGGCGGAGTCCGTGACGGTCTTGATCTCGTCACTCAGGTCGACGGCGACGACGTCGTCCGGGATCAGCTCGGCGCCGAAGCGCTCGGCCTGGGCGCGCATGTTGTCCATCAGGTCGGGGCCCATGATGCCCTCACGGAACCCGGGGAAGTTCTCCACGTCGGTGGTGTTCATCAGTGCACCACCGGCGGTGACGGCGCCCTCGAAGACCAGCGGCTTCAGGGAGGCACGGGCGGTGTAGAGCGCGGCCGTATAGCCCGCGGGCCCGGAGCCGATGATGATCACGTTGCGGACGTCGCTCACGGGTGTCTTCCTTGTCTCTGCCGACAGCTGTCTGGGTCCTTGCTGGGTCTCACCCCACCCAACGGATCCTACGGGGCGAGCATTCCCGAGCGGGACGACAGCGCGTGTCCGAGACCGATCAGTCGCGCGGAAACGTCTCGTTGAGCAGTACTTTCCCCGCCGTCGGAGACGAGGCGGTGTCGCAGGCGGACGAGACCATATAGGCGTCGACGAGTGTGACGTCGGACGGGTGTGGCAGGACGACGAGGAAGGCGTCCTCGCCCTTGTACGTCTCCTGGTGCGTGGCGAGGACCGGCTCCGCGCGGCCGATGCCGTCCCGGACACAGGCGGGGGTGGTGGCCCCGGAATCACGCAGCGTCGTATCCGGTGAGCTCTGGGCGCTCATGCCCCGTGACTCGGCGGTCTTTGATGTCCGCAGGAGATCGTGCACCCGGGCCTTGATGTCGTCATAGGCGAGGACGGAAGGCGCGGACTGGTTCTCGCTCGGTGCCGGGGATCCCGCACGCGGAGCGTCGTCACCGTCGGACTGCAGGAAGAAGCTGCCCACGCCGATGACGGCGGCGGCGCAGGCGGTGCCGAGCAGCACCTTGGGCCAGCGACGGGAGCGACGGGCACGCGGCCCGGAGGCCGTGGAGGTCTTCCTGCCGGGGCCGGTCGCGGTGCGCGGACGGCCGGTGGGGCGATCGGCGGTCTCCCGTGGAGGGGCCGTTTCACGACCGGTGGTTTCACGTGAAACACGCGCGGGAGTGCTTCCGGCCGTGGTCTTCTCCGCTGTCTGCGCCTTCCGCGCCGGGGTGTCCCACGGCACCGTCTCCCGGAGCGCCGTTTCACGTGAAACATCGGTGATCGCTTCGGGCGCGGTCGCGTCGAGCAGAGCCTCGGCTGCCAGCGCGGCGTCGATGCGGCCGGCGACATCCGCAGGCATCCGCAGTGGCCCGGGAAGGGTACCGAGCAAGCCCCGGATCTCGTCCAGCGAGCTCCGTACGTCCTCACACAGCTCACAGTCCGCGAGATGCTCGCGGACGTCAGCGGTCCGTGCAGGGGAGAGAACACCTTCGGTGAGTGCGGAGATCTCCGCGACCTCCGGGTGCCCATCCGTGCCGGTCATCGAAGTCACGCTCGCCCACCTCCGCCCTTCACTGGATCTGCGTCGCTCTGTCCTGCCGGTGATGGGACGGACGTCCCCTGCGACCGGTTCCTTTCCCTGTCAAGAGGGGCGCTACCCCTGCGATCCGGGCGCAGATGGGTGAGCATCGGCAGCAGCCGTGCCCGGCCCCGAGCACATCTGCTCTTCACTGTGCCGGTCGGCACATCGAGAACCTCGGCCGCCTCCGCGACCGGATAGCCCTGCATGTCGACGAGCACCAGGGCGGCTCGCTGGTCCGGCGGCAGCGTCGCCAGGGCGTTGATGAGCTCACGGTGCAGATCGCCGCGTTCGGCGGGGGCATCGGCCGCTTCGTGGGGCTCGAGCAGTTGCTCCAGCCGCTCGGTCTCGGCGAGCGGCGCGGTGCGCCGCGAAGCTGCCTTGCGGGCCCGGTCCAGGCAGGCGTTGACGGTGATGCGGTGCAGCCAAGTGGTGACGGCCGACTGGCCGCGGAAGGTGTGGGCGGCCCGGTACGCGGAGACCAGTGCGTCCTGGACGGCGTCCGCGGCCTCTTCCCGGTCCCCGAGGGTACGCAGCGCCACCGCCCAGAGCCGGTCGCGGTGGCGCCGCACTATCTCGCTGAAGGCGTCGGGGTCGCCCTTGACGTGCAGCACGAGGAGCTCGGCGTCGCTCGCGCCGCCATACGTGATGTCGTCCAACGTCGACCCCTCCCCCTGAGCGACGCGACCTCGCGGCTAGCTGGTCACCTTGATCTCGGAGATCCTGCCGCGGAACTCGCCATTCTCGGTCACCGTCAGCTTTGTCAGCCAGACCAGAACGTACCGTGCCTGGACCGGCTTGTCCGGCTTGAGCGAGACGCCCTTACCCGTACCCTCGGCGACCTTGCTGTAGGAGGCGAGGTCCATGGGCATGGACGAGGCGTCGGCCGGAGCCGTCATGAGCTGGACGGACGCGTCGTTGAGGAAGCTGACCTGCACCTTGCCGACCTGTTGCTTCTTGCCCAGGTCGAGGATGAGTCCGACGCCGCTCTTGAGGCCTCCGAACTTGGCGGTGGTGTAGAAGTTCGTCGACCAGTACGTCGCCGGGTTGCCGTCGTAGGCATAGCGAACGGCGTGAAAGCCGTCCGCTTTCTCCGAGCCGTCACCCGGGGGCGGGTCGAAGTCCTTGACCGTTTCGATCCCGATGGGCTTGCCGCCCACGATCTTCGGTACGTCGTCCCCCGATGACTGGGAGCGCGGCGTGTCCTTCTCGCCGTCCTTGAGCAGCGTGTCCGCGAGCTGCCAGCTGCCCAGGCCCAGCGCCGCGATGAGCAGGGCCGAGACGCTCCACTTGAGAGCCCGTCCGGTACGGCTCTGGAGCGGGAGCGGCGGGGCCACGGGCAAGGGGTGGGCCGGTCCGCCGTTGCGGGGCACCGAAGGGCGCTGGTACGGCGGCGGGGCGGTGTAGTCCGGCTCCGGGGGACGGATGCGCGGCATCGCCGCGACCGCCTTGGCCAGCTCCTCCGGGGTGGTGCAGGGCTTCTCCTGCCGCGAGGCGGTGGCTCCGTCGTTGACGAGGGCGCGCATGGCGAGCTCGGACAGGCCCCGGTGGACTCCGGCACGCACCTGGTCGGGTGCGATAAGGCCGACACCCTTGGGCAGGCCGGAGAGACCGTGGGCGTTGCTCTCGTACGGCCAGCGCTGGGTGAGCGCCGCGTACAGGAGTGCACCGATGGCCTCGGTGTCGGTCTGCTGGGGGTGTTCGGAGGTGATGCCCCGGAGCGCGGCCATGACGGCGAGTCCGCGGATGCGGTACTGGCCGGTCCCGGTGCGCAGAACGGAGCCGGGGTTCAGGCGCAGGTGTGCGAGGCCTTCGCGGTGGGCGGCGGCCATCGCCTGGGACACCTGGTTGACGAGCTGGTAGGCCTCGTGGGGCTCCATCGGGCCGGAGGCGAGGACGGGCGTCAGCTCGGTGGCGTCCGGCAGCCACTCGTGGACGACGTAGACGAGGTCGTTCTCCTCGACGGCGTCGAGGACCTGCACAAAGCGCGGATCGCCGAGAAGCGCGGCGGAACGGGCTGCGGCGAGGACCGGGCGGGCGCGGGGGTGATCGGCGGGAAGCAGGTGGACGCCGACGGCGCGGCGCAGCTTCTCGTCGACGGCGCGCCAGCTGCTGAATCCGTCCAGACGGGTGACGCACTCCTCCAGGCGGTACCTTCTGGCGAGCTTGTGGCCGCTGTGCAACTCCGGCGGTTGTGCGTCGCGCGCGGGGCTCTCGCTCTCCGCGCGCTCGGTGTTCTTGTGCGTGCTGACCTTTTTATCGGCCGCCACCCCGTCGGTCGTGGCCTTTCCCGCCTCGGCGGTCAGTGGCTGCTCGCCGCTGTTGTCGGCCACGTCGACGGCAGCCGTGCTCCGTTCCGCCACCGTCGTTCCTGCCTCCCCATCCGTTGCACGCCGTCCACAGCCAAGACAATTGTGCCCACAGTCCGGTGCTATGCACGACACGCGGCGGCGGGCGATGGTTGTGCTCCGGTCAGCGACCGAGCCGACCGCGCACCATACCGACCATGGCGGTCAGCTCCTCGATCCGCATCCGCTTCGCGGCGATGTAGAAGACGGCGATCAGGATCAGTCCACCACCGGCCAGGGCCGCGAGCGAACCGATGATGCTGTTGCCCAGAACCTGAACGATTCCGTAAGCGGCCACTCCGCTGACGAGGGCGGCGGGGATGCACGCACCGATCAGGCGGGCATAGGTGCGGATGACGTGAGAGCCGTCCAGGTCGCCGCCCAGTCGGGTACGCAGTCGTCGCCAGGCGACGCCGACACCGACGGCGTAGCCCAGGCCGTAGGAGGCGGCCATGCCTGCCACGGCCCAGCGGGCGGGCAGGATGACATAGCTCAGGGCGGCGGCCGCCGCGAAGACGGCTGCGACGATCAGGGTGTTGTAGAACGGAGTACGGGTGTCCTCGTACGCGTAGAAGCCGCGGAGGATGACGTACTGCGCGGAGTACGGGATCAGGCCGAGGCCGAAGGCCATCAGGATGAAACCGATGTTGGTGGCACCGTCCGCGCCCGAACCCTTCGAGAACATCAGTGTGGCCATGGGGACGCCGAGCGCCAGGAAGGCGAAGGCGCAGGGCACGATGGCGACGGCCGAGGTCCGCAGCCCGTGGGAAAGGTCGTCACGGACGGCCGAGACGTCTCCGTCGTGGGCGGCGCGCGAGATCCGGGGCAGGACGGCGGTCATCACGGAGACGGTGATGATGGCCTGCGGCATCTGCCAGAGCTGCAGCGCGTAGTTGTAGGCGGTGATGCCGGTGCCGGTGTGGCCGCCCTTCTCGGCCAGCGCGCCCGCCTTCGTGGCGAGCTGCGTGACCACGACCATGCTGAGCTGGTTGGCGAGCACGAAGAAGAACGTCCACTTGGCCAGTCCCGCGGCCTTGCCGAGGCCCTGGCCGCGCCAGTCGAAACGCGGCCGGATCCGGAATCCCGCGTCGCGCAGGTACGGAAGCATCGCCAGGGCCTGGACGGTGAGGCCCAGCAGCGTGCCGATGCCGAGCAACTGCACGCCCTCGGCCGTGATGCTGGTCGAGCTGACCTTGCTGTCCGTGAAGGGACCGAAGGCCCAGACGAAGGAGCCGAAGGTGGCGATGATGACGATGTTGTTGAGGACCGGGGTCCACATCATCGCGCCGAATTTGCCGCGTGCGTTGAGGATCTGGCCCAGGACCACATGCACGCCCATGAAGAACATCGTGGGCAGGCAGTAGCGGGCGAACGCCACCGCGACATCCATCCTGGCCGGGTCGGCAGCGATGGTCGGTGACATCACCTGGATGAAGAGCGGCGCCCCCAGCACACAGACGGTGGTGACGCCGGCCAGCAGCACGACGACGAGGGTCAGGAGCCGGTTGGCGTAGGCCTCGCCGCCGTCCTCGTCGTTCTTCATCGAGCGGACCAGCTGCGGGA
Source organism: Streptomyces sp. NPDC026206 (assembly GCF_040638465.1). Lineage (NCBI taxonomy): Bacteria > Bacillati > Actinomycetota > Actinomycetes > Kitasatosporales > Streptomycetaceae > Streptomyces > Streptomyces sp. NPDC026206. The sequence continues at coordinate 257,704 of NZ_JBEZYL010000003.1, forward strand.
TGAAGACGGCGTTCAGAGCGCCGCCGCCGACCAGGATGTAGATCATCGTCGGGAGGACGTTGGCGACCTGGTAGTCGTCGTTGAGCGTGCCGACGCCGATCGCGGCCGCCATCACGAGGTTCCGGCCGAACCCCAGGATGCGGGAGATCATGGTGCCAGCGGCCATGAGCGCGCTCGACTTCAGCAGGCTCGCCGCCCGGCCGCCGCCCTTCGCCGTGGCGGCGGGGGCCACCGGCGGCTCCTGCTCCGGAGTGGGCTCGACCGCCGGCGGCTGCGCGGGCGGCGGGACGAACTGGCCGGGGGTCGGCGGCGGGAACTGCTGACCGGCCGGGCGCTGGGGCTCGTACGGACGCCCGTCGTCGTACGGGCGCTGGGGCTCGTACGGCTGCTGCTGGTCGCGGTACAGGTGCGCGAAGGCGTCCCGCTGGGGGTGCTCGCCCGCCGACGGGGCCGACGGGGTGCCCATGACATCGCTCACACCGAGCATCTGCGTGGCGTCGTCGTCACCGTACGGGCGGCCGAAAGCCTCCGCCTGCGGTGTCTGGGGGTACTGCGGTGCGTGAGGCTGCGGCGCCTGGGGCTGCGCCCACATCCGAGGATCGGACGCGACCGGAGGCGCGGGCGGCTGCTGGTAGCCGGCGGGCGGCGGCTGCGGGACGGTCCGGTCGTACAGCACGTCGCTCACCGCGTCCTGGGCGGACGGGTCGTGCGCCGGGTAGGGGTCCGACGCGTAGGCGTCCCTGAGGTAGGGGTCCCGGGCGTACGGGCCCTGGTGCGCCGGGTCGGGGGCAGGCGGGTTCGACGGGTACTGGCCCCGCTGTTCACCGCCCGTGCCCTGACCGCGGTCACCGTCGTACGGCGCGCTCATCGCTACCCCACCTCATCGTCCGCGGCCTGCCGGCCCCACAACACGTCAACGTTCCACTTTCTCACCTGAGCCGGACGGGTCACCGTCTCGCGCTCCGGATTCCGAGGCCGGATCACCCGGCTGCTCGGGTCGGCCGTCTCCCGGCCCACCGTCGTCGCCCGAATCTCCCCCGTCCTCGTCGTCGGGCCCGCCACCCGCGGCTCTACGGGCTGCTGCCCGCTTGCGCTGGATGTAGATACGGAGACCCGCGAGGACCAGGAGGAGGACACCACCGGCGATGACCAGGAGCACCATAGGGGTGATGGAGGTGACATGCACAGTGAAGGTCATCGGCTCGCCGTAGGGCTGGCCGTCATCGGCGTACAGCCGGGCCGTCACCTGCACGGGTCCGTTGGCGTTGGCACGCGTCTCGAACTTCACGGACTGCTGGCGCCCGCCCGCCACCTCCACCGGCTGTGAGGCATCGATCTTCAGGCGGTTCGGCTGGCTGGAGGTGAGGACGAGCCGCAGGCCCTGCACTCCCTGGAGCAGCCCGTTCTGCACCGTCACGGGGATCGTCGCGCTGCGGCCGGAGAGCGTCGCGTCGGACTTGTTGATCAGGTGCACCTGGCGGGTGAGCTGGTCCAGGTAGGACTGCACGGCGTCCCGGAATTCCGCGGCGCCCTTGGGATTGCCGCGCCACGAGGTCGACATCTCCCGCATGATCGCGCTGCCGAACGGGGTGACGACGCGGTCCTGGGCGGTCAGGATGACCTTGAAGCTGTCGAGAGTGCTCTGGGTCCGCTGGATCGCCTCGAACGCCTCGGTGGACAGCTCCTGCGCGCGCAGTGAGTCCGGGTACGAGCCGCCACCGGGCACCTGCTGATTCGCGGCCGGATCGGGCTGGGCCTTGGCCGCGTCCCCCAGGTCCAGCGGCTGGGTCCAGCGGCCGTCCGACAACCCCTTGAGTGCGGTTGCCATCGCCTGGGCCTGGCTCGAGGTGGGCATCCGCTGCGGAGCGACGACGATGCTGCGCTCGTTCTCCGGGGTCTGCTTGTTCACCATGAGGCTCTGGGCGAGGAACCGCTGGACGGCGAGCGAGGAGTCGTTGCCCCTGATCATCTCGCCCTGGAAGGCGGTGGAGAGGCGGGCGTCCGCCACGACCGCCGTGTTTCCCCCGCCGATCTGCCGGGCGGCGGTGGGGGCGTAGGGGGAGCCGCCGGATTCGCGGAGACTGTCGCTGCGGGCGATGACGTTGTGGGCACCGGCCGAGGTGGCGACATCCACGATCGAGGAGTCGACGGCGCCTTCCGCGGGCCAGGCGAAGTCCGTACGCGGCTTCACCCCGAGGATCGTGTCCACGGTGGTCGAGGCGAGCTCGGTGGCGGACTGGAGGTGGCTGAGGGCGCCGGAGACGTCCTTGCCCTTGTGGGCCAGCGAGGCGAGGTCCGGGTCACCGAAGGGCAGCGCCACCACCTGGCGGTTCGTGACGGCTTCCTGGAGCTGGTTGAGCCACTGCTTGGCGACGGCCTGTCCCCTGCCGGGAGTGTTCTGGTCGTCCGGCCCCGCGATCCGGTAGCTCTTCGTCATCGCCTCGACCGTGGCGAGCAGGTCCGGGTCGATCACCCAGGTGATCGGCAGTCCCTTGCCCAGCGCCACCAGCTGTTGCAGCCGGCCGCCCGGGGCCAGCTCCGCCGCCAGGTCGTCGTTGGGGAAGACCGGTGTCTGCTGCTGGTCGGACTCGGTGCGGGCGGTGAGGTGCGTGGCGGAGATCAGCGGCCACAGGAACGTCAGCTGTGTCTTCTTGCCGTCGGTGCCGGACGGCTGCCACGGGAGCAGCGTCCGCTGGATTCCCAGCACCCGCTCGTACGGCTGGCCGGAGGTCTGCCCGGAGAGCGTGATGCCGAGCTGGTAGACGCCGTCCTTGCCGAGGGCGAGGTCCTTGACCGGGAGGGTCAGGGTGAAGTCCCGGCTGACACCCGGGGCCAGTGCGTCGATCTTCTGGGAGTGGTTGCCGCCCACCTCGGAGCCGTCGGTGCCCGGCGAGAAGGGCGTCCGGTCGGCGAGGTCGTCGATGTCGCTGCGCGTGCTGATCTGCGAGCCCACCCGCAGCCCCACATGGGCGCCGGTGACTGTCGACTTTCCGCTGTTGGTGACCGTTCCCGAGACGGTGAGCGTGTCGTCCTGCTTCGGGGCGACGGGCGTGAGCGTGTCGACGGAGACGTCGACCGTGCGGGTGCCGGGGGAGTCGGCGTGCGCGGCGGGTGCCGCAGGCAGCTGCGTCAGACCCACGAAGAGCAGCACTCCGCTGAGCAGCACCGCGACGTGCCGGAACCACCGGCAGGCAGGAGCGGGCGCTGTCCCCTCGAAGGCCTCCTGGACCTCTGCCGCCTCGGCCACGCGCTCGCCCGTCCCTCGTCGTCGTCAGTGGTCGTCGGATGGTGCGTCCACGAATGGTAACGAGGCCCGCTGTGACGAAGTGCTGCGGACCGCACTACAAGATCGCCGTCAGGGTCCGTTGTCCGGGCTGCGCCTGCTTTGTGAGAGTCGTCGGGAAGCGCCCCATAACAAGGAGGCTCATGCGCGCGCGGGCACGTACCCTCTTCTGTTGTGCCGAACGCCAACAATGACAGCCACGCCCCCTCGTCGACGAACGAGCTCAGCCAGGCGCAGCGCCGGGCTGTGAGCGAGCTCCTGCGGGTCTCCCCCGTAGCCGACGACCTCGCCCGCCGCTTCAAGGAGGCCGGCTTCACGCTTGCCCTGGTCGGTGGGTCGGTGCGGGACGCGCTGCTCGGCCGTCTCGGTAACGATCTCGACTTCACCACGGACGCCCGCCCGGAGGACGTGCTGAAGATCGTGCGTCCGTGGGCGGACGCGGTCTGGGAGGTCGGCATCGCCTTCGGAACCGTGGGGTGCCGCAAATCGGACTTCGATATTGAGGTTACGACATATAGGTCGGAAGCGTACGACCGAACCTCGCGGAAGCCCGAGGTCTCCTACGGCGACTCCATCGAGGAAGACCTGGTCCGTCGTGACTTCACCGTCAACGCGATGGCTGTCGCGCTGCCGGAGAAGGAATTCATCGACCCGCACCACGGCCTGGAGGACCTGGCCGCCCGTGTGCTGCGCACCCCCGGCACCCCAGAGGAGTCCTTCTCCGACGACCCGCTGCGCATGATGCGGGCCGCGCGCTTCGCCGCGCAGCTGGACTTCGAGGTCGCCCCCGAGGTCGTCACCGCCATGACGGAGATGGCCGACCGGCTGGAGATCGTCTCCGCCGAGCGGATCCGCGACGAGCTGAACAAGCTGATCCTCTCCGACCACCCCCGTGAGGGACTCAAGCTCCTCGTCGACACCGGCCTCGCCGCCCTCGTCCTCCCCGAGCTGCCGGCGCTGCGCCTGGAGCGCGATGAGCACCACCGGCACAAGGACGTGTACGAGCACACACTGATCGTCCTGGAGCAGGCCATCGACCTGGAAGAGGACGGCCCCGACCTCGTGCTGCGCCTGGCGGCGCTGCTCCACGACATCGGCAAGCCGAAGACGCGCCGTTTCGAAAAGGACGGCCGGGTCTCCTTCCACCACCACGAGGTCGTGGGCGCGAAGATGACCAAGGCGCGGATGACCAAGCTCAAGTACTCCAACGACCTGATCAAGGACGTCTCGACGCTGGTCGAGCTGCACCTGCGCTTCCACGGCTACGGCACCGGCGAGTGGACCGACTCGGCCGTACGCCGGTACGTACGGGACGCCGGTCCGCTGCTGGACCGGCTGCACAAGCTGACGCGGTCCGACTGCACGACGCGGAACAAGCGGAAGGCCAGTGCGCTCTCCCGCGCCTACGACGGGCTTGAGGAGCGCATCGCACGGCTGCAGGAGCAGGAGGAGCTGGACTCGATCCGGCCCGACCTGGACGGCAACGAGATCATGGAGATCCTGGGCGTCGGTCCGGGGCCGCAGATCGGCAAGGCGTACAAGCACATGCTGGAACTGCGGCTGGAGAACGGGCCGATGGATCGGAACGCCGCCGCCGCCGCGCTGAAGGAGTGGTGGACGGCTCAGCAGGGCTGACGTCCTGGTGGTGATGTTTCACGTGAAACATCACTGACGGAGCGGATGTGGCGAGGGGCGGTGTTTCACGTGAAACACCGCCCCTCGCCACATGTTGTGAGGTGTGCGTGCGGCTACTTGTTCTTCGCCAGGCAGAGCACGAAGGAGTCGCTGCGCTCCTTCCACGTCACTGCGGCCACGGTGCCCTCCACGTTTTCGCACGCCGTGTGGGCGGAGGACGTGCCCTTGACCTTCTTCAGCACCTTGTGGGTGGCATTGGAGGCCGTGCAGTCGCGCTTCTCGATGTTCGGCTTGTAGGAGGAGCCTGTGTTCTCCAGGCACTGGCCGACCGCCAGCGTCTGCGTGTCGTCGCTCTTGCCGAAGATCCATGCGGCTCCCGCGACTATGAGTCCCAGGACCGGCAGCACAACGTTCCGGATGATCTTCTTGACCGAGCGGCGCGGAGCCGGCGGCGGCACCGGGGCGCCCGGGAAACCGCCGGGCTGGCCGTAAGGAGCGGTGGGCCGCTGGCCGTACGGGGCGGTCGGCGGCTGCTGACCGTACGGACCAGGCTGCTGACCGTACGGTGCGGGCGGCTGCTGGCCGTAAGGATTGCCGCCCTGCGGGGCGTACGGGTGCTGGTTGGGCGGCGGAGTGGTCACAGGAAAACCCTTCGGACTGAGCGAGATCCGGTCGGCGAGTGCAGCCCGTAACGTATCCGGTGTCCATGACATTTCTGCAGCTCAAGGCGGTCCTGTGGCCTTGATGTGACACTTATCGACGGCAAAAACCGGCCATAGCTAGAGCAATCGCTGCGTAGATCACGGCAACCGTTACGACCAGAACGGCCGACCGGCCGTCCGGCGGCAGCATCAGGACGGCCACCCCCGCGGCGCCGACGAAGGCGACGTTGAACAGGACGTCGTAGAGCGCGAAGACCCGCCCCCGGAAGGCGTCGTCGACCGACGCCTGGACCACCGTGTCCGTAGCGATTTTGGCGCCCTGGGTGGTGAGCCCCAGGACGAACGCCGCGATCAGCGTGGGGACGGGCTCGAAGGGGAGACCGAGACCGGGCTCGAGGACGGCCGCGGTCGCGGCGCAGGTGGCGATCCAGCCCAGCCGCCCCAGCCGGGCGGCTGCCCAGGGGGTGAGCACGGCCGCCGCGAAGAATCCCGCCCCCGAGACGGCCACGGCGTAGCCGAGCAGGGCCAGCCCGTCCGTTTCGGTGACGGACCAGGCGTACCGGCACAGCGTCAGCAGGGTGATTGTCAGCGCGCCGTAGGAGAAGCGCATCAGCGTCATCGCTGCCAGCGCCCGGGCGGCGATGCGGCGTTCCGCCAGATGACGCAGCCCCTCGGCCAAGCCCCGCAGGGTGATCGCCAGGCCCGTGCCGAGCTCCGGGCGTGGCGCCGAGGAGTCCGGCCCCAGCAGGCCGACGGGCATGCGCAGGGCGTAGAGGCCTGCGCACAGGTAGAGCGCAGCACCGAGGAGTACGACCCAGGCGTCGGAGAAGGTGCTCTCGGCGGAGGCGAGGCGCACGACGAAGGCGAGACCGCCACCCGCGGTCGCCGCGAGGGTACCGGCGGTCGGGGAGAGGGAGTTGGCCATCACCAGGCGCTCGTCCGAGTCGACGACGCGCGGCAGGGACGCGGAGAGCCCGGCGAGGACGAAGCGGTTGACGGCGGTGACCGAGAGCGCGGAGGCGTAGAAGAGCCAGTCGGGCACCTTGCCGACGATGAGCAGCGCGGTGACGGTGGCCAGTGCGGCCCGCAGCAGATTGCCGTGGAACAGCACCTGGCGGCGGTGCCAGCGGTCGAGCAGGACGCCGGCGAAGGGCCCCAGGAGCGAGTACGGCAGCAGCAGCACCGCCATGGCGGCGGCGATGGCCGCAGGCGACGCCTGCTTCTCAGGGGAGAAGACGACGTACGCGGCGAGTGCGACCTGGTAGACACCGTCGGCGGCCTGGGAGAGAAGCCTGACTGCCAGTAGACGGCGGAAATCGCGCAGCGTGAGCAGGACGCGAAGATCACGCACAACGGGCATGCACTACAGCCTCACACAACGCACAGGTCCCCGGGCGGATTACCCGGGGACCTGTGGTCAAGCGATGTCTCGGCCGGCGCTTAGCGCTCGACCTCGCCCGCGATGAACTTCTCGACGTTCTCCCGGGCCTCGTCGTCGAAGTACTGCACCGGCGGCGACTTCATGAAGTACGAGGAAGCGGAGAGGATCGGGCCACCGATGCCACGGTCCTGTGCGATCTTCGCGGCGCGCACGGCGTCGATGATGACACCGGCCGAGTTCGGGGAGTCCCAGACCTCGAGCTTGTACTCCAGGTTCAGCGGGACGTCGCCGAACGCGCGGCCCTCGAGGCGCACGTACGCCCACTTGCGGTCGTCCAGCCAGGCCACGTAGTCCGACGGACCGATGTGGACGTTCTTCTCGCCCATGTCGCGGTCGGGGATCTGGGAGGTGACGGCCTGCGTCTTGGAGATCTTCTTGGACTCCAGGCGCTCGCGCTCGAGCATGTTCTTGAAGTCCATGTTGCCGCCGACGTTCAGCTGCATCGTGCGGTCCAGGATGACGCCCCGGTCCTCGAACAGCTTGGCCATCACGCGGTGCGTGATGGTGGCGCCGACCTGCGACTTGATGTCGTCACCGACGATCGGGACGCCGGCCTCGGTGAACTTGTCCGCCCACTCCTTGGTGCCCGCGATGAAGACCGGGAGAGCGTTGACGAAGGCGACCTTGGCGTCGATGGCGCACTGCGCGTAGAACTTGGCGGCCGCCTCGGAGCCCACCGGCAGGTAGCAGACCAGGACGTCGACCTGCTTGTCCTTGAGGACCTGGACGACGTCGACGGGGGCCTCGGTGGACTCCTCGATGGTCTGGCGGTAGTACTTGCCCAGGCCGTCGAGGGTGTGGCCGCGCTGGACGGTGACGCCGGTCGACGGCACGTCGCAGATCTTGATGGTGTTGTTCTCGCTGGCGCCGATGGCGTCCGCGAGGTCGAGGCCGACCTTCTTCGCGTCAACGTCGAAAGCGGCCACGAACTCCACATCACGCACGTGGTACTCGCCGAACTGCACGTGCATCAGACCCGGCACGCGGCCGCTCGGGTCGGCGTCCTTGTAGTACTCGACGCCCTGCACCAGCGAGGCGGAGCAGTTGCCCACACCGACGATCGCTACGCGAACCGAACCCATTCCGGTTGCTCCCTGTTTGTACTCGACGAAGCCCTGCGGAGTGCAGAGCTCACTGTTCCGGACCGGTGCGCTTGTCACGCCCGGCCCGCTCGCTCTCGATCAGCTCGTTCAGCCAGCGGACCTCGCGCTCCACCGACTCCATGCCATGCCGCTGAAGCTCGAGGGTGTAGTCGTCCAGCCGCTCCCGGGTACGGGCCAAGGAGGCGCGCATCTTCTCGAGACGCTCCTCCAGGCGGCTGCGGCGGCCTTCCAGCACCCGCATCCGCACATCCCGGGACGTCTGCCCGAAGAACGCGAAGCGGGCGGCGAAATGCTCGTCCTCCCACGTGTCCGGGCCGGTGTGGGCGAGCAGCTCCTCGAAGTGCTCCTTGCCCTCCGCCGTCAGGCGGTAGACGATCTTCGCCCGTCGGCCGGCCAGGGACGCCGCACGGGCGTCCTCCGGAGCGCTTCCGGGCTCCTCGATCAGCCAGCCGTTCGTCACCAGGGACTTCAGGCAGGGATAGAGGGTGCCGTAGCTGAACGCACGGAAGACACCGAGCGAGGTGTTCAAGCGTTTCCGCAGCTCGTAGCCGTGCATCGGGGACTCGCGGAGCAGGCCGAGGACGGCGAACTCGAGGATGCCGGAGCGTCTGCTCATACTTCGCCTCCTTGTCCCGCACAGCCTAGTCCTTGTGATCCCTAATCCTTATTGGTCCCTTATGCGGAGCTGATGTGCCGAGCTGATGTATCGACTCGATACATCAAGACGATAGAACGGGCGTCCCGCTGCGACAAGAGGGGGCACGGTGAACGAGGTCACATCACCGATTCGTGGGACACAACAAGCCCGATTTGGAGTGAAGCTCCGCAGTGGGCGGGATTTGGCCGTGCGTAGTCTGTGGGCCATGCAGATCAACGGGAACCGAGTGACGTCCCCAAACGTCCTCGTCCCGTATGCAGTGCGGCCCGTCGCTCGGGGGGACAGCCGGATCGCACATCGGGGGGACCGCAAGCCACCTGCCGCTGTCAGGCGATAGCGCCTGCCCGAGGAGTAGTCGTTCGATGAGCGAGCACCGCCGCAAGCTGCCGCCGCCTCAGGGCGGCGGACGAGCCTCGGCCCGTCGTGCGGCCCAGCAGCCGACGTCCGGCCGACGCGCCGCACCACCAAGCAATCCGGCCGGCCCGGGGCACGGCCGGGGTGAGGAGTCCCCGTACGGAAGCCGCACCGATGCCCGGCGCGCTTCGCAGCGCGGCGTCGGCGCCGGTGGGCGCAGACGGTCCCCCGACGCCGGTCCCGGCGGACCGGGTCGTGGGCGCAGGGACAACGGTCGCCCGGCGGCCAAGCGGTTCATCGACTACCCGCGTGCGGGCAAGTCTGGAGCCCGTCGCTGGATGCCCTCCTGGAAGCTGGTGGCCGGCCTGGTCATCACGCTGGTGGGGTTGGTCGTGGGCATCGTGGGCGTCGCGCTGGCGTTGGTCCAGGTACCGAGCGCCCAGAAGGCCTCGGTGGTCCAGAAGAACGTCTATTACTGGGCCGACGGCAAGCAGATGGTCGTCGCCGGCGGCGGCAGCCTGAACCGGCAGATCGTGCCGATCAGTCAGATCCCCCTGGCCATGCGGAACGCGGTCATCTCCGCCGAGAACGCCAGCTTCGAGAAGGACTGGGGCGTCGACCCGATGGGCATCGCCCGGGCCGTCGTGAAGATGGCACAGGGCGGTGAGACGCAGAGCGGTTCGACCATCACGCAGCAGTTCGTGAAGAACACCTATCTGAGCCAGGAGCAGACGCTCAAGCGCAAGGCCACCGAGCTGCTGATTTCTGTGAAGGTGGGCGCCACCAAGGACAAGGACTTCATCCTTGCCGGGTATCTCAACACCGCCTACTACGGGCGCGGTGCCTATGGCATCCAGGCTGCGGCGCGGGCGTACTTCGACAAGGACTGCGCGGACCTGACGCCGAGCGAGGGCGCGTTCCTGGCGGCCACGCTGAACGGGCCCAACCTGTACGACCCCTACGGCGGTCAGGGACCCGCGGCGACGCCGGAGAAGAACACCAAGCGGGCCACGGAACGCTGGAAGTGGACCCTGGACCGCGAGGTCGAGGTGGGCCGTCTGCAGGCCGCCGAGCGCGACAAGTGGGTCCAGAAGGGCTTCCCGCAGCCGCAGAAGCCCAAGCCGGCGACCAACCGGGCCGGGCAGATCGGCTACCTCACCGACCTCGCCGACAACTACGTCGTCGCCCATTCCAGGATCAGCAAGGCCGAGCTGGACAAGGGCGGCTACCAGATCCACACGACGTTCGACCGGGACAAGGTGAACGAACTGTCGAAGTCGGTGGAGGAGGTACGCAAGGCGAACATCAAGCCGAAGGTGCGCGAGGTCGACCAGTTCGTGCAGTTCGGTGGTGCCTCGGTGGAGCCCAAGACCGGCAAGATCGTCGCCATTTACGGTGGCGAGAACGCACTGGAGCACTTCACCAACAACGCCGACTACACCGGTGTGCAGGTCGGTTCGACCTTCAAGCCGTTCGTTCTGGCCGCCGCGATGACCAACGGCAAGCGCAACCCCGGGCTCGGCCCGCAGCAGAGCCTCAGCCAGCGGACGCTGGTGTCGCCGGAGAGCATCTACAACGGCAACAACAAACTGACGCTGCGGGAGTACAACGGCAAGGTCTGGCACGACCAGGACGGCCAGGAGTGGCACCAGGCGAACGACGCCGACGAGGACAAGGGCCTGGTCACCCTCCGCACGGCCATGCAGTTCTCGGTGAACACCCCGTACATCCAGCTCGGCATGGACGTCGGGACCGACCTGGTGCAGCAGGCCGCGCTCAAGGCGGGCCTGGACAAGGACCAGCTGGCCTCGCTCACCCCCACCTTCTCCCTGGGCACCTCGGCGCCCAGCGCGATCCGGCTGGCGGGCGCGTACGCGACGTTCGCGGCCAGCGGCAAGCAGGTCGACCCGTACTCGGTGCAGAAGGTGGAGAAGGACGGCAGGATCGCCTTCGAGCACGAGGAGAAGAGCGCCCAGGCCTTCGACGCGAACGTCGCCAACAACGTGACCGACGTCCTGAAGACCGTCGTGGAGTCGGGCACGGGCACCGCGGCGCGGCTCGGCGACCGCCCGGCGGCGGGTAAGACGGGTACGACCGACGGCAACCGCTCGGCCTGGTTCGCCGGGTATACCCCGCAGCTGTCCACGGCGATCGGCATGTACCGCGTGGATCCCAACGCCAAGAAGCAGGAGTTTCTCTCGATGCGCGGTGTGGGCGGCAAGCCCACGATCCACGGTGCGTCGTTCCCCGCGGAGATCTGGGCCGACTACATGGGCAAGGCGCTCAAGGGCCAGCCCGTGCTGCAGTTCGACCCGGCGCAGCCGATCGGCGAGAAGGTCTACGGAGACGGCGCCAGCCCCTCGCCCAGCGCCGTGCCGTCCGCTTCGGCGTCCCCCTCGGCGTCGGCGTCGGCATCTCCCTCGCCGTCGAAGTCCCCGTCCAGCTCCCCGTCCCCGAGCGCGACCTGCGGCATCTTCGATCGCAAGTGCAAGCCCGGCGGCAACGGGGGCGGCAGTGGTGGGCCGGGTGGTGCGGGAGGCGATACCGGTGGCTCGCCGTCGCCTGAGCCGAGCCGGCACCAGTCGAGCGGCGGACTGTTCGGCGGGCCTCAAGGCTGATCATCCGATGAATCGGGCGAAGGTCGGCTGAGCAGGTCTTTTCGAGGGCCGTCCCGCGTGAACGCGGGGCGGCCCTCGGGGTTTTCCACAGGCTCCGCCGGGTCCGTGGCGGGGTACGGCAGGATGTGGGCATGAGGAGCGTGCGGGACGACCAGCTTGTACGGCCCACCGTCGAGGACGAGGTGGCCGCCGCCGGCAGCGAGCTCATCGGCGGGCCGGTGGGGCGGCGCGCGTTGCTCGGGACGAGCTGGTGGACGCCGGTGCGGGTGATCGCCCTCGTGGCCATCGGGATGTTCGCGCTCGGGATGGTGCAGAAGCTCCCGTGCTACGACCACGGCTGGTTCTTCGGAGCCACCACGCAGTACACCCACGCCTGCTATTCCGACATCCCCCATCTCTACAGCGGGCGCGGCTTCGACCAGGGCCTCATTCCGTATATCGACCGGATCCCGCAGTCCGTCTCCGGGGGCATGGAGTATCTGGAGTACCCGGTCCTGACGGGGCTGTTCATGGAGATCGCGGCCCTGCTCACGCCGGGTGGGGGGACCATCCAGCACCGCGAGCAGCTGTACTGGCTCATCAACGCCGGCATGCTGCTGGCCTGCACGGCCGTCATCGCGGTGTGCGTGGCCCGCACGCACCGACGCCGGCCCTGGGATGCGCTGCTGGTCGCCCTCGCGCCGGCCTTCGCGCTCACGGCCACCATCAACTGGGACCTGTTCGCGGTCGCCCTCACGGCCGCTGCGATGCTGATGTGGGCACGGGGGCGTGCGCTGGCTTCGGGCGCGCTGATCGGTCTGGCGGCCGCGGCGAAGCTGTATCCGGTGCTGTTGCTGGGGCCGTTGCTCATCCTGTGCTGGCGGGCCGGGCGCCTACGGGCGTTCCTCGGCGCCGCCCTCGCCGCCGCCGGGGCCTGGCTGGTGGTCAACGCGCCGGTCATGTTCACCCACGATGCCGGCGGGTTCCACATCCGCCCGGGCTGGGCGAAGTTCTACACGTTCAGTCAGGACCGGCCGGTCGACTTCGGCTCGGTCTGGCTCTTCATCTCACAGCGCACCGGCGACCCGCTGGACGACGCGAACACCTACGCGTCGCTGCTGATGATCCTGGGCTGTCTGGCCATAGGAGCGCTCGGTCTGTGCGCCCCCAGGCGTCCGCGCTTCGCGCAGTTGGCCTTCCTCGTGGTGGCGCTGTTCATCCTGGTCAACAAGGTCTACTCGCCGCAGTACGTGCTGTGGCTGGTGCCGCTCGCGGCCCTGGCCCGCCCGAAGTGGCGTGACTTCCTGATCTGGCAGGCCTGTGAGGTCCTGTACTACCTCGGCATCTGGTTCTACCTGGCCTACACGGGCAGCGGCGACAAGCACCAGGGCCTGCCGCCGGAGGGCTATCAACTGGCGATCGCCCTGCACCTGCTGGGCACGCTGTATCTGTGTGCGCTCGTCGTGCGGGACATCCTGCTGCCTGAGCGGGACGTCGTACGCCAAGACGGCTCGGACGACCCCTCCGGCGGTGTCCTGGATGGGGCGCCGGACATAGTCGTCCTCGGCTCCGCGCGCCGCCGTGAGCGGCACGCGAAGCTCGCCGACGTCGCACGCGTCCAATGGGGCACCGGGAGCCGCAACCCGTAGTCACGGCTCCCCGCCCCGTACCACGGGGGGTGGAATCAGTGATCGAGAAGACGGTCGAACTGCGTCGTGGTGTGCCGCAGGTGTGCCACCAGCTCGTCGCCGACCTGCGGGGCGGGGGCGTCGCCCGGCACGAAGAGGATCGAGACCTGCATGTGCGGGGGCTCGGCGAACCAGCGCTGCTTGCCCGCCCAGACGAAGGGCGAGAGGTTGCGGTTCATGGTGGCGAGCCCCGCACGGGCCACGCCCTTGGCGCGCGGCATCATGCCGTGCAGTGCCTTCGGTGCCTCCAGCCCGACACCGTGCGACGTGCCGCCGGCCACCACGACCAGGTAGCCGTCGCCGGTGGTCTTCTGCTGCCGGTAGCCGAAGCGGTCGCCCTTGGCGACGGGCGTGACGTCCAGGACGGCGCCCCGGTAGTGGGTGGCGTCATGGTCGCCCAGCCACAGCCGCGTGCCGATGCGGGCGCGGAAGCGGGTCTGCGGGAACTGCTGCTGCAGCTGAGCGAGCTCGTCGGCCTTGAGGTGGCTGACGAACATCGTGTGCAGCGGCAGATGGGCGTTGCGCAGCCGCTCCATCCAGCCCATGACCTCGGCGACCGCGCTGCTGCCGTCACCGCGGTCGAGGGGCAGGTGTATCGCGAAGCCCTCCAGGCGCACGTCCTCGATGGCCGCGTGCAGCTTGGGCAGGTCCTCCTCGCTGATGCCGTGCCGCTTCATGGTGCTCATGACCTCGATGACGACGCGGGCGCCGACCAGGCCGCGCACGCCCTCGACCGAGGAGACGGACCGGATCGCCCGGTCCGGCAGCGGTACGGGCTCCTCACCCAGCCGGAAGGGCGTCAGCACCAGCAGGTCACCGCTGAAGTAGTCCTTGATCCGGGCCGCTTCGTAGGTGGTGCCCACGGCCAGGATGTCCGCGCCCATGCGCGTCACCTCGTCGGCGAGCCGCTCATGGCCGAAGCCGTAGCCATTGCCCTTGCAGACCGGGACGATGCCCGGGAACTGCTGGATGACGGACTGCTGGTGTGCCCGCCAGCGCGCGGTGTCGACGTAGAGCGTGAGCGCCATGGCCGGTCCCGGGTCCTTTCCCTGTGTCTGCTGAGTGACGTGGTGTGCCTGACGGCATTGCTTCGTGGACGGACGGAACGGTCAGCGGCGCGACATGTACATGTCGAGGGCCTTGTGCAGCAGCTTGTTGAGCGGGAAGTCCCACTCGCCCAGGTATTCCGCGGCCTGGCCACCGGTGCCGACCTTGAACTGGATGAGGCCGAAGAGGTGGTCGTTCTCGTCGAGGGAGTCGCCGATGCCGCGCAGGTCGTAGACGCTGGCGCCCAGGGCGTAGGAGTCGCGCAGCATCCGCCACTGCATCGCGTTCGACGGACGCACCTCGCGCTTGTGGTTGGCGGAGGCGCCGTAGGAGTACCAGACGTGACCGCCCACGATCAGCATTGTCGCGGCAGCGACGGCCTCGCCCTCGTGCACCGCGAAGTACAGCCGCATGCGGTTGGGGTCCTCGGAGTTGAGGGCGGTCCACATGCGCTGGAAGTAGCTCAGCGGGCGCGGACGGAACTTGTCGCGCTCGGCGGTGATCTCGTACAGGTGCTGCCAGGTGGCCAGATCCTCGTAGCCGCCCTGGACGACCTCGACGCCGGCCTTCTCGGCCTTCTTGATGTTGCGCCGCCACAGCTGGTTGAAGCCCTTGTGGACGTCCTCCAGGGAACGGTTCTCCAGCGGCACCTGGAAGACGTAGCGCGGCTGGACGTCGCCGAAGCCGGCTCCGCCGTCCTCGCCCTGCTGCCAGCCCATGCGGCGCAGCTGGTCGGCGACCTCGAAGGCGCGCGGCTCGATGTGGGTGGCCTCGATGTCGCGCAGGCGCTTGACGTCGGGGTCGGCGATGCCGGTCTTGATCGCGCCGGAGTCCCAGCGCCGGATGACGACGGGCGGGCCCATCTTCACCGAGAAGGCGCCCTGCTGCTTCAGGTGGGCCAGCATGGGCTGCAGCCAGTCGCTGAGGTTCGGCGAGAACCAGTTGATGACCGGGCCCTCGGGCAGGTAGGCCAGGTAGCGCTTGATCTTGGGCAGCTGGCGGTAGAGCACCAGACCCGCGCCGACCATCTGGCCGGTCTTGTCGAACCAGCCCAGGCTCTCCGAGCGCCACTCGGCCTTGACGTCCGCCCACCCCGGCACCTGCATGTGACTGGCCGCGGGCAGGCTCTGGATATACGCCAGATGCTGCTCTCGGCTGATTGTCCTCAGGGTCAGGCTCATGTTCGGGGCGCTCCTCGGCAGGTGTGTCCCCAGGGTCGGGGCTCCGGCTCTCGCGCCGAAGCCTACTGCGACCGGGGAGCGCCCCGTTTGGGCGTACGGCCCGTTACCCGATCAACCCGCCGAAAAGCCCCCCATGAGCCATGCCCAGGAAGAAGCCGAAAGCGCAGGCGCCCAGCCCGATGATCAGCAAGAAGCGCTCACCGGTCGTGGCGGAGATGAACTGGCCCCAGGCCCCCGTGAGGATTCCGATGAGGCCGCTCCATGAGCTGAGCAGATGCAGGCCGGTCCACAGGGAGGAGACGGCGGCGATCACGCCCAGCAGGATCGTCGCGGCTGCGAGGGTGTTCTCGACGGGATGGGGCTTTCCGTCGCTGTTGAGGACCGCGCCGACCAGCGTGCGAGGTCCACGGGGCTGCCGAACCGCCTCGGTCATGGGGCCACCTCCTGAAGGCAGGCGCAATGTAGCGCCGGTCACACCGATGCATACAGATTGCGGGGCCCGGCGGCTCGATTTCAACCGGACGCCCGAGTGCAGGTACTCTGTACGGTCTGCACCGGTGTCTGCCCGGACCCAGCTTCGGTCCCAGGGGTAATCCCAGGGACTTCCGCTGATTGTCAGTGTCCGCCGATACCGTTGTTCACGCATCACGACCCTCCTGCCACGGATCGACCGTGGCCGCTGAGTCCAAAGGAGGTGGGTTCCACATGCGTCACTACGAGGTGATGGTCATCCTCGACCCCGATCTCGAGGAGCGCGCTGTCTCCCCGCTGATCGAGAACTTCCTCTCCGTTGTCCGTGAGGGCAACGGAAAGGTCGAGAAGGTCGACACCTGGGGCCGTCGTCGTCTGTCGTACGAGATCAAGAAGAAGCCCGAGGGCATCTACTCGGTCATCGACCTGCAGGCCGAGCCTGCGGTCGTCAAGGAGCTCGACCGCCAGATGAACCTGAACGAGTCGGTCCTCCGGACCAAGGTCCTCCGTCCCGAGACCCACTGAACCCCAGCGGTTCAGAGGTAATCGGGCTGCATCGCAACGAGTAGCAAGCAGCCAGCAGCACACCCGCCGAGAGGTTCATCCATGGCAGGCGAGACCGTCATCACGGTCGTCGGCAATCTCGTCGACGACCCCGAGCTGCGCTTCACCCCCTCCGGTGCGGCGGTCGCGAAGTTCCGTGTCGCGTCCACTCCCCGCACCTTCGACCGCCAGACCAACGAGTGGAAGGACGGCGAGAGCCTCTTCCTCACGTGCTCGGTGTGGCGGCAGGCGGCGGAGAACGTCGCCGAGTCGCTTCAGCGAGGCATGCGCGTGATCGTGCAGGGCCGGCTGAAGCAGCGGTCCTACGAGGACCGTGAGGGCGTCAAGCGCACGGTCTACGAGCTCGACGTCGAAGAGGTCGGCGCCAGCCTGAAGAACGCCACGGCGAAGATCACCAAGACCACGGGTCGCGGTGGCCAGGGTGGCTATGGCGGCGGCAGCGGTGGTGGCCAGGGCGGCGGCGGCTGGGGCTCCGGTCCCGGCGGCGGCCAGCAGAGCGGCGGCGGGGCTCCCGCCGACGACCCCTGGGCCACTGGCGCTCCGTCCGGCGGCCAGCAGGGCGGCGGCGGAGGCGGCTGGGGCGGCGGCTCCGGCAATTCCGGCGGCGGCTACTCGGACGAGCCGCCCTTCTAGGCCCTTCGCGGGCCCGGGCCCCACAAGGCCCGAGGGCGAAGCACCAAAAACTTCTTGATCAAACAGGAGAGAGACAATGGCGAAGCCGCCTCCGCGCAAGCCTAAGAAGAAGGTCTGCGCGTTCTGCAAGGACAAGACCGCTTACGTGGACTACAAGGACACGAACATGCTGCGGAAGTTCATTTCCGACCGCGGCAAGATCCGTGCCCGTCGCGTGACCGGCAACTGCACTCAGCACCAGCGTGACGTCGCCACGGCCGTGAAGAACAGCCGTGAGATGGCGCTGCTGCCCTACACCTCGTCCGCGCGATAAGGGAAGGGTGACCAACTAATGAAGATCATCCTCACCCACGAGGTCTCCGGCCTCGGCACCGCCGGTGACGTCGTCGACGTCAAGGACGGTTACGCCCGCAACTACCTGGTCCCGCGTGGTTTCGCGATCCGCTGGACCAAGGGTGGCGAGCAGGACGTGGCGCAGATCCGCCGCGGCCGCAAGATCCGCGAGATCGCCACGATCGAGCAGGCCAACGAGGTCAAGGGCAAGCTCGAGGGCACCAAGGTGCGCCTGAGCACCCGTGCCGGCGACGCCGGCCGCCTCTTCGGCTCCGTCACCCCCGCCGACATCGCTTCCGCGATCGAGGCTTCGGGTGGCCCGAAGGTCGACAAGCGCCGTGTCGAGGTGGGTTCGCCCATCAAGACCCTGGGCTCGCACCAGGTCTCCGTGCGTCTGCACGCCGACGTCGTTGCCAAGCTCGGCATCGAGGTCGTCGCCGCCTGACGGCAGCGACAGGCATAGCCTGACGAAGGGCCGCACCCTGCTGGGGTGCGGCCCTTTCGCCGTGTCCAGGCCGGTTCCCGAAGTGCCGGTGGGCGTGGTCCGGGGGCGCCGGCCCGTGGGGTCAGGCCTGTGGGTCAGGCCCGTACCGCGCCGGTGACGATCCAGCGGCCGGAGCGGGCCCGCATCCACAGGGTCGCCATCCGGACCGTCATCATCAGCGTCATCGCCCACCACAGTGCCGTCAGGCCGCCGCCGAGGCTGGGGACCAGCAGGGCGACGGGTGCGAAGACGGCCAGGACCAGCAGCATCGCCCAGGCGAGGTACGAGCCGTCCCCGGCGCCCATCAGCACGCCGTCCAGGATGAAGACGATCCCCGCGATCGGCTGCCCCACGGCCACCACCAGCAGCGCGGGCAGCAGCGCGTCCCGCACGGCCGGATCCGCGGTGAACAGCGGAATGAACAACGGCCGCGCCGCCACCACCAGTGCCCCCAGGACCACGCCCGAAGCGATGCCCCACTGCACCATGCGCCGGCAGGCGGCCCGCGCCCCCTCCGCGTCACCGGAGCCCAGGTAGCGCCCTATGATCGCCTGTCCGGCGATCGCTATGGCGTCCAGTGCGAAGGCCAGCAGGCTCCACAGGGTGAGCACGATCTGATGCGCGGCGACCTCCGTGTCGCCCAGGCGCGCCGCGACCGCGGTGGCGATCATCAGCACGGCGCGCAGCGAGAGCGTACGGACCAGCAGCGGCACTCCGGCCTGGGCGCAGGCACGTATCCCGGCGGTGTCGGGCCGTAGCGAGGCACCGTGGCGCCGTGCGCCGCGTACGACGACAGCCAGGTAGGCGGCGGCCATGGCGCACTGGGCGAGCACCGTCCCCCACGCGGACCCGGCGATGCCCAGTCCGGCGCCGTAGACGAGGACGAGGTTGAGCCCGGCGTTGGCGGCGAAGCCACCGATGGCGACGTACAGCGGGGTCTTCGTGTCCTGCAGGCCCCGCAGCACCCCGGTGGCGGCGAGTACGACGAGCATCGGCGGGATGCCGAGCGCGCTGATTCTCAGGTAGGTGGTGGCGTAGGGGGCCGCGGTGGGGGAGGCGCCGAAGAGGTCGACGAGGGCGGGGGCGGTGGCCAGTACGGCGATGGTGACCGCCGCGCCGAGTATGAGCGCGAGCCAGATGCCGTCCATGCCCTGGCGGATGGCGGCCGGAAGGTCCCCGGCGCCGACCCGGCGGGAGACGGCCGCGGTGGTGGCGTAAGCGAGGAAGACGAAGACGCTGACGGCGGTGGTGAGCAGGGCGGCGGCCACGCCGAGGCCCGCGAGCTGGGGGGTGCCGAGGTGGCCGACGATGGCGCTGTCCGCCATCAGGAAGAGGGGCTCCGCGACGAGTGCGCCGAAGGCCGGCACGGCCAGGGCGAGGATCTCGCGGTCGTGCCTGCGGGCGCTGTGCGGCTCGCGCGCGGGGGCGTGGGTCACGGTGCCCGTCCAATCTTCCACAGGTAATCTGTGCATCCAGCTTACGCCCCTTACCCGACCGGCTTGTGCGCGATCTTCTCTGCGCCGTTTGTCGCGATCTCGGTCAGAGCGGGAAAGTTTTTCTCCTCAACAGCCGGTGGACGATAAAGCTGCAGGTCAGGCGGGTGCGGCGGTGGGGACTGTGTGTTTGTCCACAGTGCTTTCCCCCGCGCCGTGCACAGGTTGAGGGGGGTTCTCCACAGCCTGCGGCCACTCATCCACATGCCCTGTGGATAACCAGATTGGCTGACGGTGCCCGCGGCCCTACCGTGGACCGGCGCCTGCCGTCTGTTTTCGCCCCGTCCCCGGGTGCCGCGGACCTTACGAGTTCGACACGAACTCGCCGCGAACTCGACGCGTTGTAACCGGAGTCGGGCGTCCTAATTGTCAGAGCCGTGCCGTAAGAAAGAGAAGCACGGCGAGGTCCGCGTCGCGGACGGGAGGAGGTGGCCCGGGTGAGCGTTCCCGAGCCCATGGACGACCCCTGGGGCGAGAGCGGTCCCAGCGACCGGCTCCCCTTCTCCCGTTCCCGCCGTGGCGACGGCAAGGGCCGTGGCGAGCAGCACGACCGTGGCGGCGACGACGGCGGCTCCTGGGACCGCGGCGCCGCCTTCGAGCGCGTACCGCCGCAGGACCTCGACGCCGAGCAGTCCGTCCTCGGCGGCATGCTGCTCTCCAAGGACGCCATCGCCGACGTCGTCGAGGTCCTCAAGGGCAACGACTTCTACCGTCCGGCGCACGAGACGATCTACCAGGCCATCCTCGACCTCTACGCCAAGGGCGAGCCGGCCGACCCCATCACCATCGCCGCCGAGCTCACCAAGCGCGGCGAGATCACCCGCGTCGGCGGCGCGGCGTATCTGCACACCCTGGTCCAGTCCGTCCCGACCGCCGCCAACGCCGAGTACTACGCCGAGATCGTCCACGAGCGCGCGGTGCTGCGCCGCCTGGTCGAGGCCGGTACGCGCATCACGCAGATGGGATACGCGGCCGACGGTGACGTGGACGACATCGTCAACAACGCCCAGGCCGAGATCTACGCCGTCACCGAGCAGCGCACCAGCGAGGACTATCTGCCGCTCGGCGACATCATGGAGGGCGCGCTCGACGAGATCGAGGCCATCGGTTCGCGCAGCGGTCAGATGTCCGGAGTCCCCACCGGCTTCACCGACCTCGACTCGCTGACGAACGGCCTCCACCCCGGCCAGATGATCGTCATCGCCGCCCGTCCCGCCATGGGTAAGTCGACCCTGGCGCTGGACTTCGCGCGCGCCTGCTCGATCAAGGCCGAACTGCCCAGCGTGATCTTCTCCCTCGAGATGGGCCGCAACGAGATCGCGATGCGCCTGCTGTCCGCGGAGGCGCGGGTGGCGTTGCACCACATGCGCTCGGGCTCCATGACCGACGACGACTGGACGCGCCTGGCCCGGCGCATGCCGGATGTGTCCAAGGCGCCGCTCTACATCGACGATTCCCCGAACCTGTCGATGATGGAGATCCGCGCCAAGTGCCGCCGTCTGAAGCAGCGCAGCGACCTCAAGCTCGTCGTGATCGACTACCTCCAGCTGATGCAGTCCGGCGGCGCCCGCCGGCCCGAGAGCCGTCAGCAGGAGGTCTCCGACATGTCCCGTAACCTCAAGCTTCTCGCCAAGGAGCTCGAGGTGCCGGTCATCGCCCTCTCCCAGCTGAACCGAGGCCCCGAGCAGCGCACGGACAAGAAGCCGATGGTCTCCGACCTGCGTGAGTCCGGATCGATCGAGCAGGACGCCGACATGGTCATCCTGCTGCACCGCGAGGACGCCTACGAGAAGGAGTCGCCCCGCGCGGGCGAGGCCGACCTGATCGTGGCCAAGCACCGTAACGGCCCCACGGCCACCATCACGGTCGCCTTCCAGGGCCACTACTCGCGCTTCGTGGACATGGCGCAGACCTGATCCGCGACCTTGTAGCGTCCAAAGAACACCCGGCTCCAGAGCGGGAGCACACAAAGGACGAGCTCAGGCCACCGGCGGAGTGCGCTACCGGCTTCGACAAGCCCTCCCTGCACCCGAGTTCGAAGCCCGCTACGACACGATCCCGCTAGAGGAGATCGCGAAACGCCACGGCGTCAGCAAAGGTGTCGCCGACGCACTCCGCGAGGAATACGGAATCCCCCGTCAAGAGCGCTTCCTGGTGGCGGCAGCTTCCGGACCGGGCCTCCTGCGAGTGGCTGACCGATCAGTACGTCCACCGGCGCCGAACGATCCATGACATCGCCGCCGAGACCGGCGCGAGCAAGACCACCCTCGCCCGGTGGGCGAGGGAGTACGGCATCCCTCTCCGCAGCCGCGGAGGGATGAGCCACGGCAGGGCCCTCAAGAGCATTCTGGACGATCAAGCCATCCCGCCCATCCTCAAGCCGGCTACCGGCACTCCGGGCGCCGGCCTTCGGCTCGCCCGCTTTGCCGCCGCCACCCGCTACCCCTCGATCAGATCAGCAGCACACGGCGTCGGCTTGCACTCGAACAACCTCGTCGAGCAGATCAATCGGCTTGAGCGCGACCTCGGGGCACAGCTCCTCCACCGAGCGCAGAGGAACCGCGCCATGAGGCTGACCGAGATCGGCGAACAGGTCCTCGAAGCAATCCAGGCTCTTGCCGACGTCCTGCCTGAGCTGCAGAGCGCGGAAGGCTAGGTGACGATTCCCCGCCTAGTCAGTGGCAACGAACGCTCCGTTGACGAGGACGGGGACGACATCGCAAGCGTCCAGCTCTGTCGCGATGGCGACATCGTCTGCATATCCGCTGTTGATGAGCTCTTGGCCCGATGCACAGGCCGCGACAGTGACGTCCACGTCTGTCACGCCGTCGAAAACCGCGGCCGCCATTGACGCCTCCGGCGAGAGGTGGCTCCGGCCGGATCGGCGCAATGCGGCGATCACGGCTCCGGCGCCGAGGAGATCTTCGAGCGCGGGCCTGAGGCTGCCGTCGGGCCAGCGCTCACCTGAGGCAATCACCAGTACAGGTTGCTCGGCCGTTCCATAGCCTCGATTTGCCAGCCATCGGGCGACAGCAGTTGCGTTCCTCAGTGCCCCAGCAACCACCGTCGCCTCCCCGGCCACGGCGGCGATGGTGGATCCATTAGGCGACGGGAGTACCAGTCGCGAAGCGAAGGGAGCACGTCGCAGTGCAGCTGGTGACAACGACCACGGTGACGTCTCGGTGGCCATGCTCCGCCCCACGGCCAGCTGAGCCCCCACCTTGTCAGCGAAAGCCTCAGCGGTCTCGTCACGCCAGCGATAAGGGAACACCTGAGTCCCCGCCTCGACCGCAACCGTCACCGACGTCGTGAACGACAACACGTCGACGACGACAAGACAGGCGGTGTCTTGCGCAAGAAGCTCCGCGCCGACTGGTCCCCACTCGAACCGCACCCCATGGTTTGCCTGCATGAACCAATCACTCATGAACGGAGATCATGTCAGAGCCTCCCGAGCGGATTCCCCGAGCGGATTCCCCGAGCGGGGACTGTCTCTATTGACGCTGGGGAACCCCGATGCGGCCACTGAATGGTCAAGCCACTCGGACGTTTTGCCGGTGACATCAACTTGGACGAGAGCCGGAACTTCAGGGCGTGGGATCGGGCGCTGGCGATCATCCTCTGGTACCAGACGTCGTTGTCGACGACGTAGCGCTCGCGGCGGCGTTCGTCCCGTTCCCGGCGGATGAGGCCCTGGCTTTCGAGGAACGTGATCGCTTTGGAGATGGACGCCGGGCTGACCTGGAGGCGCTGGACGAGTTCGGACGCGGTGAGGCTGCTCGCGTCGGTGGTGTAGAGGCAGGTCAGCACCCGGGACATCATCTTGGGCAGGCCCGATTGCATGAGGAGGGTGGTGAACATCTCCTCGTACTCGCGCACGGCCTCGGCGTCGCGTCCGTGGGCCTGCGGGGGCGCCTCCGGCCCTCGGGGCGCGGCCTGCCTGCGCCGGTGGGCGCGGCGTTCGGTGGCGCGGTGGGCCAGGTCGGCACGGTAGGTAGTGGGGCCGCCGTTGCGTATCACCTCACGCGTGATCGTCGAGGTGGGGCGGTCGAGGCGTCTGGCGATCTCCGCGTAGGCGAGACCGTCGGCCAGTCCCAGGCGCGATCTGCTGACGTTCCTGCTGGGTGAGTCTGCCTCCCGGCATCGCGCTCTCCTCTGGAGGTGGACGACGAAGGCACCGGCTGCCCGTGCCCGGGCTGCCAGGTCGCTGGTGTGCTCCAGGAGCCGTGCCGCGTCGGGTACCGCGCCCTCGCCGGAGACGAAGGCGGACTGGACGTCGACGACGAGCAGGGCGTGGACGGGCCGCGGTTCCTTGGTCATGCCCTCATCCTGGCCATGCGGCGAAGGCCCGGTCGATCATGGTGGTTAGGGTGCGGGCATGACTGCCTCGTACGAAGTTCCCGCCGGAGTTCCCGTGGAGGAAGCGGAGTTCGCCGGCCTGCTGCCTGCCACCCGCCGTGCCCTTCTGCACCGTCTCGCCACCGGACAAGCGGAGGGCCGTACGCCGTCTCTTGTCGGAGCGGTGATGCGGGACGGGCAGATGGTGTGGTCGGCCGGGCGGGGAGACGTCGGCGGAGAAGTGCCCGGGGCGGACACTCAGTACCGGATCGGTTCGATCACCAAGACCCTTGTCGCCGTCCTGGTCATGCGGCTGCGCGACGAAGGGCTGCTGGGCCTGGACGACCGGCTCGGTAAGCACCTCGACGCGCCCGAGGGCGGCGACGCGACCATCGCCCAGCTCCTGTCGCACACCTCGGGACTCGCGGCCGAGACGGGCGGACCCTGGTGGGAGCGCACGGACGGCGCGCTGCGCCCCGAGCTCGCCGACATCTTCGGCGAGCGCCCCCAGCGCCATGTGGCGGGGCGCCTGCACCACTACTCCAACCCCGGATTCGCGCTCCTCGGCGCGCTGGTCGAGCGCCTGCGCGGGGAGGGCTGGTACGAGGTGCTGCGGCGGGAGGTGCTGGAGCCGATCGGGATGGAACGCACGACGCTCGCGCCCCGGGCGCCGCACGCCGAGGGATGGGCCGTGCACCCGTGGGCGGACGTACTGCTTCCGGAACCCGCGGTGGACACCGGGCGCATGGCACCGGCCGGACAGCTGTGGTCCACGGCCGCCGACCTGTGCCGCTTCGCGGCGTTCCTGTCGAACGGTGACGACCGGGTGCTCACGGCGGCCACACTGGCGGAGATGCGGGCGCCGGAGACCGAGCCGCAGGGCCCGGACTGGTCCGGTGCCTATGGCCTGGGCCTGCAGCTGACGCGTCGGGACGGCCGGCTCCTCTTCGGTCACACGGGCTCCATGCCCGGCTTTGTGGGGACGCTGTGGGTGAGCCCCGAGGAGGAGGCTGCGGCCGTGGTGCTGAGCAACCTTCAGTCCCTGTTCAACACTCCGGCCATCACCGCGGACCTGCTCCGCACGGTCGCCGAACACGAACCCCGCATTCCGCAGCCGTGGCGCCCGCTCGCCGACGCGGACACGGCCTTGCTGGAGCTGACCGGGCCCTGGTACTGGGGCGCGGCCCCCTTCACGCTGCGGCTGGGCGCGGGCCGGGCGCTGCGGCTCGCGCCGCTCGGCGGGGCGGGTCGTGGGGCGGCCTTTCGTGCGGAGGACGACGGGACCTGGACGGGCCTCGACGGCTACTACGCGGGCGAGACGCTGACGGTCGTACGCGGCGCGGACGGGGCGGTGAGCCACCTGGACATCGGCACGTTCGTCTTCACGCGCGAGCCGTACGAGGCCGGGGGCGCCGTGCCGGGCGGCGTCGACACGAGCGGCTGGCGATAGTCCGATTGTCGGCATTAGCCGGAGGGTGGACGTAGAGTCGACGGAAGATCGGCGGGCGCCGGAACGCCGGCGCGATACCACCTGGAAGGCACCGTGACTGCGAACTCCGCACCGGCCCTGCTCGACCTCGCGCCCCTCGGCGCCTGTCACTTCGCGCGTATCGAGGACAAGGTCGCGGCGCTGATGCGCACCCGCGAGACGGTCGTCGCGATGCAGGGTGAGGCGCTGCTGCCGCTGGAGGCGTGCATCCGCTCGGCCGTACGGCCCGGCAGTACCGCACTCAACATCATCACCGGGCCGTACGGCGAGACGTTCGGCGGCTGGCTGCGTTCCTGCGGGGCCGAGGTGGTCTCGGTGACGGCGCCCTTCAGCGGCGCGGTCACCGCCGCGCAGGTGGCCGAAGCGCTGCGCGCGAACCCCGCCATCGACTTCGTCAGTCTCGTCCACGCCGAGGCCGCCACGGGCAACACGAACCCCGTCGCCGAGATCGGCGCGGTCGTGCGCGAACACGGCGCGCTGCTGATGCTGGACGCCGTCGCCTCCGTGGCCGCCGAGCCGCTGCTCACCGACGAGTGGGGCGTCGACCTGTGCGTCATCGGCGGCCAGAAGGCGATGGCGGGTCCGGCAGGCGTGTCGGCCGTGTCGGTCAGCGCCCGCGCGTGGGAGCGGATCGCCGCCAACGAGCAGGCGCCCCGCCGCTCGTACCTCTCCCTGCTGGACTGGAAGGAGCGCTGGATCGACGGTGGCCGTACGGTGCTGCCGCACGCTCCGGCGCAGCTGGAGATGCTCGCCCTGGAGCAGGCCCTCGACCGTATCGAGGACGACGGCCTGGACAACGTCATCGCCCGGCACCGCGCCGCCGCTGCCGCAACGCGCGCGGGTGTACGGGCGCTGGGCGCCCTCGCGCCCTATGTCGTCCGGGACGAGGACGCCGCTCCCGCCGCCACCACGCTGCGCGCGCCCGACGGTACCGACGCCCGCGACGTCGTGGCGGCCGCCCTGGCGGCCGATGCCTCGATCCCGGTGCAGGCGGCCGGTGGAGCGCTCGCCAAGGAGATGGTCCGCGTCAACCACTACGGTCTGGACGCGGACCGCGAGACCGTTCTGACCACGCTGTCGGCGCTCGCCGAAGGACTCCGGGCGATGGGCGTGCCGGTCGCGGACCGGGGCGAGGCCCTGCAGGCGGCGGGCGAGGCCTGGGACGCGGTGATCGCCGTCTGACGCGAACGGCGGGCTGCGAGCCGCCGTCGGTGCTTCTGGCGCCGACGGCGGCTTTTTTGCTCCCTATATGCGGTTGAGAGTTATTTGAGGCGGTATGGCGGTGCGGGCCCTCTCTCATACACACCAATAGAATCGGAACCCTCAGCCCGTTTCGTCATTCTGCTCCCTGGAGGCTCGCTCACATGGCACGGCGCCGGAGTCCCGCACCGCCGTCACCGGCTTCCTCGCAGCTGCGTGCCGACGCCCGGCGC
The DNA here is from genome assembly GCF_040638465.1 of Streptomyces sp. NPDC026206. Lineage (NCBI taxonomy): Bacteria > Bacillati > Actinomycetota > Actinomycetes > Kitasatosporales > Streptomycetaceae > Streptomyces > Streptomyces sp. NPDC026206. The sequence goes on from NZ_JBEZYL010000003.1 coordinate 284,591, forward strand.
AACCGGGTGCTCGTCCTGCAGGCCGCCCGATCTGCCTTCGAGGAGGCGGGGTTGGCGGTTCCGCTGGGCGAGATCGCGCGCCGGGCAGGGGTCGGCACGGGTACCGTCTACCGCCATTTCCCCACGAAAGAAGCCCTGTTCAGGGCGACGGTGGTGGACCGCGTGCGGCTCTTCACCGATGCGGCAAGGGAGTTGGCGTATGCGGACGACCCCGGTCCGGTGTTCTTCCGCTACCTGGCGGCGGTGGTGCGGCTGTCCGCGCGGAACAAGGGGCTGTGCGACGCGCTGGAAGGCAGTTTCGAGCCCTCCCCCGGAGTGGAGGACGACTTCCGCGCGGCCCTCTCCGCCCTGCTCGACCGGGCCCGACAGGCCGGCGCGGTAAGGAATGACGTTGCCATCGGCGATGTGATGAGCCTGCTCATGGGCTGTCTGTCGATGGAGCAGCGGCGGGGCCCGGGTACGGCGCCCGGCAGGCTGACCGCCCTGGCGTGCGACAGTCTCCGCCCGGGGCGGCATGTGACGAAACTGCCCCCGAATCCGGCCGTCGGCCGTAACGAAACGGCCTGCGCCGCATGCGGTGGACCGGTGCCGTCCGCTCGTACGGGCCGGCCCGCCCGGTACTGCCGCGCGGCCTGCCGGCAGAAGGCGCACCGGGAACGGGGCCGGGCCCGTACCGGATCAGAGGTGGTACTTGAAGCCGAGGTGTGAGGCCTCGAAGCCCAGCCGCTCATAGAAGCGGTGGGCGTCCACACGCGTGGCGTCGGACGTCAGCTGTACCAGCCGGCAGCCCTCGCGGCGCGAGGCGTCGACGGCCCATTGGATGAGCTGCGTGCCCAGGCCGCTGCCGCACTCGTCGGAGTGGACGCGTACGCCCTCGATCAGGGAACGCGTCGCCCCGCGCCGGGAGAGCCCGGGTATGACGGTGAGCTGCAGGGTGCCCACCGTGCGGCCGGCGCGGACGGCGACGGCCAGGTGCTGGTGGGGGTCGTCGGCGAGGCGGGCGAAGGCCGCCCGGTACGGAGTGAGGTCGTCCGGGCACTCGCGCTGGGCGCCGAGCTCGTCGTCGGCCAGCAGCGCCACGATGGCGGGAAGGTCGTCGGCGGTCGCGCGCCGGATCTCGATGTCGCTCATGTTCGGACCCTATGCGCGGCAGGGCGGTACGCCCAGGGGCCGCCGGTGAACGATCAGGAGACCGGTGCGAGGGACTCCACGGCGGCGACCAGGGGGGCCAGCTCGGCGCGGTTCGACGCTTCCCGGAGCGCTTCGCGCAGGGCGACGTCGTTGGTGGGCCGAGCGTCTGCCAGGAGGGCGCGGCCGGCGTCCGTGACGTCGGTGTAGATGCCCCGGCGGTCGGTGAGGCAGAGGTAGCGGGTGAGCAGTCCGCGGTCCTCCAGGCGGTTGACCAGGCGCGTCGTCGCGCTCTGGCTGAGGACGACCGCGTCCGCGACCTCGTTCATCCGCAGGTGGCCGCCCTGGCCGTCGTGCTGGCGGTTGAGGACGTCGAGTACGGAGAACTCGCGCACGCTCAGCTCGTGGTGGGCCTGCAGCGCGCGCTCTATGTGCACCTCGATCCGGCTGTGCAGGGCGGACAGGGCACACCAGCCCTGCGCCAGGCCGACCGGAGTGGAGTCCGGGGTGCGGGACATGGAGTGATCCCTCCTTCGAAGTCGTACGCGCGTGAGCCTTCGGTGCCGTCCGCAGAGCCGTCCGCAGAGCCGTCCGAAGCACCGTACGAACAGGATAGCTCTCCTCCGCAATAGCCCGCGCTTGCAAGTAGATGCGTCTGCAATTATTGTGGAGGCCGGTAAAGGTCTGCCGCAAAGACTTGCCCCCGACTGTCTTCCCCTGTCTGAAGGACCCCGTCATGCCTCTCGCCCTGCTGGCGCTCGCCATCGGCGCCTTCGGTATCGGCACCACCGAATTCGTCACCTCGGGCCTGCTCCCCGAGGTCGCGGACGAGTTCGGCGTGTCGATCCCCACCGCCGGCTACCTGACCACCGGATACGCCCTCGGCGTCGTCGTCGGGGCCCCGATCCTCGCCATCATCGGCAGCCGCGTCCCGCGCAAGCAGATGCTGATGGCCTTGATGGGCCTGTTCGTCGCGGGCAACGCCCTCTCGGCGGCCGCCCCCGTCTTCGGGGTGATGCTCGCCGGGCGCATCGTCGCCTCGCTCGCGCACGGCGCGTTCTTCGGCATCGGCGCGATCGTCGCCGCGGGGCTCGTCGCCCCGCAGAAGAAGGCCGGGGCGATAGCCATGATGTTCACCGGCCTGACGGTCGCCAACGTCGTGGGCGTGCCCCTGGGTACCCTCATCGGCCAGAACGTGGGCTGGCGCGTCACCTTCTTCATCATCGCCGGTCTCGGAGTGCTGGCCGTGCTCGGCATCGCCGCGCTCGTACCGAAGCAGCCGCGCCCCGAGCGGTCCCGTGTCTCCGGTGAGCTTGCCGCCTTCCGCAACCCCCAGGTCCTGCTGGCCATGGCGATGACGGTCCTCGGCTTCGGCGGCGTGTTCACCATGAGCACCTACATCACGCCGATGATGACCGACGTCGCGGGCTTCGCCCCGTCATCCGTCACCTGGCTGCTCGTTCTCTTCGGCCTCGGACTGGTCGGCGGCAACCTCATCGGCGGCAAGTACGCCGACCGCGCGCTGATGCCCATGCTCTACACGGCCCTCGGCGGCCTGGCGATCATGCTCGCCCTGCTGCCCCTCACCGCGCACGACAAGATCGCGGCCGCTGTGACCATCCCGCTCATCGGCGCCTTCGGCTTCGCGACCGTCCCGCCGCTGCAGAAGCGGGTCCTCGACCAGACGGCCGACGCCCCCACCCTCGCCTCCGCCGTCAACATCGGTGCCTTCAACCTCGGCAACGCCATAGCGGCCTGGCTCGGCGGCCTGGTGATATCGGCCGGCTTCAGCTACACGGCGCCCAACTGGATCGGCGCCCTGATGGCCGCCGCGGCGCTGCTCCTCGCCCTCGTGTCCGCGGCACTGGAGCGGCGCACGGCCCGGGGCGGACGGGTTGCCGTAATGGGCCCGGCGCCCGTGACCACCGGGGCGGAGGCCGTGCCGGCCGGCCGCTGAGACCCGCGCCGGTACCTCCCCCGGCTCCCTGTCCTCCCTTCCCTCTCCGCCCTTCCAGCGGAAACGCACGGAACGGGACCGCGGCCACGCAGCCAGCGACATCCACCGGCCGCGCAACCAGCGACATCCGCCGGGGCGACCAGCGACATCCACCGGGCACGCGATCCCGCAAGAACGCACCACAGCAAGGAGCCACCACCCCATGACCGACCTGACCGCCAACACCCCGGTTCTTCCGCTCACCACGGACGAGGCGGACGCACTCGTCGTCGCCGCCCGTCGCGCCGCCGAGGAGCAGGGCATACGCACCGCCGTCACCGTCCTGGACGCGGGTGGTCATCTGCTGGCCTTCCGCCGCGACGACCGGGCCCTGCTGATCGCGGGCGAGACCAGCACGCGCAAGGCGTTCACCGCGGTGCAGCTGGGAACGCCCACCGTGGACCTGGTGGATGCCGTCCAGCCGGGCGGGCTCTTCCACACCCTGCCGACCGCCCTCGACCGGCCGCTGCTCTTCATCGCCGGAGGTGTCCCGCTGCACCGGGACGGCCGGCTGATCGGAGCGGTCGGCGTCGGTGGCGGGGCGCCCGAGCAGGACCACCGCATCGCGACGGCGGCCATCGAGGAGGTGCTGGGCGGCTGACGACCGCCCGGGGGAGTGACCGCGGGGCGTACTCGTCCCGCGGGTACGCCTAGGCTCGGCGGTCATGAGCAGACTGCACTTGTTCGACCTCGACGGAACGCTGATCCACGGCTCGGCGGCAGCGGTCGAGATATCCCGGCAGCTGGGGCTGGAGCCGGAGATCGGCGAGCTGGAGAGGGCGTTCGCGGCGGGGACGCTGGCGCCACCGCGGTTCGCCGAGCTGGCGGTGGAGCTGTGGGGAGAGCTCACCGAGGCCGAGGTGGCCGCCGCCTTCGAGGGCGCGCCCTGGCTGGCCGGCATCCGGGACGTCTGGGCGGACATCCGGGCGCGGGGCGAGCGGTGCGCCGTGATCTCCCTGTCGCCCGGTTTCTTCGTGGAACGCCTGCTGGACTGGGGAGTCGACGCGGCCCATGGCTCGCTCTGGCCGTCCGTGCCGTTCCGGGATCCGGTGGATCCGACGGGAATCCTCGACGCGGCGGCGAAGGTGCGGATCGCGGACGAGCTCTGTGCCCGCTTCGGGCTGAGCCGTGCCGACTGCGTGGCGTACGGGGACTCGATGTCGGACGCGCTGCTGTTCGCGGCGGTGCCCGTGTCGGTGGCGGTGAACGCGGATCACCATGTGCGGGACATCGCCTCGCACCAGTACACGGGGCTCGACCTACGTGAGGCATACGAACGGATCAGCGGGCCAGCCTAGCCCCAACGAGGGCCGTATCGCACGGACTTCCGGTGAAAGGGTGGGTGGCGGCGCCAGGGGTGGCATGCTGCGCGTACCGGAACACAGCGACTCACAGCAGAGCGGGGAATCGCGGGTATTTCCGTCTCCTTCGGCGGAAGCGCGCGGTCCGACCGAGAGATGTTCGAGGCGAGGCAACCATGAACGCTCCGACCACCCCATCGGCCGACGGAGGTTCGTCCGGCGAGGACGTCGGGCGCCCCGCTGCCAGGCCCGTGGCTCCGGAGCCCCCGGTCTCCCCCGCAGCGCATCGGCCCCCCGAGGCGCAGGGGCCCCGGGCGTTACCGGGGTCGCGTTGGCAGCCCCTGGCCTACCAGGAGCGGGAGCAGCACTACCGCCCCGCCGAGGAACCGCCCGCCCGGCCCGCCCGGCACCGGGCGGAAGCGGACCCCGGCCATGCGGCGCCTGGCCTTGCGGACCCCGGCCAGCCGGGGCCTGGCCTTGCGGCGTCCGGCCATGCGGCGCCCGGCCGGAATCCTGGCCATGTGGCGCCTGGCCCAGGTGACCCCGGCCAAGCGGACCCCGGCCATGCGCTGCCCGGCCGGGTTCCCGCCCACGCGCTCGGTCGGCCGCCCGCGGCGCCTGCCGGCCGCCCCGCGTCGCCCTCCCCCGACGCCGTGCTGGTCCGCCGCACCATGGCCGAGATCGAGCCGGTCGCCGACAAGGCCACGTCGTACTTCTACGCGCTGCTGTTCATCCGCCACCCCGACCTGCGCGCCCTCTTTCCCGCTGCCATGGACGTCCAGCGCGACCGGCTCTTCAGGGCACTGCTGACCGCCGCGGAGTACGCCGACGATGCCACCACGCTCACCGCGTACCTCTCCCAACTCGGCCGCGGCCACCGTAAGTACGGCACGCTGCCCACCCACTACCCCGCCGTCGGGGAGTGCCTGATCGGCGCGCTCTCCCGCTACGCGGCCGAGACCTGGAGCGAAGAGACGGAGGCCGCGTGGGTGCGGGTGTACACCGCGGTCTCGCAGATCATGATCGATGCCGCCGCCGAGGACGAGCGGATGTCTCCCGCCTGGTGGCAGGCGGAGATCGTCGGCCATGAGCCGCGCACGCCGGACATCGCCGTCGTGACCTTACGGCCCGACCAGCCCTATCCCTTTCTCGCCGGCCAGTACACGAGCGTGGAAACGCCCTGGTGGCCACGTGTCTGGCGGAACTACTCCTTCTCCTGCGCCCCGCGCGAGGACGGCCTGCTCTCCTTTCACGTCAAGGCCGTACCGGCCGGCTGGGTGTCCCGCGCACTGGTCCACAAGGCCCGGCCCGGCGATGTGATCCGGCTCGGTCCCCCCACCGGTTCGATGACCGTCGACCACAGCACCGACAACGGAATGCTGTGCCTGGGCGGTGGTACTGGCATCGCCCCCATCAAGGCGCTCGTCGAGGACGTCGCGCGGCACGGCCGCAGCCGTCCCGTCGAGGTCTTCTACGGCGCCCGCCACAACGACGACCTCTACGACATCGACACCATGCTGCGATTACAGAAGACGCACCCCTGGCTGTCCGTCCGTCCGGTCGTCTCCGACGGTCCGACCCTCGGACTGAGCGGACAACTCCCGCAGGTCGTGCGGAAGTACGGCCCATGGAACGCCTACGACGCCTACCTCTCCGGACCCCCCGGAATGATCCGCAGCGGTGTGGACACCCTGGTCGGCATAGGCATACCGTCCCACCGCATACGACACGACTCGCTCGATGAGCTGGCGGCGTCGGCGTCAGCGATGGGCTGAGGTGCCGGACCGAGCCGGCTGACAAACGGCGACAGGCAAGACGACAGGCAGAAGCAACAGGCAGAAGCAACAGGCACCGGCAAAGGCACGCGCACGCGCACACGCACACAGAAGCGACGGTCCGATCCGGACGGGTGGTCTGATGACGGCGGCGACGAACCGAAGAGGTCCGGCAGCGGAGCCGGCGGAACCATCGGAGCCCCTGCCTCCCGGGCACCGTCCCGGCAGCGACGGTGAGCACCTGCTCCAGCAGCGGCTCGGCACGTCCGACCGTGCGGACCGCTTCTACGGCGACCAGGTGCTGCCCCATGTCAACGCCCGCATGCGCGAGTTCGTGGCCCGGCAGGAGATGTTCTTCCTGGCCACGGCCGACCGGCGCGGCGAGTGCGACAGCACCTTCCGGGCCGGCCCGCCCGGGTTCCTGCGGGTACTGGACGACCGGACGCTCGCCTATCCCGAGTACCGGGGCAACGGTGTCCTCGCGAGCCTCGGCAATATCGAGGAGAACCCCCACATCGGCATCCTGATGATCGACTTCTTCCGGGACCGGATCGGCCTCCACATCAACGGCCGTGCCCGCGTCGTCGACGACACCGCTCTGCGCGCGGGCCACCCCGGGCTGCCCGTCGACGACGTACCCGGCCGCCGGGCGGTGGTGTGGGTGGAGGTCACGGTCGAGGAGGCGTACATCCACTGCGCCAAGCACATCCCGCACCTGCGGAAGGTGACCCGCGACCCGGGCCGGGAGGACGACGGCCGCGCCTGGGGAACGGACGACACCAGGCGCAAGGGCGGCGACTTCTTCGGTGCCGCCGCCGGCACTCCCTGAGCGGCGCCGGCACGGTCCGCACGACGGTTGCGCTCAGCCGAGGTCGGGCGCGAGCAGGGCCTTGACGCCCTCGATGTTCTCGCGCAGGTACTCCCGCAGGGAGGGCGGTACGACCTCCACCGAGTCGATTCCGGCGCGGGTGAAGGGGATGCGCACCACTTCGTACGTACCGACCGGCTCGTCCACCTCCGGGCCGTGGCGCAGTGACAGGTCCATCGACGCCAGCCGGCAGACGAAGAAGTGCTGGACCTTCACGCCGTGGGCGGCATGGTGCAGCGAGTGCGAGACGGTGTCCACGAAGGCGGGCACCACGTCGATGACCTTGGCCCCGAGCTCTTCGTCGACCTCGCGGTGGAGGGCGGCGACGACGGTGGTGTCCTCCGGTTCGACGCCGCCGCCGGGGGTGATCCAGTACGGCTCCTCACCGGGCTTGGTGCGCTTGATCAGGAACATCTCGAGCGCATCGGAGCCGGGCTCGCCGTCGAGCAGGATGGCGCGTGCGGTGCGTTTGACCACTGGCCGTTCGGTCATAGGGGACATCTGCCGCGCGAGCCCCCTGGCGAAACCCCTTGTCACCAGGAATCGGCGGCGCGCAACAACCACTCGTGCGCCCGGGCGAGATGCGGATGGGCGAGCGTCCCGGCCCGTACGAGCAGGAAGTAGGTGCGCAGCGGCGGCACCGGCGGATCCAGGAGCGTGACGATCTCGCCGGAATCCAGGGCGTCACCGCACAGATAGCGGGGCAGGACGCCGACCCCGGCGCCCGCCGCCACGGAGGCGAGTACGGCGCGCAGGTCGGGGACGATGACGGAGCCGGCGGCCAGGGGTTTGGAGTCGAAGACGGCGGACCAGTAGCGGGAGACGAAGGGCAGGCTCTCGTGCACCTCGACCACGGGCAGGTGTTCCAGGGCCGCTATGCCCTTGTCGCGGATGACGGCCGCGCCGCCGAGGCGGGCCGCCCAGCGCGGGGCGGCGACCAGGACGTGTTCCTCGTCGCAGAGCGGGGTGGCGGTCAGCAGTCGTCCGCGTGGGCGTGAGGTGGCGATGCCGAGGTCGTGGTGGCCGGCGGCCAGGCCCTCGAAGAGCTCCTCGGCCATGCCGTGGGCCGCGCGCACGGTGAGGCCCTGAGCGATCAGCGGGGTGAGCGCGGGCAGGGCGCGCAGGGCGGTGAACTCGGGTGGGCCGGCCAGGTGCAGGGTGCGGTTGGCCCACTGCTCGTCGAGGTCGGCCTCGGTGATCTCCAGCAGGGCGTCGACGTGCGGGGCGATCTTGTGGGCGAGCTCGTCACCGATGGTGGTGGGGCGCACTCCACGTGCCAGGCGGAGGAAGAGGGGGCGGCCCAGTTGGCGTTCCAGGGTCCTTATCTGGCTGGTGACCGCGGGCTGGGAGAGACCCAGGAGCGTGGCGGCGCGGGTGAAGGAGCCGGCCCGGTGCACTGTGACGAATGTGCGTAAAAGGGCCAGATCCATGCCATCTCCCCGGGTTCGCCGCCACCCATCGTAGGGGGAACTATAAATAAGTCGATAGGGCGGTGCCGCCGGTGTGATTGGACACTGACGCAGAGTCAACTAGCCTTGGTCGCGCGGTGCTTCGCGCGGTTCTTACGCGCGTGGAGCCGTGGCGGCTCGAGCCAAGAGGGGGGAGGCTCGAGCCGTCCTTGTGCCACGCTCCGGTCAGTGCCCGTCGGCCGTGCCCACGTGCCCGTGGCGGCTGGGCCGGGTCAGTCGTTCTCGTCCGGCAGGATCACATGCATCGCCCATGCCACGATCGAGATGATCACGCCGCCCACCAGCGCCGACCAGAAGCCGTCCACATGGAAGGCCAGGTCCGCTCTGTCCGCCAGCCAGGAGGTCAGCAGCAGCATCAGGGCGTTGATCACCAACGTGATCAGGCCGAGCGTGAGAATGAAGAGCGGGAAGGACAGCAGCTTCACGACCGGCTTGACGATGAAGTTGACCGCGCCGAAGACGAGCGCGACGAGGAAAAGCGTGACCACCTTGCGGGCGGTGTTCTCGCCGGACAGTGTGATGCCCTTGAGCAACCAGATGGCTACAGCCAGGGCCGCCGCATTGGCGATCGTCTTGACTACGAAATTCTTCATGGTGAGATCGTTGCAGACGCGCGCGGCCGATGAAGATCGGTGCAATGGGCATCACGGGCACAGTGAGGGGTGAAGGGCGCATGAAGGCGTTCCGGCTGGATGAGCTGGAGGTGGAGCGAGCCGCTAACGACGGCGCGTATCTGCAGTTCCTGCGGGAGCGGAACATGTCCGTCGGCCTCTATGCGCTGAACGCCGGCGAAAGCGATCCGCAGGGACCGCATGCCCAGGACGAGGTGTACGTGGTGATGAGCGGCCGGGCGTCGATCACGGTCGGGCCGGAGACCACGCAGGTGGGCCGGGGCAGCGTGGTGTACGTGCCGGCGGGGGCGACGCACAGGTTCCATCACATCAGCGAGGATCTCCGGGTCCTGGTCGTCTTCTCTCCCCCCGAGAGCTGAGCCGGGCAGCCTCCGGCATCCCGTAGGGGGACGGTCAGGGAAGGACGAGGGCTGCGGAGTCCCCGCCGGCCCACCTGCCCGGCCTAGCATCGAGGGCAGGCCGGGGCATTCCGCCCCGGGCGGCCGGTGACTCATGGTGCTGCATTCGCACGCCGGGTCACGGTGGCCGTGACGTGACAAGGCCGTGTGAAAGCACGCGCGAAGCGGAGAGCAGGGGTCGAGATGGCTGAGAAGGGGATATTCGAAGGACTGCCGTGGTGGGTGAAGTGGATCGCCGTGCCGGTTCTCGCGCTGGTGGTCTTCGGCAGCCTGATCATGAGCGTGCTCGGCTTTGTCATCAGCCTGCTCTTCAAGGCGCTGCTGCTGGTGGCGCTCGTCGGTGGCCTGGTCTTCGTCGTCAAGAAGTTCACGTCGTCCTCGTCGTCGAGGGGCGACTGGTAGGAACCGGCCGACCCGGGCGAAAGGGGGAACGCCCGGGAACGTCCCACCGGCAGGCCGCGTCGCCCACGCCGTCGGCCGGTGTCCGCTCGGTCAACTCAACGAAGCGGAAGGCCGGGAGTTATCTCTCCCGTCAACATCTCTCCACCATCTCGCCGTCAACTTCGACGCCAGGCCCGCTGCCCAAACGGTAATCCGTGTGCCCTCGGCCTACTTTGGCCAGTTCTCGGCCGTTCCGTGCCATCAAATCCCACGTTACGACTCCATGGAGTAGTCGAGTCGCTACGCTCCAGAGTCGGCGAGCTCGTATGCTCACCCTCGGTCTCCATGAGTAACTGGAAAATCACTCCTTGTGATCCACTGGGCGTTCTTGTCAGACTATGGCGTCATTGGGGCCATCAGGCTTCAATCCCTGCCAAACCGACGAAGACGGGGCATTGGGCGATGCGCGACACAGTTCAGGCAGAAGTGGTCATGACCTTCCTCGTGTCCGAGGAGCTGTCCTTCCGGATCCCGGTGGAGCTGGGCTACGACAGCAGCGATCCCTACGCCGTGAAGTTCACCTTTCACCTCCCTGGCGATGCCCCGGTGACCTGGGCCTTCGCGAGGGAGTTGCTGCTCGACGGGCTGAGTCAGCCCTCCGGCGAGGGCGACGTGCACATCGCCCCCGCCTCCGCACAGCACCTGTCGGATGTCTTCATCCGGCTGCAAGTGGGCGGTGAAGGCGCCCTGTTCCGGGCGGGTGCCGCGCCGCTGGTGGCCTTCCTCGACCGGACCGACCGCGTCGCCCCGCTGGGCGAGGAGCGCTCGGTCGCCGACTTCGACTACGACCTCGCCGCGGCGCTCGACAGCATCCTCGCCGGCAACCCCGAGGGTCAGAACGCCGGTTAGCAGGCCGCGGTCAGCGGGCTCCCGGGCCCGGTGCGCCGCCGTCCTCCTCGATCGGTACGCGCTCGGTACGCGGTGCCGCACTCCGCGGCGCGGACGCCGGAGTGCTCACCGCCGGACCGCTGCCGCCCTTCTCGTCAGTGGCTTTGTCGACACTGTCACCCTTCCCGCCCATGCTCGACCGGGCGCCCGGCCCGTCGGCCGTGCCCATGGTCGCGAGCAGCTGCCGCGCGAGTCCCAGACCCGTTCCTCCCATCGTCAGCGCCTTCGCGAACAGGTCGGACATGCCGTCCGCCCCGTTCAGCAGCACCATGTGGTCCACGTTCCCGAACGCCTGAGCCCCGGCCCGTACGATCTCGGGCCACTGCTCGGCGAGTTGCTGGGCGACGACCGCGTCCTGGTTCTCGGCCAGCGCCGCCGCCCGGGCCTTGATGGCCTCGGCCGCGGCGAGGCCGTTCGCCCTGGCCGCCTCGGCGGCAGCCAGGCCCTTGGCCTGCGCCGCCGCGGCCTCGGCCTCCCCCGTGGCGCGGGTCGCCGCCGCCGAGGCGGCGGCGCGGGCCCTGGTGGCCTCCGCCTCGGCTGCGGCTGCCGTCTTCACCCGTGTCGCCTCGGCGGCCGCAGCCAGCTCCGTCTCCTTGGCCTTGGCCTGCGCCGCGGAGATGCGGGCGTCACGCTCGGCCTCGGCCAGCGTCCGCTTCTCGTACGCCGCGGCGTCGGCGGGCTTGCGCACATCGACCTGGAGCTGCTGCTCCCGGCGCTGGGCGGCCAGCTCGGCGACCCGCGTCTCCTGGACCACGACCTCCTGCTGGGCCGCCGCCTCGGCGAGCGGGCCGGCCTGGCGGGCCTTGGCGGCCGCGCTGTCCCGCTCGGCCTGGTAGCCGGCCTGCAGGATCTCGCTGTCACGGGTCGCCTGGGCCATCCGGCCGGCGGCCTGCTGCTCGGCCTCGGTGGCCAGCCGGTCCGCCTCCGCCTGTGCGATCCGGGCGTCCCGCTGGACCGCGGCCGCGTGCGGCGCGGACAGGTTCCGGATGTAGCCCGTGGGGTCCTGGATCTCGTGGATCTGAAGCGAGTCGATGATCAGGCCCAGCTTCTCCATCTCCGTGCCCGAAGCGGCCCGGGTCTCGCCCGTCAGCCGCTCCCGGTCGCGGATCATGTCCTCCACGGTCAACCCGCCCACGATCGAGCGCAGATGGCCGGCAAAGACGTTGTGCACGCGCTCCGGCATGAACTTCTGCTGGTCCAGGAAGCGGCGGGCGGCGTTGGCGATCGAGACGAAGTCGTCGCCGACCTTGAAGATGACCACGCCATGCACCTTGAGTGGAATGCCCTGTTTCGTCACGCAATCCACATTCAAGTCCGCCTCGTTGAGGTCGAGTGACAGCTTTCGCACCACCTGCACCCCCGGCAGCACGAGCGTCCCCCGCCCCGTGACGATCCGGAAGCCCATTCCCTCCTCCAGGCCCTCCGTGCGGTGTTTGGAGCCGGAGATGACCAGGGCTTCGTTGGGCTCGGCGACCCGCCACATGAGCTTGAACAGCCCGATCAGGACGCCGGCCGCGACGAGTACGACCCCCGCCACGATGCCGATGAACATGCGTTGCCCCCCTTTTCGGCTCGCGATGAGCCGTGCGATCAAGAAGCGTGCGCCCGGGCGCACCCGGGTGAAACGCCGGAACCCCCCCTTCTGGATCTTGAACACCCGGTATCGGCACCGGACATCACCTCAGCACGGGATCACATTCCCACCGGACATCACCGGTCCATTGCGGCTCAGCTGTAGGCCGGTGTGACATAGACCGTGCGCGGCGGCAGATATTCCACGACCAGGACGACCGTGCCCCGCTCGATGCGCGCGTCCCCCTCCGCCGCGTAGGCCAGGAACGCCTCGGCGCCGCCCCGCACGCGCACCATCACCTCGCCGACCAGGCCCGGGCCGACCGTCCCCGTCACTCTCCCCAGCTCACCGATCACGCCCGGCCCCCCCCCGGTTTCCTCACTTCGCGCGGCGGCGCCTGCCGCCACGCGCCCTGGCTCTCCCCGTGCTCGCATTGTGCCGGTCGGCACTGACAACGAGCGCTGCCAGCAAGGTCGTCACCGGAACCGAGGCCACCAGCCCGATGCTGCCCACCAGCGTGCGAACGATCTCCTCGGCGACGATCTCGCTCGTCGCCACCGTCCCCACCCCACTGTCCGCGATGGAGAACAGCAACAGCAATGGGAGCGACGCTCCGGCGTAGGCCAGAACCAGCGTATTGACCACCGAAGCGATGTGGTCCCGCCCGATCCGCATGGCCGAGCCGTACAGTTTGCGCCAATTCGCGGCCGGGTCGGCTTCCTTCAGCTCCCACACCGCCGAGGTCTGCGTCACCGTCACGTCGTCGAGCACACCCAGCGAGCCGATGATGATTCCGGCCAGCAGCAGGCCGCGGATCTCGATCTGCGGGTACAGGCCGTGCACCAGGCCGGTCTGGTCGTCCGTATTGCCCGTCAGGTGCGCCCACTCGATGAACAGCGACCCGAGCAGGCCGATGACCAGCAGGGACATCAGGGTGCCCAGAACCGCCACCGACGTCCGGGCCGTGACCCCGTGGCACATGTAGAGCGCGATCAACATGATCGCGCTGCCGCCGACCACGGCGACCAGCAGGGGATTGGAGCCCTGGAGGATCGCCGGCAGGATGAACAGCGTCAGTATCCCGAAGCTGATCACCAGGGCCACCAGCGCGAAGATCCCGCGGAGCCGTCCCACCACCACGACCGCGACCGCGAAGATGCCCGCGAGCAGCATCATCGGCATGGTCCGGTCCACGTCCGTGACCGAATAGCGCAGATTCTCCGGGGCCTTCGGCGCGTACGCCAGGATCACCTTCTGCCCGACGTCGTAGCGACGGGAAGCGTTCGGCTGCACGACCTCCGTGAAGGTTTTCCCCTTGTCCGGGCCCGAGGCGACCTCGATCGTGGCCTTTTCGCACGGTCCCTCCGCCGGGGGCGGCGCCCCGGGCGGTGCCTGCTGTTGCTGGGGTGGCCGGCCGCCCGGCTTGGGGCAGTCGAACTCCTCGATCTTCACCACCCGACCCGACTCCGTCTTCTGGTCGAGGCCCAGCCCGGTGGGCTGGTGCGGTGGCGCGCCACCCGGCCAGAGGACTATCAGGCCGGTCACCACCGCGACGGCGAAGGGGATGAGCACGGCCGCGATCACCTTGCGCAGATGTGCCGAAACGGGCTTCGCAGGGCCGTGGGAATGGCTGTGGGAGTGCCCGTGGCCATGGCCGTGGGAGTGGGGGGCGGGGGGAGTGCGGTCAGTGGGGGTCACCCCCCGATCATCGCAAGCCCCCCTGGCAGGCCCGCAGCGGAAGGCGCTAGCGTGGTGCCACCTTTTGCAATCGCGGGAGCTCGGAGCACCGGGCTGAGAGGGCGCTGACCTCCGTACGGAAGCACGTACGGACGCCGCTGCGTCGACCGCCGAACCTGTTACCGGGTAATGCCGGCGTAGGGAGACTGGTCTCATGACCTCGCAGGATGCACGCACGTCCGAAACCGGCCGGGACATCGGCTGGCACAAGGACTACGTGACCGGCTCGCGGCCGGACCTCAGGGTTCCGGTGCGGCGAGTACACCTCACCAACGGGCAGGACGTACAGCTGTACGACACCTCCGGCCCGTACACCGACCCGGCCGTCGAGACGGACGTCCGGCGCGGCCTCCTCCCGCTCCGGGAGAACTGGATCATCGGCCGGGGCGACACCGAGGAGTACGCCGGGCGGCCCATGCGCCCGGAGGACGACGGCATCAAGCACACGTCGCCGCGCGGTGGCCTGAAGAACCTCGACGCCGTCTTCCCCGGCCGCCCGCGCCAGCCCCGCCGGGGCCGCGGCGGCGCCGCGGTGACCCAGCTCGCGTACGCGCGCCGTGGCGAGATCACCGAGGAGATGGAGTACGTGGCCCTCCGGGAGAACGTTTCTCCCGAGACCGTCCGCGAGGAGATCGCGGCCGGGCGCGCGGTGCTTCCGGCGAACGTGAACCACCCGGAGATCGAGCCGATGATCATCGGCAAGAAGTTCCTGGTGAAGGTCAACGCCAACATCGGCAACTCCGCCGTGACCTCCTCCATCGAGGAGGAGGTGGAGAAGATGACCTGGGCGACCCGCTGGGGCGCCGACACGGTCATGGACCTCTCCACCGGCCGCAACATCCACACCACCCGCGAGTGGGTGCTGCGCAACTCCCCCGTGCCCATCGGCACCGTCCCGCTCTACCAGGCGCTGGAGAAGGTCGACGGCAAGGCCGAGGAACTGTCCTGGGAGATCTACAAGGACACGGTCATCGAGCAGGCCGAGCAGGGCGTCGACTACATGACCGTCCACGCGGGCGTGCTGCTGCGCTACGTGCCGCTGACCGCGCGCCGCAAGACGGGCATCGTCTCGCGCGGCGGCTCGATCATGGCGGCGTGGTGCCTGGCGCACCACAAGGAGTCGTTCCTCTACGAGAACTTCGAGGAGCTCTGCGAGATCCTCGCCGCGTACGACGTCACGTACTCCCTCGGCGACGGGCTGCGCCCCGGTTCGATCGCGGACGCCAACGACGAGGCCCAGTTCGCCGAGCTGAAGACGCTCGGCGAACTCAACACGATCGCCAAGCGGCACAACGTGCAGACGATGATCGAGGGCCCGGGCCACGTCCCGATGCACAAGATCAAGGAGAACATCGACCTCCAGCAGGAGATCTGCGAGGAGGCGCCGTTCTACACGCTCGGCCCCCTGACGACGGACGTCGCACCGGCGTACGACCACATCACCTCGGGGATCGGCGCGGCGATGATCGCCTGGTGGGGC
This sequence comes from Streptomyces sp. NPDC026206, assembly GCF_040638465.1. Classification (NCBI taxonomy): domain Bacteria; kingdom Bacillati; phylum Actinomycetota; class Actinomycetes; order Kitasatosporales; family Streptomycetaceae; genus Streptomyces; species Streptomyces sp. NPDC026206. Next base: position 300,277 of record NZ_JBEZYL010000003.1, read on the forward strand.
ACCGCGATGCTCTGCTACGTCACGCCGAAGGAGCACCTGGGCCTGCCGGACCGCGACGACGTGAAGACCGGCGTCATCACCTACAAGATCGCCGCGCATGCGGCGGATCTGGCCAAGGGGCACCCGGGCGCGCAGGAGTGGGACGACGCCCTCTCCGACGCGCGTTTCGAATTCCGCTGGGAGGACCAGTTCAATCTGGCTCTCGACCCGGACACGGCCCGTGCCTTCCACGACGAGACGCTGCCGGCCGAGCCGGCGAAGACGGCGCACTTCTGCTCGATGTGCGGTCCGAAGTTCTGTTCGATGAAAATCAGCAGAAGCATCACAGAGCAGTTCGCCCCCGACCTGGCGGGTCCGGCCAGTGACGCAGAGATCGAAGCGGGGATGCTGGAGAAGTCCAAGGAGTTCGCTGAGGCGGGCAACCGTGTCTACCTGCCCCTGGCTGATTGACCTGCCAGGGTCCCATCCCCGCGCTGAGGCCCTGGTCGTGCTCGGCGGCCAGGGCTCCGCGTTCCTGTCAGGGGCAGTATCCGCGCAGCTCATTCGCGGCTTGAGACCGGTAGGTCACGCCTGCTGACAGAGATCTTCGAAATTGGCTCTGCCCGCGGTTCCGTGAATGAGCCGGTTGCGGAACGGCGGCAGTTGGGACGCTCGATCCCAACGTGACAGGTTCACCCGGTGACCGCCACGAAATCGCGGTCAGAGTCACATCAGGGATTCCCAACACTGCGGATCTCGATCGTCTTCAGTTGTGCTGGTGACGCAGTGCAGCAGCACGGTGATCAGCTAGTCGTGATCACATCCAGATGGGCACGCGCCGATCGGGAGTTGGACCGATCCGCGATCCGGCCGGTTGGTCCACGGCCGTCGTCGTCGCCCTTCGCCTTCGCCGTCGACTCAGCTGAAGTCGAGGCCAGCTGTGCGGGTGCGCTTGAGCTCGAAGAACTTCGGGTAGCCGGCCAGCAGCCGTGCACCGTCGAAGAGTCGGGCGGCTTCCTCTCCACGAGGGATCGCGGTCAGGACGGGGCCGAAGAACGCGACACCGTCGATGTGCAGGGTAGGGGTGCCGACCTCTTCGCCGACCGGGTCCATGCCCTCGTGGTGGCTCTTGCGCAGGTCCTCGTCGTACTCCGCAGTGTGTGCCGCGTCAGCCAGTGCCTCCGGAAGGCCGGCCTCGGCCAGTGCTTCCCGGATAACGGCGTCGGATGCTTCGCGGTCGGCGACGTGGATGCGTGTGCCGAGGGCGGTGTACAACTCACGCAGCACGTGCTCACCGTGCTCCCGCGCCGCAGCCACGCACACCCGCACCGGTCCCCAGCCCACGTCGAGCAACCGCCGGTACCGCTCGGGCAGATCGGCCCGGCCCTCGTTGAGTACGGACAGGCTCATGACCCGGAAGCGCAGATCGAGGTCACGGTGGCGCTCCACCTCAAGGATCCAGCGCGAGGTGATCCAAGCGAACGGACAAATGGGATCGAAGTAGAAGTCGACTCTATGTGTCATGCCCCTGAGGCTATGGAGCAAGGTGCTCCAGCAGGCAGGTCCATTTCCCCGTGAAGATCACGGGCCAATTGAGCGGGCAGCACTCCGACGCCTGCTCACGGTTGACGGCGCCCACCTCGAACGCCACTGCATCACCAGGGCATGTCCTGTAGGCACGAACGGGACGACCCATCGGACACACCTCAGCCCTGGGCGGCGCCTCGGTGTATCTGCCGATCGCGGACTGAACCCCGCCTGCAGGTCGTGAAGTGAACGGCCCGGAGCGCCCGCCCTATTCGGGCCGGCGCTCCGGGCCGCCGAAGTCGGGGCCGGTGAAATCGGGGCTCGTGAAGCCCGTCCGGGTGGGTGAGGACGGATCGCTGTCGGGGCTGGAGAAACCGGGCCGGGAGTAGCCGAGGTGCGGGGTGCGGCTGGGACCGGAGGGTTGCCTGCGAACGTATGAGGAGCGTGGTGCTCCCGGCCCATTGGCCAGTGCCTCCCGGAGGAAGGGCAGGATGCCGCGGTCCAGCAGCGCCTGCCGCCACGCCTCCCGGGCGCGGTCGGTCTCCTCGGTGAGACGGTCGGCCCCCGGGGCGTCCTCCTCCGGCTGCCGGCCGTTGCGCAGGGCGGTGCGCAGCATGCCGGACATGGCGACCAGCACCCCGGCGGCGGTGAAGGCGCCGAACCACCAGCCGACGTTGATCATCTGACTCGCGACGGAGTCGCCCGACCCGACCGTCCGCATGACGTAGCCGATGAGCAGGAAGAGGAGCGCGGCGATCCCCGCCAGGGCCGGGGCCAGCACGGCGAGGACCGCGCCGGCGCCCGCTCCCTCGTCGCCGGGCACATCGGCGGATGCCTGGGAGGGCGAGGGCGCCGCGCCGGAGCCGGAGCCGGCGCCGTGGGCGAGGGCGCGGGCGACCGGCTGGGGCCGGGCGGCGGCCGACCGGGCGCGCAGTTCCTCGCGGGCGCTGACGAAGTTCTGGTATTCCGCCGTCGCGCAGGCCGCGATGGCGGTCATGGCGCTGAGCGCCATGGTGCGCAGTTGTTCGGTATTGAGCCGCTGTCCTATCGCGGCGGCGAGTGCGCTGATCTCCTGGTCCTGGTCCGCTGAACGCAACGCCTGGTCGAGAACCCGCTCGAATTCCGGGCGGTCCTCGGCCAGCAGGTGCGGAGCGCTGTTCATGTGCATCCCCCGATGCTCCGTAGGGCCTTGATGCCGGCTGGTACCACCGGGCAGTGGGCGGAAACGGAGGAGAGCCTGCTACGGATAAGCCGATGGTAGAGCCGCACCGGCGCGAGGTGACAGTGTGTTTGCCGAATTACCCCGCGGTGGTGGAACTCCTCACCTGCCCGTGGACCGCCCGGCTGAACCCTCAGCCGGCCAGCGGAAGTTGCACGACCAGCAGTTTTCCGGCCATGGTGACCCCGCCGTCCATGGCGAGCGCCAGCCCGTCGGCGTAAAGATGCGGACCGTCCACCATCGGCGTGCCGTCGTCGCCGTCCGCGTCCTCGGTGCCGACCTCGCCCAGGAGGTAGGGGATGGGGCTGTGCCCGTGGACGATTCGGCTGCCGCCGTAGGTGCCCAGCAGCTCCCGTACGGCCAAGGGGCCCGCGTCCTCGTCGCGGAAGGCGAACCGCTTGGTGAATTTGCGGAACAGGTCCCAGCACTCGTCGGGGTCGTTGCGCTGCAGCGCCTCGGTGATCGAGTCGTTGACGGCCTCGATGGAGTCGCCGAACTCCAGGTAGGCGGTGGTGTCGGAGTGCACGAGCAGGTGTCCGTCCTCGCGCGCCATCGCGTCGAGGCGCGACATCCACTGCAGGTGGTGGTCCTCCAGGCGCTCCATGTCGGTGCGCTGGCCGCCGTTGAGGAGCCAGGCGGCCTGGAAGGAGGCGGTCCCGGCGCCGGAGTTGACCGGCGTGTCGGCGAAGCGCTTGGCGCCGATCAGCAGCAGCTCGTGGTTGCCCATGAGCGCCTTGCAGTAGCCGCCGGCGGCCGCGGCCTCGGCCGACAGCCGCATGACCAGGTCGATCACGCCGACGCCGTCCGGGCCGCGGTCGGTGAAGTCGCCGAGGAACCACAGACGGGCGTTGCCCGCGGCCCAGTGGCCCTGGGCGTCGATGAGCCCCTGGGCGGCGAGCGCCTCGTGCAGCTCGTCCAGATAGCCGTGGACGTCGCCGACGACGTACAGCGGACCGGGGCCGGTGAGCATGGGCTCGTGCTGTGGAGCGGGCAGCGGGGTCAGCTCGACGGTGGGCACGTCCTGAGGGGTGCTCCGGCCGATGACCGGCAGATCACGCGCGGTGGGCGTGTACCCCTCCGGGTACTCCGGGTACTCGGGGGCCGCCTGCGGGGGCGGGACGGCCCGGTCGTAGCCGGGCAGCGGAGGAGGAGCGGCGTACCCGGGGAAGGGCGGCATCGCCGCCGCGGTCCGTGCCGCAGGTCCCTGACCGGCCCCCTGAGTCATCGACCCCTCCACCATCGCGCCGCCGTGCACCTTGTGGACCTGGCCTGGTCGACGGCGGTCCGTGGTGTCGTGCGCCCATCATAGGAATGACCGTCGCGGGTTGTGACGCACCAGGGGCTGTGAATCGGGGCGGGAGACCGGGATCGCCGGTCATTTCTCCCCAAATGATCCGTTAGATGAGCCGTTCGCGCCGGTCAGGCGGGCTCCGGGCGGCTCCTGTGAGCGGTGACGCGCCTCCTCGTGCGCCGGACACCGGGTCCACTCCGGGTTGACGCGGGTCGCCCCGCGCCGCCCCGGTCAGCTCGCGGCGGGTCCGCGCGGCGGGCTGACGGTGGTGCGTGGAGGGCGTCGTTCGGAGGAGGTCCGCACGATCAGTTCGGTGGGTATGACCTGCTCCACCGGGCGACCGGTGTCCAGTCCCTCGATCGCGTCGATGAGCAGTTGTACGACCGCGGTGCCGATGCGGCGCGGCTTGAGCGACAGCGTGGTGATGGGCGGCTCGGTGGTGGCGTAGACGGTGGACTCGCTGCAGCAGACGAGCAGCAGGTCGTCCGGTACGCGCAGGCCGTAGCGGCGGGCCGCTGCGAGCAGGTCGGTGCCGTTGGGGTCGAACAGCCCGTACACCGCGTCGGGCCGGTCCGGGCGGGCGAGCAGCCGGTCGGCGGCCACGGCGCCCGCGCACGGGTCGTGGGCGGGGTACTCCTCGTAGACCGGGTCCTGGCCCACGCGCTCGCACCACTGCAGATAGGCGGTGGTGGACAGACGGGTGTACGTGTCCGTGGTCGTGCCGGTGAGCAGGCCGATCCGGCGCGCGCCCGCGGCGGCGAGGTGGTCGAGGATGCCCAGCACCGCGGCCTCGTGGTCGTTGTCGACCCAGGCCGTCACGGGCAGGGAGCCCGCGGGGCGGCCGTCGGAGACCACGGGGATGCCCTGGCGCACCAGATCGGAGACGACGGGGTCGTGGTCGGAGGGGTCCACGACGACGGTGCCGTCGAGGGCGACGTTGGACCACACGTCGTGCCGGGAGGTGGCGGGGAGGATGACGAGGGCGTAGCCGCGCGCCAGGGCGGCGGAGGTGGCCGCTCTGGCCATCTCGGCGAAGTAGGCGAACTCGGTGAAGGTGAAAGGTTCATCCCCGTAGGTGGTCACGGTCAGGCCGATGAGGCCCGACTTTCCCGTACGGAGGGTGCGGGCCGCGGCGGACGGGCGGTAGCCCAGCCGGTCGGCGACCTCGCGGACATGGCGTCGGGTCGCGTCCGGGAGCCGGCCCTTGCCGTTGAGCGCGTCGGAGACGGTCGTGATCGAAACCCCGGCGGCGGCGGCCACGTCCCGGATACCCGCCCGGCCCTGCCGGCTGCCCCTGCGGGATGGTTCCGCCCGGCTCACCTGATGCTTCCCTGCTGCTGTCATGGCAGGCCGATAGTAGGGCTCGGGTGGTCCTTTGGCAGGGCGCCTCATTTGACTGTTGACAGGCACGTTTCTGCTCTGGCGATTCCCGTCAATGACCATGGAAGTGCAGGTGGTTGAGGCGTTACGCCCCTGACCATCGGGACTTGGCATATCCACCCCTGGTGAATGGTTCAGGTCTCGAAGAGGTCTCAACTCACCTTCACGAGGGATGCGCGCCACGGCGCCCGCCACGGCGTGCAACCGCAGGGGGAGCGCTCCTGAAGCCCTGGACGCCGCCCGGGGCAATCCTCATAAGGTGTGCGGTATTCATGTCGGTGGTGGTGGAGGAGGACCTGCGGTGGACGAGAAGACCCCCAAGCTGCGCGCGGCGCTGGACGCTGTGCCGACGTACAAGCCGGGCAGGCCGGCGGCGCCCGGTGGCCCGGTCGCGTACAAGCTGTCCTCCAACGAGAACCCCTATCCGCCGCTGCCCGGAGTGCTGGAGAGCGCCCTCACCGCCGCCGCCTCCCTCAACCGCTACCCCGACATGGCCTGTGCCGGCCTGATGGCCGAGCTGGCGGAGCGCTTCGACGTGCCGCTCTCGCACCTGGCCACCGGCACCGGCTCGGTCGGCGTGGCGCAGCAGCTGGTCCAGGCGACGGCGGGCCCCGGCGATGAGGTGATCTACGCCTGGCGCTCCTTCGAGGCGTACCCGATCATCACCCAGGTCTCGGGGGCCACCCCGGTGCCGGTGCCGCTGGCCGAGGGCGACGTGCACGACCTGGACGCCATGCTCGCCGCGATCACCGACCGGACCCGGCTGATCTTCGTCTGCAACCCCAACAACCCCACGGGCACGGTCGTGCGCCGGGCCGAGCTGGAGTCCTTCCTGGACCGGGTGCCCTCCGACGTGCTGGTCGTCCTTGACGAGGCGTACCTGGAGTTCATCCGCGACGAGACCGTCCCCGACGGCATCGACCTCTACCGCGACCGGCCGAACGTCTGTGTGCTGCGCACCTTCTCCAAGGCGTACGGGCTCGCCGGGCTCCGCATCGGCTTCGCCGTCGCGCATGAGCCGGTCGCGGCGGCGCTGCGCAAGACGGCTGTCCCCTTCGGGGTGAGCCAGGTGGCCCAGGACGCGGCGGTGGCGTCGCTGCGCAGCGAGGCGGCGCTGCGGGAGCGCGTGGACGCGCTGGTGGCGGAGCGCACCCGGGTGAGCGAGGCCCTGGCCGGCCAGGGCTGGACGCTGCCCGAGTCGCAGGCCAACTTCGTCTGGCTGCCGGTGGGGGAGCGCTCCGGAGAGTTCGCGGCCCTGTGCGAGCAGGCGGGTGTGGTCGTACGGCCCTTCCCCGAGGGCGTGCGGGTGACGATCGGTGAGACCGAGGCGAACGACATCTTCCTGCGGGCGGCGGAGGAGTTCCGCAAGAAGATGTGATGGCGGGCGGCGCAGCCGCCCACCCGCGCAACCGGACAGAACGCCGTGCGCCCCCACGAGGGGGCGCACGGCGTTCGGCGTCCGTAGCGCAAGAGCCGAAGGGGGTACCCCGCGTGGTTGTCCGAAAAAGGGGTGCGCCATAATGCTTGTGAATGTGAACGCGTTCACAAGCGCATCCTTTATGGCCCTCTTTATCTGGGTCATACGAGGGCAAAAACACTGGCGGCGGGTGTCGCCGGTGATGCACGAGGCAAGGAGAGACCCCGGTGAATCTGGCCCTGGCTCCCGAGACACTCGCCCGCTGGCAATTCGGCATCACGACCGTCTACCACTTCCTCTTCGTACCGCTCACGATCAGCCTCGCCGCGGTCACGGCCGGTTTCCAGACGGCCTGGGTCCGTACGGGCAAGGAGAAGTACTTCCACGCGACGAAGTTCTGGGGAAAGCTCTTCCTCATCAACATCGCGATGGGTGTGGTCACCGGCATTGTGCAGGAGTTCCAGTTCGGCATGAACTGGTCGGACTACTCGCGCTTCGTTGGTGACGTCTTCGGGGCGCCGCTCGCGATGGAGGCGCTGCTGGCCTTCTTCTTCGAGTCCACCTTCATCGGGCTGTGGATCTTCGGCTGGGACAAGCTGCCCAAGAAGATCCACTGCGCGTGCATCTGGATCGTGGCCGTCGGCACGGTCCTCTCCTCGTACTTCATCCTGGCCGCGAACTCCTGGATGCAGCACCCGGTCGGCTACACCGTCGACAAGGCGACCGGCAAGGCGCAGCTCACCGACATCTGGGCCGTACTGACGCAGAACACGACGCTGGTCGTCGTCTTCCACACACTCACCGCCGCCTTCCTCACCGGCGGCGCCTTCATCGTCGGCATCGCCTCCTTCCACCTGTGGCGCGCCAAGCGCAAGCAGATCCGGGGCGAGGAGCCGGCCGAGAAGCAGCGCAAGCAGATCCCGGCGATGCTGGCCTCGCTGCGGGTGGGCCTGGTCGTCGCGGTGATCGCCGGTCTCGGTACGGCCGTCAGCGGCGACCAGCTCGGCAAGGTGATGTTCGAGCAGCAGCCGATGAAGATGGCCGCCGCCGAGGCGCTGTGGGAGACCCAGTCGCCGGCGCCGTTCTCGCTCTTCGCGGTCGGCGACGTCGGCAAGGGCCACAACAGCGTCGAGATAGAGGTCCCCGGGCTGCTCTCCTTCCTGGCACACAACAACTTCTCCGACGCCGTCCCCGGCATCAAGGACACCGCCGCCCGGGAGGCGGCGGCCTACGGCGGCAAGCCGGAGGACTACATCCCCAGCATCTTCATGACCTTCTGGGGCTTCCGCCTCATGATCGGTTTTGGGATGACCTCCTTCGTCGCCGGGCTCATCGGGCTGTGGACCACGCGCAGGAAGCTCTGGCTGGCCCCGGAGCACCGCACCGCCGAGGGCGGCATCCCGCGCCTGATGCTGACCAGGACGCGTGAGATGAACCCGTTCCTGACCAAGTGGTCCTGGCGCATCGGCATCCTCACCATGGGTTTCCCGCTGATCGCCAACTCCTTCGGCTGGATCTTCACCGAGATGGGCCGTCAGCCCTGGGCCGTCTACGGGCTGATGAAGACCGGCGACGCGGTCTCCCCGGGGGTGAGCCGGGGCGAGGTCATCACGTCCATGACCGTCTTCACCCTGCTGTACGCGGTGCTCGCCGTGGTCGAGGTCAAGCTGCTGGTGAAGTACGCCAAGGCCGGGCCGGACACCGACGAGAAGCCGCCGGCGAAGGACCCCCGGCTGCGGATGCCGTCCGGCGGGACCCCGGGCGCCGGAGCGCCCGAGGACGCCGACAAGCCGATGACCTTCGCGTACTGACCCGGCGCGGAACGGAGAACCGACCATGCACCTCCACGACTTGTGGTTCCTGCTGATAGCCGTCCTGTGGACCGGCTACTTCTTCCTCGAAGGGTTCGACTTCGGCATCGGGGTCCTGACCAAGGCCCTCGCCAGGGACCGCGCCGAACGCCGGGTGTTGATCAACACGATCGGACCGGTCTGGGACGGCAACGAGGTCTGGCTGATCACCGCCGCGGGGGCCACCTTCGCCGCCTTCCCCGACTGGTACGCCACCCTCTTCAGCGCCTTCTACCTGCCGCTGCTGACCGTTCTCGGGTGCCTCATCGTGCGCGGCGTCGCCTTCGAGTACCGGCACAAGCGCACCGGGGAGCGCTGGCAGCGCAACTGGGAACACGCGATCTTCTGGTGCTCGATGCTGCCCGCCTTCCTGTGGGGCGCGGTCTTCGCCGACATCGTGCGCGGCGTGCCGATCGGGCGGGACAAGAACTTCGCCGGGAACGTGCTCGACCTGCTGACCCCGTACGCCCTGCTGGGCGGCGCCTTCACGCTCGTGCTCTTCACCTTCCACGGCGCGGTCTTCGCGACGCTCAAGACGGTCGGCGACATCCGGTACCGGGCACGGTCGTACGCGACCGTCCTCGGCATGACCTCGGCCGTCCTCGCCGTGACCTTCCTCGGCTGGACGCAGATCGAATCCGGCAACGGGCGCAGTCTCGTGGCGCTGATCACCGCCGGGGCCGCCCTGATCGCGGCGCTGGCCGTGAACCACTACCGGCGCGAGGGCTGGACCTTCGTCTTCTCCGGGGTGACGGTCGCGGCCGCCTTCGCGATGATCTTCCTCGCGCTGTTCCCGGACGTCATGCCCTCCTCCCTCGACCCGGCATGGAGCCTCACCGCGGCCAACGCGGCCTCCAGCCCGTACACGTTGAAGATCATCACGTGGGTCGCGGTCCCCATGACGCCCGTGATCATCGGCTACCAGGCCTGGACCTACTGGGTGTTCCGCAAGCGGATCGGCACCCAGCACATCCCGGCAGCGCACTGAGGCGCCGCCGTCATGAAGCCCGTCGACCCCCGCCTGCTGAGGTACGCCTCCGCGACCCGCCTCTTCCTCATGGCCTCCGTCGCCCTCGGACTGGCCGGGGCCGGCCTGGTCATCGCCCAGGCGATGCTGATCGCCGAGGTCGTCACCGGCGCCTTCCAGCACGGGCGTACGGCCGGTGACCTGACCGTCCCACTGGTGCTGCTGGCCGCCGTCGCCCTGGGCCGGGCAGCGGTGTCCTGGCTCACCGAGCTGGCTGCCCACCGCGCGAGCGCGGCGGTCAAGTCCCAGCTGCGGACGCGACTGCTGGAGCGCGCCGCGCGGCTCGGGCCGGCCGGCCGGAACACCGGCGAGCTGACCAACCTCGCCACCCGGGGAATCGACGCGCTGGACGACTACTTCGCCCGCTACCTGCCCCAGCTGGGTCTCGCGGCCGTGGTGCCCGTGGCCGTCCTCGCCCGTATCGTCACCGCCGACTGGCTCTCGGCGCTCGTCATCGTCCTCACGCTGCCCCTCATCCCCCTCTTCATGGCCCTCATCGGCTGGGCCACCCAGTCCCGGATGGACCGCCAGTGGCGGCTGCTGTCCCGGCTGTCCGGGCACTTCCTCGACGTCGTCGCGGGGCTGCCGACACTGAAGGTCTTCGGCCGCGCCAAGGCACAGGCCGAGTCGATCCGCGCCATCACCGACGACTACCGGCGTGCGACTCTGCGGACGCTGCGCCTGGCCTTCCTGTCCTCCTTCGCGCTGGAACTGCTGTCCACGCTGTCCGTGGCCCTGGTCGCCGTCGGCATCGGCATGCGGCTGGTGCACGGCGAACTCGACCTCCGCACCGGCCTGATGGTGCTCGTCCTGGCACCCGAGGCCTACCTGCCCCTGCGCCAGGTGGGGGCGCAGTACCACGCCGCGGCGGAGGGCCTGGCGGCCGCGGACGAGGTCTTCGCGGTGCTGGAGAGCGAGCCCGCCCCGGCCGGCACCCTCCCCGCCCCGGACGCCGGGACGGCCACGCTGACCGTGGACCGGCTCGTGGTGCGGCACGCGGGTCGCACCGAACCCTCGCTGGCCGAGGTCTCGTTCGAGGTGCGGCCCGGGGAGACGGTCGCGGTGACCGGCCCCAGCGGAATCGGCAAGTCGACGCTGCTGAACGCCCTGCTGGGCCTGGAACGGCCCACGAGCGGGCGCGTACTCCTGGGCGGTACGGACCTGGCATCGCTCTCCCCCGAAAGCTGGCGGAACCAGGTGGCCTGGGTTCCGCAACGACCTCACCTCTTCGCCGGGACAGTCGCCGAGAACGTACGACTGGCACGGCCCGATGCCACGGACACGCAGCTGCGGGACGCACTGCGCGCGGCCGGGGCGCTCGAGTTCGTCTCCATGCTGCCGCAGGGCACTGACACTCGCCTCGGCGAGGACGGCGGCGGGCTCTCGGCCGGGCAGCGGCAACGCCTCGCGCTGGCCCGGGCCTTCCTCGCCGACCGGCCGGTGCTGCTGCTCGACGAGCCGACCGCTGCGCTCGACGGCGAGACCGAGGCCGCCGTGGTGGCGGCCGTACGGCGGCTGGCCGAGGGCCGGACCGTGGTGCTGGTCGTGCACCGTCCCGCGTTGCTCGCCGTCGCCGACCGGACGGTCCGCCTCGTGGCCCGGCCCGCGCGGCCGGGGACCGCGGACGGCCCGTCCGTTCACCCGTCCGTTCACCCGGCAACGGACACGGCGCCGAAGGGGGCCGAGGCCCGGCGCGGTGAGGAGCCGGCGGAGAAGCGGCGCGGTGAGGAGCCGGCGGACGAGCGGGCCCTCGCGGGGGCCGCGTCGGCGGGGGCTCACCCCGCTCCCGGCGACGGGCAGGCGGGTGGGAGCAGTGCCGTGCGTGGAGCGGGGGCGCTTGCCCGGGTGCGGGCCGCCGGGCGGCCGTGGACGGGCCGGTTCGCCCTCGCCCTGCTGCTGGCCACCCTGGCGCTCGGCAGTGCCGTCGGCCTCATGGGCGTCTCCGGCCGGCTGATCTCGCGCGCCTCGCAGCAGCCCCCCGTGCTCTACCTGATGGTCGCCGTCACCGCCACGCGCGCCTTCGGCATCGGCCGTTCCGTCTTCCGCTACGCCGAACGCCTCGTCTCGCACGACGCCGTCCTGCGCGTCCTGGCCGGGCTGCGCGTCTCGGTCTACCGGCGCCTGGAGCGGCTTGCTCCGGCCGGGCTGCGCGAGACCCGCCGCGGTGACCTGCTCAGCCGCCTGGTCGCGGACGTCGACGCGCTGCAGGACTACTTCCTGCGCTGGCTGCTGCCCGTCGGCTCCGCAGTGGTCGTCGGTGCGGGCTCCATCGCCTTCACCACGTGGCTGCTGCCGGAAGCGGGCGCGGTGCTCGCCGCCGGGCTGCTGGCCGCCGGGCTGGCCGTACCCGCCCTGTCGGCGGCTGTCGCCCGGCGTGCGGAGCGGCAGTTGGCACCCGCGCGCGGCGAGCTGTCCACCCATGTGGTCGAGCTGCTGACGGGAACGGCCGAGCTGACGGTCGCGGGCGCCCTGCCGGACCGGTTCGAGCGGCTGCGCCGCGCCGACGGCACGCTGACCCGCATCGCACGCCGTGCCTCCGCCGCGGGTGCGCTGGGTGCCGGCCTCTCGGCCCTGGCCTGCGGTCTGACGGTGACGGGCACCGCCTGGGCGGGCGTGCGTGCCGTGCACGACGGCCGCCTGGGCGGAGTGTGGCTGGCGGTGGTCGTGCTGATCCCGCTGGCCGCGTTCGAGGCGGTCACGGCACTGCCGCTCGCCGTGCGCTACCGCCGGCGCGTCCAGCGCTCCGCGGAGCGCGTGTACGAGGTGCTGGACGCGCCTGAACCCGTACGGGACGGCTCGGAGCCGGCCCCCGCGTCGCCGTTCCCCCTGCGGATGGCCGGGCTGACGGCGCGGCATGCGGGGCAGGACGGGCCGGCGCTGGGCGGGTTCGGCCTGGAGCTGACGGCGGGCCGGAGGGTCGCCGTGGTGGGACCTTCGGGGTCAGGCAAGACCACGCTGGCCCAGGTGCTGCTGCGCTTCCTGGACGCGGAGGCGGGCTCGTACACCCTGGGCGGCCGGGACGCGGCCGGGATGGACGGCGACGCGCTGCGGCGGCTGGTGGGGCTGTGCGCGCAGGACGCCCACATCTTCGACAGCTCGGTGCGCGAGAACCTGCTGCTCGCCCGCAAGGACGCGAGTGACGCCGAGCTGTGCGAGGCGCTGCGGTCGGCGCGGCTCCTGGAGTGGGTGGAGGGCCTGCCGCAGGGCCTGGACACGCTGGCCGGCGAGCACGGGGCGCGGCTGTCCGGCGGCCAGCGGCAGCGGCTGGCGCTGGCCCGTGCGCTGCTCGCGGACTTCCCCGTCCTCGTACTGGACGAGCCCGCCGAGCATCTGGACCTGGCGACCGCCGACGCTCTGACGGCGGACCTGCTGACGGCGACGGAGGGCCGCGCGACCGTCCTGATCACGCACCGGCTGGCCGGGCTGGAGGCGGTCGACGAGGTGATCGTGCTGGAGCGGGGGCGCGTGGCGCAGCGGGGGGCGTACGAAGCGCTGGCGGTAGCACCGGGGCCGTTCCGGCGGATGCTGGAGCGGGAGGCACGGGAAGACGCACATGTTCCGCAAGACGCCACGGACACCAGCATCAAGGCGCTTTCCCTGGCAAATGGCACTTATTAGGCTCGGTGCATGGCAGCGACCGCATCGTCCTTCGGCCCCCCGGACCCACAGGACAGCACGGGCTCCCGGGCCCCAGGGGCCTCTCCGGACTCGGTGGACGTCGCCACGGAGGCGGCGCGCAGCCTGCAGGGACTGTCCGTCGAGCTGACCGGGCGCGTGCCGCAACTGCTGGAGGCCATGCGTGCCGTCGGCACCGGACTGGAGCTGCACACCACCCTCGACCGGATCGCCAGGACCGCCGCCGAACTGGCCGACGCGCGGTACGCCGCCATCGGCGTCATCGACGCCGGTGGCGAGGGGCTGTCCGACTTCGTCACCTACGGGGTCAGCGCGGAGCAGTACGAGCACATCGCCGCCTTCCCGGACGGCCAGCACGCCCTGGGCGTACCGATCCGCGTCGGGGGGGAGATCTTCGGCAACCTCTACCTGACGGAGAAGCGCGGCGGCGGCGAGTTCGGCGTCGCGGACCTGCACATGGTGAAGATCCTCGCGACGGAGGCGGGCATCGCGATCGGCAACGCGCGCGTGCACGACGAGGGCCGTCAGCGCATGCGCTGGATCGACGGTTCGGTCGCCGTCACCACGGCCCTGCTGTCGGGCAGCGACGCCGAGGACGCCCTGGCCGTCGTCGCCGAACAGGCCCGCAGGCTCGCCGATTCGGACGCCGGGATCGTGCTGCTGCCGGACGGCGAGGGCGGGCTGGAGATGGTGGCCGTCTCCGCCCAGGACCCCACCGGGCTGCTGGGCACGGTGATGCCGCCGCACAGCCCCGTCGTCTCGCAGCTCCTCGCCGGGGAGCCGGTGTTCATCGACGACTCGGCCACCGACCCACGCCTGATCACCGAGGTCGCGCCCCGCTTCGGGCCGAGCATGCTGCTGCCCCTCAAGAGCGGCGACCGCGTGCTCGGCACCCTGGCCACCCCGCGCAAGCGCGGTGCCCGTAAGTACACGGCCACCGAGCGCACTCTCGCGGCGCAGTTCGCCGCACAGGCCGCTCTCGCGCTCGTACTGGCCGAGGCGCAGCGCGACCGTGAGCGGCTCGCCGTCTTCGAGGACCGCGACCGGATCGCCCGCGATCTGCACGACCTGGTCATCCAGCGGCTGTTCGCCACCGGACTGCTGCTGGAGAGCGCACAGCGCCTCGCCGTCGTGCCCGAGGTCACCACGAAGGTCGGCCAGGCGGTCGACGAGCTGGACGTGACCATCCAGGAGATCCGCACCGCCATCTTCGCCCTGCAGCAGGGGCCCGCGGAGGCGCCCGCCGGGCTGCGCACGCGGGTCCTGCGCGAGCTGGGCACGGCCGCCGTGCCGCTCGGGTTCCAGCCCTCCGCGACCTTCGCCGGCCCGGTCGACGCCAAGGTCGGCGAACTCACCGGCAAGAACCTCATCGCCGCCCTGCGGGAAGCGCTCTCCAACGCCTTCCGGCACGCCCGGGCGTCCCGCATCGAGGTCCTCGTCGACGCCACCGCCACCTTGCCGGACGGCCGGGAGGCGGTCCGGCTGACCGTCGCCGACGACGGCGTCGGCATCCCTGAAGGCGGCAGGCGCAGCGGACTGCGCAACCTCGCCAAACGGGCGGAGTCACTGGGCGGCTCCAGCTCGTACGGGCCGGGGATCGGCGAGGACGGGGGCGGCACGAAGGTGGTGTGGGAAGCGCCCCTGTAGAGGCGCCTCGGTCCTATGCCTCATCAGGCGCCGCGGCCCAGCGCCTTGTCCGGGCGCCTCGGCGCTATGCCTTGTACAAGACGCCTCGTAGAAGACGCCTCGGCCCTATGCCTTGTACAAGAGGCCTCGTACAAGACGCCTCGTACCAAAGGCGCCTCCTGCAAGGCGCGTCTTAGCCCTAAAGGCGTAGGCGTAGCCCTATAGGTGCCCGCATTCCTCCGAACGCTCCTCTGTGGGCGCGGGCGGCCGGGCACCGAGCCAAGATCGCGGACATGCGGTGCTCGAATCGTTCGTATCGTTCGTATCGTTCGTACCGCCGGGTCCTGCGGGCCCTGCGGACCCGCCCTGTGCACCGGCACGGTGGCGCGGTGCTCTGTGCGCTGTGCGTGGCGATGGCCGCACCTCTGCCCTCCTCCGAGCCCTCCGCCGTCCTGCGGGCGCCGGAGCGCCTCGCCCGGGTCAGCTCCGAGGTGCTGCGGCTGGCGCGCGAGGCAGGGTGGGTGCGCCAGCGGTACGAGCGTGGGCTGCGCATGGCGAAGGGCCAGAAGACGCGGGCCGACCAGCTCGCGCGGCAGCTGCGGGGCCAGCGGGTCGTGTCGGCGGTGCTGCACGAGGACGCGGGAGCCGTCGCCCGCGCGCAGTACCGCACCGGTGGCTTCACCGCGCCCGGCAGCCTGGCGGCCGCCGAGGAGCCCTTGGACCTGCTGGAGCTGCAGGGGCACGACAGCGACCGACGGGAGCGGCTGGCCCGCATGGTGATCGAGGCCGACAGCAGGAACCGGACCCTCGCCGCGGACGAGATGTCGACATCGGCCTCCTGGCAGGTCCTCGACGCGGACGTCACCCAGATGCGGACGGAGAGGAAGGCCCTTGAGGAGCGCCTGGCCCAGGCGCGCGGCGACCTGAACAGCATGGCGGCCGCGGCCGTCCGCAACGGGCGCTGCACACCGGTCGACCTCGACGGCCTCCAGAGCGAACTCCAGGACGACAGGAACGGTGGGGACCGCGCGGCCGCGATCTCACCGAGCGGCTGGACGCGCCCGCTGCTCTCCTACGAGCTCACCGCGGGCTTCGGGGGCGTGGGTGCGCACTGGGCGAGCGGGCACTCCGGGCAGGACTTCGCCGTCCCCACCGGAACGCCCGTGCGGTCGGTGGGGCCCGGGACGGTCGTCTCGACCGGGTGCGGCGGCCCCTTCGGCATCAGCCTGGTGGTCCGGCACGAAGGGGGCTGGTACTCGCAGTACGCGCACCTGGCGGGGCCCCTGCTGGCGACGGGTCGGAACGTACGGGCGGGCGAGTGGATCGGGCTGTCCGGAACCACCGGGAACTCCACCGGGCCGCATCTGCACTTCGAGATCCGGAAGTCCGCGGAGTTCGGGTCCGCGGTCGAACCGGTGGGGTGGCTGCGTGCGCGCGGCGTGCTGCTGTAGACCGTACGCCGCCGCCTACGGCATGCCGTGCAGGATCTGCTCGATGACCGCCGCGACGCCGTCCTCGGTGTTCGCGGCGGTGCGGTACGTGGTGGCCGCCAGCACCTCGGGGTGGGCGTTGGCCATGGCGTACGAGGTGCCCGCCCAGCTGAGCATCTCCAGGTCGTTGGGCATGTCACCGAAGGCCACGACCTGCTCCGGCCCGATGCCGCGCTCGGCGCAGTACCGGGCCAGAGTGCTGGCCTTGCTGACACCGGGGCCGCTGATCTCCAGCAGTGCCGTAGGGCTGGAACGGGTGAACGAACCGTGCTCGCCGGCCGCGGTGCGGGCCAGGCCCAGGAACTCGTCCGGGGCCAGCTCGGGGTGGAAGGCGAGGAGCTTGACGATGGGGTTGCCCCGGCCGTCGCCCTCGTGGCCGTGGCCGCCGTCGCTGCCACCGCTGCCGCCCTCGTCGCCGTCGTTGTCGAGGAGCTCCTCGTCGTCGAGGAGTTCCTCGGCGGAGGCGATCCGCGCGCAGGGGTCCAGCTGGAAGGGCGGGTAGTGCGGCTCATAGTGGATGCCCGAGGTCCGCTCCACGGCGAAGGAGGCGCCGGGGGCCGCGGCGCGCACCGCGTGGACGATGGCGAGCGCGGCGGCGGACTCCAGCGGGCGGACGTCGACGAACCGCCCGCCGTCGTGCAGATCGACGACGACGGCGCCGTTGGCGCAGATCGCCAGGCCGTGCCCGTGCACGTGATCTCTGACGACATCCATCCAGCGGACCGGGCGGCCGGTGACGAAGAAGACCTCGATGCCCGCCGCCTCCGCGGCGGCCAGTGCCGCGACGGTGCGGTCGGAGACCGTCTTGTCGTCGCGCAGCAGGGTGCCGTCGAGGTCGGTGGCGATCAACCGGGGAGTGGCTGCTGTCCGGCCGGCTGCCGGTGTCTCGGGCTCGGTAGCTGAAGTCACGCCCTCATTCTCGTCCACCGCCGGGACCCGGGCGTACAAACGTGCGGCCGGGATATGCGCTTCAGCCGGGGAGCGCCGGACGGCTTCCCCCGGGCACCGGCTGTCGGACCCAGCGCCTAGGCTCGGTCCCATGCGACTGAGCACCGTGATTCTTCCCGACCGCCGCTGGTCCGAGGGCGGCCGTGAGTCCTGGCAGCGAGCCGAGGAACTGGGCTTCGACACCGCTTACACCTACGACCACCTGTCCTGGCGCACCTTCCGGGACGGCCCGTGGTTCGGCGCGATACCGACCCTGACGGCGGCGGCCGGCGTGACCTCCCGCCTGCGGCTGGGCACCCTGGTCACCTCCCCGAACTTCCGGCACCCGGTGACGCTCGCCAAGGAGCTGATCTCCCTGGACGACATCTCGGGCGGGCGCGTCACGCTCGGCATCGGCGCCGGGGGCTCCGGCTTCGACGCCACCGCCCTGCGCAGGGCCGACGAGGAGCCGTGGACGCCGCGCGAGCGGGCGGACCGCTTCGCCGAGTTCGTACCGCTCCTGGACCGGCTGCTCACCGAGGACGTCGTCTCGTACGAGGGCGAGCACTACTCCGCCTCCGAGGTGCGCAACATCCCCGGTTGCGTACAGCGCCCCCGGCTGCCCTTCGCGGTGGCCGCCACCGGCCCGCGCGGCATGCGGCTCGCCGCGCGCCACGGCCAGGCCTGGGTGACCACCGGCGACCCCAAGATCTACGAGACGGGCACCCCCGAGCAGTCCCGGGCGGCCGTCGCCGGGCAGATCGAGCGCCTCGGCGAGGTCTGCGGGAAGGCGGGACGCGAGGTGTCGGAGCTGCGCAAGGTGATGCTCACCGGCTTCACCCCGGACCGGCCGCTGGACTCCTTCGACGCCTTTGTCGACTTCGCGGGTTCGCATGCCGAGCTGGGCATCGACGAGATCGTGATCCATTGGCCGATCGCCGATTCCCTGTTCGCGGCCGATGCCGCCGTCTTCGAGAAGATCGCGACGGAGGGGCTGAACCAGCTCTCCTGAGGCCTGTGCGGCTTCTGGGCGCGGGCTGCGGTTCTTACCCGCCGCCGGCGGCGGTGGAGAGGGAGAATCGGGACAGAGGTACCCAGCGAGGGCACGGTCCGCCGGACCTTGGAGGTACGCCGTGCAACACACCCGATTCTCCGCCGACCGGGGGCTGACCACCCGCATGGTCAGCACGATGTTCTTCATCGGGCTGCTCTACGTGGTCTTCGTGGGTGTGCTGGTGGCCCTGTTGCGCGGGGCCTGGCCGATCATCCTGGTCCTGGTGGGCGGCGTGTTCATCGCCCAGTTCTGGTTCAGCGACCGCATCGCGGCGTTCGGCATGGGTGCCCGCGAGGTCACCCCGCAGCAGGCTCCCGAGCTGCACGGCGCCGTCGACCGGCTGTGCGCGCTCGCCGACATGCCCAAGCCCCGGGTGGCGATCGCCGACAGTGACGTCCCGAACGCCTTCGCCACCGGGCGCAACCGGCGCAACGCCCTGGTCTGCGCGACGACGGGCCTGCTGCGCAGGCTGGAGCCGGAGGAGCTCGAAGGCGTGCTGGCCCACGAGCTCTCCCATGTCGCGCACCGTGACGTGGCGGTGATGACCATCGCGTCCTTCCTCGGCGTACTGGCCGGGATCATCACCCGCGTGGGGCTGTGGGGCGGCTTCCGCCGGATCGGCGGCCGCGACAGCAACACAGCCGTGCTGGTGGTGCTCATTCCCCTGGTCAGCGCCGTGGTCTACGCGATCAGCTTCCTGCTCACCCGGATGCTGTCCCGCTACCGCGAGCTGTCCGCCGACCGCGCGGCCGCGCTGCTGACGGGACGGCCCTCCGCGCTGGCGTCCGCGCTGACCAAGGTCACCGGCCAGATGGCGCGGATACCGACCCGCGACCTGCGGCAGGCCGAGCCGTTCAACGCCTTCTACTTCGCGCCCGCCTTCTCCAACGACAGCCTGAGCCGGCTGCTGTCCTACCACCCGACGCTGGAGCAGCGGCTGGAGCAGCTGGGCCGGATCTCCGCCGGCCTCGGCCGCGCCTGACGGCCCGCACGCTGGCCCCCGTGGACCGCACGCCGGCCCCCCCGTGGACCGCACGCCGGCCCCCCTGGACCCGTACGCCGGCCTCCCGGAAAGGACCTTCCGCCCGTGGGCTTCCTGGACGTCATCCTCGGCCGCACCAAGCCGGTCCGGCCCGACCTCGACCAGCTGTTCGCCCTGCCGTCCGCGGCCGTCACACTGCAGGCAGGTGCCGGGTTCCGTCCGACCGGGCTGGGTTCGGTGTGCTTCGCGAGCGTCGAGGGCGGCGCGTTCGACCGGCTGCGGGAGGACGTACGGGCCCTGCTGGACGCCGACACGGGGCGGGGCGGGGTGCCCGTGGAGTTCAGCCGGGACGCCTATGGCTACACCTGGCTGCTGGCCCGGCAGCCCGCGGAGGGCACCGAGGGCGCCGCTGCCCTCGTCAACGACCTGCACGCGGTGAACACCCTGCTCCAGGACGGCGGCTTCGGACCGCAGCTGCTCTGCTCCCTGATGGGCTTCCGCGACGCCCGGCAGCGCTCCCTGGCGCTCGTCTACCTCTACAAGCGCGGCACCTTCTATCCGTTCGCACCGGTGGCGGACGGCGGTGACAAGCGGGACAACGGGCTGGAGCTGCAGGTGAGAGCGCTGCTGGAGAACGACCTGCGGGTCGAGAAGGACCTGAGCCGCTGGTTCCCGGTCTGGGGCGCGCCGGGGCTGTGAGCCGGGGGCGGCTGCCGACGAGGTGGCGGCACCGCCTGCACCGCCTGGTATTCACGGAATGCTTCCATCCGTCCTGGCGGGGAGGCAGAGCTCGTCCATCGTGCGGGCCTGGACTTCGCGCTCGGTGGCGGCGGTAATGAACGCCGCCACGTTCTGCGGCCCGACCAGTGCCCGTACCGCCCCGACGGTCCCGGCGGGCAGCAGCACCTCCTCGGTGCCGGCGCCCACCACCGCCTCCGTATCCGGTTCCGCCCCCGTATCCGTATCCGGTTCCGGTTCCTGTGCCGCCGGTGCGAGGTGCTGCTGGAGGTAGCGGGTGGCCAGGGTGCGCATGGCGCGGGCGAGTTCGGCGTCGACGGTCTGCTGGGCGAGGGGGCGCAGGCGGCGGACGAGGGAGGCGGCCTCGGTGGCCTCTTCGTCGGTGGGGGGATGGCCGAGGTAGGGGTGGAAGACGTGTTCGGTGGTGAAGTCGAGGAAGCGGGCGGCGATGTGCTCGACCTTGGTGCGGAGTTCCCGCAGGTGGCCGGAGATGGCGGCCAGGGGGACCCCGGCGGCGTGGAGCTCGGCGGCGACGGCCAGTTCCTGGGGGCTGGGCACGAGGTACTCGCCGGACGCGGACGGCAGCGGCACGAGGACGCCGAGCCGGACCGCGTCCTCGACGGCCGCGTCGTCCCGCTCGCCGCCGAACCGCTCGTCCAGCTCCGCGCGGGTGATCCGGCCGGGCTCCTCGTCCGTCCACGGCCCGTCGAGCTCGGCGGCCAGGCCCAGCACCCCGCCGAGACCGCGCCCGGCGTCCCAGGCGTCCAGCAGCTCCTTGATGCTGGCGAGGGTGTAGCCCCGGTCGAGGAGGCCGGCGATGCGGCGGAGCCGGGTCAGATGGGTGTCCCCGTAGACGTTGGCCCGGCCGCGCCGCTCGGGCTTCGGCAGCAGCCCGCGGTCCTGGTAGGCGCGGATCGTACGGACCGTGGTGCCGCTGCGGTGGGCCAGGTCCTCGATCCGGTACTCGGCCGGGGGCGGCTGCGGGGACGGCGGGCCGGAAATGGCGTCGGACAAGGGCGTCGCTCCTCAGGAAAGGGCCGCGCGGCCTATCGCGCCCGCCGCGGCCCGAGCCGCGGGCGAGGCCGCCAGGTAGTCGACGGCTCTGCGCAGCGACCCCTCCTGAGAGGGGTGGTACGAGCGCCGGAAGTAGCGGGGAACGGCTGATCCAAGCTCCCGCCAGCTGGGCAGCAGGCCCTTGGCGACGGCGCGGTTGTGCTCGCGCAGCGAGTAGCGCAGGCGGCCGACGAGCTTCGGGTCGTGCCGGATCAGGTAGGCCGCTCCCCATGCCCAGAGGTAGAACAGGACGGGGGCGGTGATGGCCATGCCCAGTACGCGGCGGGCGTAGCGGGCGGGATCCTCGCCGCCGCAGTGCTCGTACATGTCGAAGGCCACCGACCGGTGCTCGACCTCCTCCGCGCCGTGCCAGCGCAGCAGGTCAAGCATCACGGGATCGGGGCCGGCCCGGTCGAGCCCCTCCGCGTCGAGGACCCAGTCGCCCAGCACGGCGGTGAACTGCTCGACCGCCGCTATCACCGAGAGCCGGAAGCGGAGCCACTCCTGCTCGCGGACCGGCATGCCGAACGGGGGTTTCTCGCCGAGCAGGACGTCGAAGAGGAAGTCCACGTGCCGGGTGTAGGGGCCGGTGTCCAGACCCTGGGCAGCGAGGTGGCCGAGCACGTAGGAGTGCTGGACGCTGTGCGTGGCCTCCTGGCCCATGAAGCCCTTGACGTCCTTGAGCAGCGCCTCGTCCCGCACCAGCGGCAGGGCCTCCTTGAAGACCTTGACGAACCACCGTTCCCCGGCGGGCAGCAGGAGGTGCAGGACGTTGATGACGTGGGTGGCGGTCGGTTCGTCCGGTATCCAGTGCAGGGGTGTCTCGCGCCAGTCGAACGACACACGCCGCGGGGCTATCCGGTAGGGCTCTATTACCGGCTTTCTCCCCGGGTTTCTCAGCGGGTTTCTCACTGTGTTTCTCATCGGGTCTCTCATCGGGTCTCTCATGGGACTCCTCTACAGCGGGGGATCGATCCGGGCGACGGCACGTCGCAGCCGTGGGGTGAACCGGGAGATGAAGCGCAGGCCGTGCGCCTCGGGGGTCACCGGCACCACGGCCCGGTCGCGGACCACGGCGCCGAGGATCGCCCTCGCGACCTTCTCCGGTGGGTAGTTGCGCCGCCCGTACAGCCGGCTGACCTTGTCCCGACGGCGTTGCTGCTCCTCCTCCGGGACGCCCGCGAAGATCGCGGTGCCGGTGATCCCGGTGTTGACGATCCCGGGGCAGATCGCGCTGACCCCGATGCCCTTGCCCGCCAGCTCGGCGCGCAGGCACTCGCTCAGCATGAGCACCGCCGCCTTCGACGTGCTGTACGCGGTGAGCGACCTGGACGGCTGGAAGGCGGCCGCGGAGGCGGTGTTGACGATGTGACCGCCCTGGCCGCGCTCGGCCATCTGCCGGCCGAAGGTCCGGCAACCGTGGATGACACCCCACAGATTGACGTCGATGACCTTCCGCCAGTCCTCGGCGGTGGTGTCCAGGAAAGTGCCGCCCAGCCCGATGCCGGCGTTGTTGACCAGTACGTCCACCACCCCGTACTCGGCGGCGACCTTGGCGGCCAGCTTCTCCATCGCCTGTTCATCCGAGACGTCGCAGCACTCGCCCCAGGCCTCCTGCGCCCCGGTCAGCCGTGCCAGCTCCGCCGTACGGGCCGCGCCCTTCGCGTCCCGGTCGACCGCGACGACGCGCGCGCCGGCCTCGGCGAAAGCGAACGCGGTGGCCCGCCCGATGCCACTGGCCGCGCCCGTCACCAGCACCAGCCGTCCCGCGAAGTGCTCCGCGTACGGCCCGGCGCCCACCGGCATCCGGGCGGGCGCTCCGGTCTGCCGCGCGGCCTCCTGCGCGGTGACGAACCCGGTGATCCAGGAAGCCAGCTGGTCGGGGCGCGTCCGCGGCAACCAGTGCTTCGCGGCCAGGGTGCGCCGCACCAGCTGTGGCACCCACCGCCCCAGGTCGTCGTAGAGCCGCTCGGACAGGAAGGCGTCCCCGCTCGGCGTGACCAGCTGGACGGGGACGTGGGCGTAGGCGTCGGTGCGCGGCCGGAGCAGCCTGGCCCGGACGTTGTCCCGGTAGAGCCAGGCGCCGTGCGCGGCGTCGTCGGCCAGGGAGGCGGTGGGGTAACCGTCCGACGGCAGCCGCTCCACCCGCTCCAGCATCTTCGGCCACTGCTTGGCCAGCGGCCCGCGCCAAGCCGCCTCAGGGAGCGCGGGCATGTGCAGCGCGCCCACATACCAGGATCTGGCGCCCTGCCCGAGGAGCTGGCCGACGCGGCGCGGGGTGGGCCGGGACACCCGGTCCTTGATCCAGTGCCCGAAGTGGTCCAGGGACGGCCCCGAGACCGATGTGAAGGAGGCCACGCGGCCCTCGGTGCGTGCGACGGTGACGAACTCCCAGCCCTGCACCGACCCCCAGTCGTGCCCGACCAGGTGCACCGGCGCTCCGGGGCTCACCGCGTCGGCGACCGCGAGGAAGTCGTCCGTGAGCTTCTCCAGCGTGAACCCGCCGCGCAGCGGCTGCGGAGCCGTGGAGCGGCCGTGGCCGCGCACGTCGTAGAGCACGACGTGGAAGCGGTCCCGCAGCCGCAGGGCCACCTCGGACCAGACCTCCTTGCTGTCCGGGTAGCCGTGCAGCAGCACCACCGTGGGGTTCGCGGCGTCGCCCAGCTCCACGACGCACAGCTCGACCCCGCCCGTGGCCACCCGGCGCTCCCGCGCCCCCTCGGTCCCCGCGCCCTGCGTGCTCATGCGGCCGTCCTTTCTTCCTGCCAGCGCCGCACGTGCGGCAGATCGTCGTCCAGCCAGAACGCACTCTCCTGCGGGTCCCGCGAGTCGGTGACCACCAGGAGCTCCTCGAACTTCGCGCCCGTCCCCCGGAAGCCGAGGTGGGGCTCGACCGCCCACAGCCCGGGCCGCGGCGGGTGGTCGGAGAAGCGGTACGGGCTCCACAGCGGCGACCAGCCCTCGCGGTGGCCGTGCAGCGCGTCGGACGCCAGCCCCTTCAGGGACTGCGTACCGAACCCGAACAGGTGGGGTGACCAGCGGCGCTCCCGCACCCGGTGCACCTTGTGCGCTATCACCCCGAAGGGATAGGCGCGGTGCCGGTTGGCGTAGCCCTGGCGGACCATGAGGCGGTCCACGTTCTCGTAGATCTCCCGCAGCGGCCGGCGCTCGCGCACCTCGCGCAGGATCAGGGCGCGGTGGGCCTCGAGGTCGGCCAGCAGCCGGTCGTGCAGCGGATTGGGGCCCAGGCAGCCCGCGTAGCCGACGTCCGCGGTGAAGCCCCGGTGCACCGGGGCCATGTCGAGGATGAACGGCATCCCCGGCTCCAGTCTTCGCCCGGTGGGGAAGAACTGCAGCGGCACCCGGAAGCCCGTGAAGGCCGTGCGGTCACCGAACCAGGCGAAGGGCAGATGGAACCAGTCCCGCACCCCGCGCTCACGCAGCCACTCCCGCTGCATCCGGGCCGCCTCGCGCTCGGTCACCCCCGGCCGGAGCCGGCCGGCGACCGCCTCCGCGCACTCGTACGCGAGGCGCTGCACCGCCCGGAAGCCGTGCAGTTCCCCGTCGAACCGCCCTGCCATGCCGTCCTCCGACCAAGTCCGAAGCCGCACCCGCAAGTTGACATCAACGAATGTGACAATGTCCGGCGGCTGCGTCAAGGGCTCCGGCGCACCTGTGGAAAACCCCGCCGCCCGCTGCCCCACCTCTCACCCGGGGGTCACCCCTACGGGCGCGTCAGACCCGAGGACTACGGACATCCAGCCGTCTGGTCTGACGACTGCTGTGGCCCGCGCCACTACCGTCGGATACGTGACTGTGATCGCTACCGAAGGCCTCAGCAAGCGGTACCCCCGGGTGACCGCTCTCGACCGGCTCTCCGTCGACATCACCCCGGGAGTCACCGGTCTGGTGGGTGCGAACGGAGCCGGCAAGTCGACGCTGATCAAGATCCTCCTCGGGCTCTCCCCGGCCACCGAGGGCCGCGCCGAGGTACTCGGCCTCGACGTCGCCACCCAGGGGGCCGAGGTCCGGGAGCGGGTCGGCTATATGCCCGAGCACGACTGCCTGCCACCCGATGTGTCGGCGACCGAGTTCGTCGTCCACATGGCGCGGATGTCCGGCCTGCCGCCCACGGCCGCCCGTGAGCGGACCGCCGACACGCTGCGGCACGTGGGCCTGTACGAGGAGCGGTACCGCCCCATGGGCGGCTACTCCACCGGCATGAAGCAGCGGGTCAAGCTGGCCCAGGCCCTCGTCCACGACCCCCGGCTGGTGCTGCTGGACGAGCCGACCAACGGCCTCGACCCGGTCGGCCGCGACGAGATGCTGAGCCTCATCCGGCGCGTCCACACCGACTTCGGCATCTCGGTCCTGGTCACCTCACACCTGCTCGGCGAGCTGGAGCGCACGTGCGACCACGTCGTCGTCATCGACGGCGGCACGCTGCTGCGGTCCTCGTCCACGGACGAGTTCACCCAGGCGACGGGCTCCCTCGCCGTGGAGGTCACCGACACCGACGCCTGCCCGGACGGCACGGCCGCGCTGCTCGCGGCCCTCACCGGGGCGGGACTGACGACCGTGCCCGCGGGCCGGTCGGCCGACGGCTCGCCCGCCTCCGGGCGCGTCCTCCTGGTCGACGTGGCCGGCGAAGCGACCTACGACGTCGTCCGCGACGCGGTCGCCGGCCTCGGCCTCGGCCTGGTCCGCATGGAACAGCGCCGGCACCGCATCGCGGAGGTCTTCCGGGACGGCGACGACGAGCCGCGCGGGACGGAAGCCGGCCGGCCCGCCTGGGGTGCCGACTGGCAACGCGGGTCCGGGGACAAGCGCGAGAAGCAGAATGGAGGCACCGCAGATGCCGCCTGAGACCGAAGCCAGGGCGACCGGCCGGCGGCCGGTCACCCAGGACGTCATCCACAACATCGGCTACCGCAACTACTCCGGCCCCCGCCTGGGCCGCGGCTACGCCCGCCGCTCCCTGTTCTCGCAGAGCCTGCGCGGTGCCTACGGCCTCGGCCGTTCGGCGAAGTCGAAGGTGCTGCCGATGACGCTGTTCGCGGTGATGTGCCTGCCCGCCGCGATCGTCGTCGCGGTCGCCGTCACCACCAAGATGAACCGCCTGCCCATGGAGTACACGCGCTACGCGATCTACCTCCAGGCGGTCATCGGCCTCTACCTCGCCGCCCAGGCACCCCAGTCGGTCTCCCGCGACCTGCGGTTCAAGACGGTGCCCCTGTACTTCTCCCGCCCGATCGAACGCGCCGACTATGTGGTGGCCAAGTTCGCGGCGATGGCCTCGGCCCTGTTCATTCTCACCGGCGTGCCCCTGCTGATCCTCTACGCGGGCGCCCTGCTCGCCAAGCTGGACTTCGCCGAACAGACGAAGGGCTTCGGCCAGGGCCTGGTCTCCGTGACCCTGCTGTCGCTGCTGTTCGCGGGCATCGGCCTGGTGGTCGCCGCCCTCACCCCGCGCCGCGGCTTCGGCGTCGCCGCCGTCATCGCCGTACTGACCATCTCCTACGGAGCCGTCAGCACCGTCCAGGCCATCGCGCTCGACAGCGACAACACCACGGCCATCGGCTGGCTCGGCCTCTTCTCGCCGATCACCCTGATCGACGGCGTGCAGACGGCCTTCCTGTCCGCCACCACCGCCTTCCCCGGCGGCAACGGCCCCGGCACCGGCGCCGGAGCGGTCTACCTCCTCGTGCTCCTCGCCATGATCGCCGGCTCGTACGGCCTGCTGATGCGCCGCTACCGAAAGGCCGGCCTGTGACAACCGCCCTCCCGTCGCCCGTCCGCCACCCCTCAAGGAATGGGCTGCGCCCATGAGCAGCATTCGCATCGACAACGTCTCGCGCTGGTTCGGCAACGTGGTCGCCGTCAACGACGTATCCATGTCCGTGGGCCCCGGCGTGACCGGCCTCCTCGGCCCCAACGGCGCCGGGAAGTCCACCCTCATCAACATGATGGGCGGCTTCCTCGCCCCCTCCACCGGCACGGTCACCCTCGACGGCGAGACGATCTGGCGGAACGAGCGGATCTACCGCCACATCGGCATCGTCCCCGAGCGCGAGGCGATGTACGACTTCCTCACCGGCCAGGAGTTCGTACGGGCCAACGCCGAGCTGCACGGCCTGGGCGCCAAGGAGGCTCAACGGGCGCTCGCCACGGTAGAGATGGAGTACGCGCAGGACCGCAAAATCGCCACGTACAGCAAGGGCATGCGGCAGCGCGTCAAGATGGCCTCCGCGCTCGTCCACGAGCCGTCCGTGCTCCTGCTCGACGAACCGTTCAACGGCATGGACCCGCGCCAGCGCATGCAGTTGATGGACCTCCTGCGGGCCATGGGCGCCGAGGGCCGCACGGTGCTGTTCTCCTCCCACATCCTGGAGGAGGTCGAACAACTCGCCGCCCACATCGAGGTCGTCGTCGCCGGACGGCACGCCGCCTCGGGCGACTTCCGCAAGATCCGCCGCCTGATGACGGACCGGCCGCACCGTTACCTCGTACGCTCCAGCGACGACCGCGCCCTCGCCGCCGCGCTCATCGCCGACCCCTCGACCGCGGGCATCGAAGTGGACCTCGCCGAGAAGGCGCTGCGCGTCCAGGCCGTCGACTTCGGCCGCTTCACCGAACTCCTGCCGCGCGTCGCCCGGGCGCACGGCATCCGCCTCCTGACGGTCTCGCCCTCCGACGAGTCCCTGGAATCGGTCTTCTCCTACCTTGTCGCAGCCTGAAAGGAGGCCACCCATGTCGCTCTATCACCCGACCGTCGCCCGGCTCACCTACCGGGGCCTCCTCGGCCGCCGCCGCGCCCTGATCCTCTTCGTGCTGCCGGCCCTGCTGCTGGTCCTCTCGGCCGCCGTCCGCGTCCTGACGGGAGCCGACGACCAGACCGCCACCAACGTCCTGGGCGACTTCGCGCTCGCCACGATGGTCCCCCTGATCGGCGTCATCGCCGGTACGGGCGCGATCGGCCCCGAGATCGACGACGGTTCGGTCGTCTACCTCCTCGCCAAGCCCGTCAAGCGCCCCACCATCATCTTCACCAAGCTCGTCGTGGCGATCGGCGTCACCGTCGCCTTCTCGGCGCTGCCCACGCTCATCGCGGGCTTCCTGCTCAACGGCAACAGCCAGCAGATCGCCGTGGCCTACGCCCTGGCCGCCGCCGTCGCCTCCGTCGCCTACAGCGCGATCTTCCTGTTCCTGGGCACGGTCACCCGGCACGCGGTCGTCGCCGGCCTCGTCTACGCCCTCGTCTGGGAAGCGCTGTTCGGCAGCCTCATTCCGGGGGCCCGCACGCTGAGCGTGCAGCAGTGGGCGCTGGCTCTCGCCGAGAAGACCGGCGGTGCGGGCGCCATCACGGCGGACGTGGGCCTTCCGCTGGGGGTGACGCTGCTGGTCGGCGCCACGGTGGCCGCGACGTGGTGCGCGGGGCGCAGGCTTCGCTCGCTGACGCTCGCGGGGGAGGAGTAGGGGTCCAGCACGCCGCACGCCGCACGCCGCACGCCGCCGGTCCAGGCCTCACCGGGCCACCGTCTCAGATCTTGCGATTGCGCCCGGCGCCCAGCCCGAGGAAGAGCAGCGCCGCACAGGCGACGAGCAGCAGGGCGATGGGCAGCGTCCAGTCGTCCGTCGCCTGGTGCACGGCACCGATGGCGAACGGGCCGACGGAGGCGAGCAGATAGCCCCAGGTCTGCGCCATGCCGGACAGGCGGGCAGCCGTGTGGGCGTCGCGCGTGCGCAGCACCATCAGGGTCAGCGCGAGGCCGAGCAGACCGCCCTGAGCCGCGCCCATCAGCGTCGCCCAGACCCACGCGCCGGCCACCGGTGCGGTCAGCAGTCCCGTGATGCCCGCGGCCATGAGGGCGACGACGACGACCGCCAGTGGCCGCTGGTCGCGCATGCGCCCGGCGAGCATCGGTACGACGAACGAACCGGCCATCTGAACCAGCGTGTAGAACGCGTAGACGATGCCGGCCTGGCTCTTGCTCATGCCGTGATCAGTGAAGATCGTCGGCATCCAGGCGATGCACACATAAGCGATCAGCGACTGCGTGCCCATCATCAGCGTGACCTGCCAGGCGAGCGGCGAGCGCGTCAGGCCCGGCCCGGCGGGGGCCGCCTGCCGGGGCGTCGCGGCCGCGGCGGCGTGCCGGGTGGCGCGGCGCGCGAGAACCGCCTGCGGTACCCACACGACCGCCGCCACGGCCGCGAGGAGCGCCCAGGACGCCAGGGAGCCCTGCCAGCCGCCGAGGGCGTTCTCCAGCGGTACGGACGTGGCGGCCGCGCCGGTGGCGCCGAGGATCAGCGTGGTGGAGTAGAGCGCCGTCATGCTCGCGGCCCGGTCCGGGAAGTCCCGCTTGACCAGGCCGGGCATGAGCACGTTGAGCAGGGCTATCGCGGTTCCGACGAGCGCGCAGCCGACGAAGAGGGCCACGACCGGGGGAGCGACGCGCAGCAGGATGCCGCCGCCGAGCAGGACGAGCGCGCCGCACAGCACGGCCTCGGTGCCCCAGCGACGGGCGAGGCGGGGCGCGACGATCGAGCCCAGGCCCATGAAGACGAGCGGGATCGTGGTCACCAGGCTGCTCGCCGCCGGTGCGAGGTGGAAGTGGTCGCCGATCTCGCCCATCAGGGGCGAGACCCCGGCGAGCGCCGCCCGCATGTTGAGCGAGGCCAGGATGATGCCGAGCATCACGAGCGCGGGGTGAGCGCGTGCGACCCGGGGTGCGGTGGTGGCGCCGGTGGTCGCGGACGTCGCTGGTGCCAGGGCCTCTTCCGCGTCGATCAGTGGTGTCTGCGGCCTCGATCCGGACATGGGGGTGGTGCCTCTCCAGGGGGTGGTGCGGGGTGAATGCGCGCCGGTCGGCACGGTTCGGGCGCCGGGCGCACGGCGTTCGGGCCCGGGGCGCGTCAGCGCTCGGCGAGCAGTGACTCGACCGCCTGCTTGGGGTGCTCCAGCAGCGTCCGGGCGGCGTGTCCGGCCGCTTCGGGGTCACCGGAGGCGATGGCGTTCATGAGGGCGTGGTGGTCGCCGTGGATGATGCGCGGCATGTCGCGGTCGCCGAGCGCGGTGACCAGTGCCTCGCGCACCGAGCTGCTGAACCAGGCATAGGCCGCGGTCAGCGCGGTGTTGTGCGCGGCTTCCACGACGGCCCGGTGGAACTCGACGTCGTGATCGGCGTACAGCTCCAGGTTCACGGAGTCGGGCTGGCCCTCGCCGTCCTCGAACGCCTTCTGGGCGTCCAGCGCGGCCCGCATCCGTTCCAGGTCGGCGGGCTCGTGCCGCAGCGCGGCCAGCCGGGCCGCCTCGGCCTCCAGGGCGATCCGCAGCTCCAGCACGTCGCGCACCCCGGCACGCTGCAGACCGCGCATGATCTCGCCCGGGTCGGCCGTGGAGACCACGAAGGTGCCCTCGCCCTGCCTGGAGCGGAGCATGCCGGCGTGGACGAGCACGCGGACGGCCTCGCGGACCGTGTTGCGTCCCACCTGCAGCTGCTCGGCGAGGGCGTGCTCGGTCGGGATGCGTTCCCCCACCTGCCACTCGCCGACGGTGACCTGGGTGCGCAGCTGTTCCACGACGGTGTCCACGAGGGACCGACGTCCCGCCGCTCGCAGTGCCATTTCTCCTCCGGACAGGTGAGCCGATGCCGATCCAACCGGCCGATTCACCCGGTTGCCCAGTCATCCTACAACTCGGTCCCGGTTTTCCGGCGCCGTTCCCAGGCACCCCGGTCCCCGTCCGCCGTTTCCCGGGCTCCCGCCGCTTCCGCGGGCTACCGTCGAGGGGTGACAGTCGACGGGATCCGTTCCTGGGTCCGCTCCTCGCCCGGCACTCACATATGGCTGCTGATCATCGGGATCACCAGCCTCGTCATCACCGCGGCGAGCGAGGGCCTGGAGAGCTTTCTCCTGCACCGCACCAGCAGCAACATCCACGAACTCCACAAGCACCCGCTGCAATCGGTGCTCATCAGCGGCTTCTGGATCGCGGACCCGTCCTCGTTCCTGCTCTACGTGGTGCTCTTCGAGCTCGTGCACGCCAATGTCGAGCGGTGGACCGGCACCCTGCGCTGGCTGGTCACGGTGGCGGTCGCGCACATCGCGGCGACGCTGATCAGCCAGGAGGTCCTGCTGATGTCGATCCAGAGCCACTCGGCGCCGCGCTCGATGAAGCACGTGGTCGACATAGGCGTCTCGTACGGGCTCGCCGGGGCCGCCGGCATCCTCACCTACCGCGTGCCCCGCCCCTGGCGGTGGCTCTACCTCGCGGGGGCCGTGCTCTTCTTCGCCGTACCGCTGACGGCCGGCGGCACGTACACCGACATCGGCCACGCGATCGCGCTGGGGCTGGGCCTGGCGTGCTGGCCGCTGACGCGCGGACGGCCGACGTGGAACGCGGACGTCGCCCGGATCCCCGTCGCCGTGGCCGTGGCCGTTCCCGACGCCGTCAGGCAGCGGCCGGCGGGAAGAGCCGTTCCAGGACGACCGCGATGCCGTCGTCGTCGTTGGAGGCCGTGAGCTCGTCCGCCACGGCCTTGAGCTCCGTGTGCGCGTTGGCCATCGCGACGCCGTGCGCGGCCCAGCCGAACATCGGCACGTCGTTGGGCATGTCGCCGAAGGCGATCGTCTCTGCCGCCTTGATGCCCAACCGGCGTGCCGCCAGCGAGAGCCCGGTGGCCTTGCTCAGGCCCAGCGGCAGCAGCTCGACTATGCCGGAACCCGCCATGGTCACGCCCACCAGGCCGCCCGCCACCGTGCGCGCGACCTCCGCCAGGGCGTCGTCGTCGAGCTCCGGGTGCTGGAGGTAGAGCTTGTTCAGGGGCGCCGACCAGATCTCGCCCGGGTCCGTGATCGCGACCGCCGGGAGCGGCCCCTCCTGGACGCGGTAGCCGGGGCCGACCAGGACATCGCCGTCCATGCCGTCACGGCTGGCGGCCAGGAACAGCGGGCCGACCTCGGCCTCGATCTTGGCGAGGGCGAGCCCGGCGAGCTGCCGGTCGAGCGTCACGGACGTCAGCAGTCTGTGCTCGCCCGCGTGGTAAACCTGCGCGCCCTGCCCGCAGACCGCCAGGCCCCGGTAGTCCAGCGAGTCCAGGATGTGCTTCGTCCAGGCGACGGTCCGCCCGGTGACGACGATGTGCGCGGCACCCGCCGCCGTGGCCAGCTTGAGAGCGGCGCGCGTGCGCTCCGAGACGGTGTAGTCGGAGCGCAGCAGCGTGCCGTCGAGATCTGTGGCCACAAGCCGGTACGGCAGCGGGCCGGGGGTCACAGCGTCGCTCACTTGTTGACGGGCTCCAGCAGCTCACGACCGCCCAGGTACGGGCGGAGCACCTCGGGGACCCGCACCGAGCCGTCGGCCTGCTGGTGGTTCTCCAGCAGCGCCACGATCGTGCGCGGCACGGCGCACAGCGTGCCGTTGAGCGTCGCCACCGGCTTGACGTGCTTGCCGTCGCGCACCCGGATGGACAGGCGGCGGGACTGGAACTCGTTGCAGTTGGAGGTGGAGGTCAGCTCGCGGTACTTGCCCTGGGTGGGGATCCACGCCTCGCAGTCGAACTTGCGCGAGGCGGAGGAGCCCAGGTCACCCGTGGCGACGTCGATCACCTGGTAGGGCAGCTCAAGGCTGGTCAGCCACTGCTTCTCCCACTCCAGCAGGCGCGCGTGCTCCGCCTCGGCGTCCTCCGGCGCGATGTACGAGAACATCTCGACCTTGTCGAACTGGTGGACGCGGAAGATGCCGCGGGTGTCCTTGCCGTACGTACCGGCCTCGCGGCGGAAGCACGGGGAGAAGCCCGCGTAGCGCAGCGGCAGCTGGTCCGCGTCGATGATCTCGTCCATGTGGTACGCGGCGAGCGGCACCTCGGACGTGCCGACCAGGTAGAGGTCGTCGTTGTCCAGGTGGTAGACGTCCTGCGCGGCCTGGCCGAGGAAGCCGGTGCCCTCCATGGCGCGCGGCTTGACCAGCGCGGGCGTGAGGATCGGGGTGAAGCCGGCGGCGGTGGCCTGGGCGATGGCGGCGTTGACGAGGGCGAGCTCCAGCAGCGCGCCGACACCCGTCAGGTAGTAGAAGCGCGAGCCGGAGACCTTGGCGCCGCGCTCGACGTCGATCGCGCCGAGGGACTGGCCGAGCTCCAGGTGGTCCTTGGGCTCGAAGCCCTCGGCGGCGAAGTCGCGCGGGGTGCCGATGGTGTCCAGGACGACGAAGTCGTCCTCGCCGCCGCGCGGCACGTCCGGGTGGACGATGTTGCCGATCTGCAGCAGCAGGCGCTGGGCCTCGGCCGCGGCCTCGTCCTGCTCGGCGTCGGCGGCCTTGACGGCGGCGGACAGCTCGCCTGCCCGCTTCAGCAGGGCGGCCTTCTCGTCACCAGTGGCCTTGGGGATGAGCTTGCCGAGCGCCTTCTGCTCGGAGCGGAGCTCGTCGAAGCGGACGCTGGACGACCTGCGCCGCTCGTCGGCGGAGAGAAGTGCGTCGACGACGTCGACGTCCTCTCCACGGGCGCGCTGGGACGCGCGCACACGGTCGGGGTCCTCACGGAGCAGGCGAAGGTCAATCACCCCTCCAGGCTACCGTTGCGGACTGCCGTTGCTCGACGCGATATTCCTTTTCATGGTGATTTGCCCTGCTCTGAGGTGGGCGGAAAAGGCGATGCACCGTCAGTGCGGGCGCGCACCGGGATTTCCGGAAAAGGGGCGCAGTGGGGGCAAAGGGGCCGCACAGGCCATCGACGACCCTTGCGGCAGCGGGAGTTGAAGCCGCTCGTTGTCCACAGGAACCAAGCCTTCCGGTTCTTTGTCCACAGGGTGTGCGCGAAATCTGTGGATGTCGGAATCTCAGCTTCCGGCTCTTCTGTCATTCGTCAGAGTTTCTCCCGGCAAACATCATCCGGACACTCTTTGGGGTGGGATCCACTCCCCCTAATGGGTTGTTCGAGGCTTTTCGGTAGACGGAAGGGGCGGGAGGGTGCAGGCGAGGGGCTGTGGATGGCTGGAAGGGCGAGTGGGGGCGATTTGTCGACCTTGACCGTTTCGCCGCACTTCTCGATACCTCGCCGTGTCGACTTATCCCCAGCTCGACGGCTACCTGTGGATAACTCTGTGGGTAAATCCACACCGGTGGTCCGGTCCGTAGCCGGTCCGTAGCCGGTCCGTAGCCAGTCCGTACCCGGCCTGTACCCGGTCCGCCAGGCTTTTCTCCGGGCCCGTTCCTCAGCCCCGGCCGTCCTGGCAGCGGGCCAGCCAGTCCGCCGCCGCCATGAAATCACCGTCCGACGTCCCCGGCCGGAGCGCCTCCGAGGCAGCCGACCGGGCGTCCGGGTCAACACCCGCAAGCGGATACGAACCCAGGAACCGCACCTTCGGGCACGTCCGCTTCAGCCCCATCAGTGCCTCGGCGACCCGGCGGTCCGTGATGTGACCCTCACAGTCCACGGAGAAGCAGTAGCGGCCCATGCCCTCGCCCGTCGGCCGCGACTCGATCCGCATCAGGTTGACCCCCCGCGCGGCGAACTCCTGCAGCAACTCCAGCAGCGCGCCCGGGTGATCATCCCCGAGCCACACCACCAGCGAGGTCCGGTCCGCACCCGTCCGCGCCGCGGGCCGTGCCGGGCGCCCGGCCAGTACGAAGCGGGTCTGCGCGTTCTGCGCGTCGTGGATGTCGGTGACGAGCGGCTCCAGCCCGTACGTGGCAGCCGCGAACTCCCCGGCGAACGCCGCGTCGTAGCGCCCCTCCCGTACCAGCCGCGCACCGTCGGCGTTGGACGCCGACGACTCCCACACCGCGTCCGGCAGGTGCGCCGCAAGCCAGTTGCGCACCTGCGGCTGCGCGACCGGGTGCCCGGTGACCGTCTTGACGTCCTCCAGCCGCGTGCCGGGCCGCACCAGCAGCGCGAAGGCGATCTGCAGCAACACCTCGCGGTAGATCATCAACGGCTCGCCGGTGGCCAGTTCGTCGAGCGTCGCGGTGACGCCGCCCTCCACCGAGTTCTCGATCGGAACGAGCGCGGCGGCGGCTTCGCCGGTGCGCACGGCGTCGAGGGCGGCGGGTACGGAGACCATGGGGACCAGCTCGCGGGTGGCCGCCTCGGGGAGCGTGCGGAGGGCGGCCTCGGTGAACGTGCCCTCGGGGCCGAGGTAGGTGTAACGGCTGGCCGACGACATCACGCGCGTTCCTCCGGATCGATCACCTACGGCTTCGCCGGTCACCCTACCCATGGCGGTGCGGGCCCTGGTGGGGTCTGCGGGTTGTGGCCGGTCGCCGCGGTGGTGGGGGGGTGGGGGAGTGGGCCCCGGTCCCGCCCTTTCACCGTTTCTTGTCCTCAAACGCCGGACGGGCTGGTTGATGTCCTCAAACGCCGGACGGGCTGGTGGGTGTCCTCAGGCGGGGCTGGTGGGTGTCCTCAGGCGCCGGACGGGCTGGTGGGTGTCCTCAAGCGCCGGACGGCTGATGTGCTGCGCGGGTTTGAGGGGTGTCAGCCCTCCAACAGTCGCTGGCCCACGTATTCGCCCTCCGCGGAGCCGCCCGGGACGGCGAACAGGCCGCTCGCCTCGTGGCGCAGGAAGCGCGACAGGCCGTCTCCCCGGTCCAGCTTCCGCTGCACCGGGACGAAGCCGTTCATCGGGTCCGCCTGCCAGGCCACGAACAGCAGCCCCGCGTCCGGGGCGCCGTCGTCCCGGAAGCCGTCGTGGTAGGAGAAGGCGCGCCGCAGCATCGCCGCGCCCCGGTTGTTGATCGGCGATGCCACGCGGACGTGGGCGTCGCCGGCGATCGCCAGCACGCCGTCCGGGCCCATCTTGGTGAAGTCCGCGCGGCTGGTCTCCGTACCCCCGGACAGCGGTGAGCCGTCCGACTTCCGGCGGCCGATCACCTTCTCCTGCTGTTCGAGCGACAGGTTCTCCCAGCTGTCGAGCAGCATCCGGATGCGCCGTACGACCGCGTACGAGCCGCCCGCCATCCAGGCGTCGGCCCCGGCATGGTTGTCGGGGACGAAGACGCGCGCGGAGAAGTTCGCGTCCGAGGGCTTCGGGTTGTTCGTACCGTCGATCTGGCCCATCAGATTGCGGCCGGTCATCGGCTGCTCGGTGACGCCCGGCGTGCGGTTGAAGCCGGTCATCTGCCATCGCAGCCGGGCTGCTTCGCCGGCCTGCCTCTGGAGCAGCCGCAGCGCGTGGAAGGCGACGAGCGCGTCGTCGGCACCGATCTGCACCCACAGGTCGCCGTCGCTGCGCTTGGCGTCGAGCGCGTCGGCGCTGAAGGCGGGCAGCGGCTCCAGCGCGGCGGGCCGTCTGGCCACCAGGCCGGTCCGGTCGAAGAAGCTGTGGCCGAAGCCGAAGGTGATCGTCAGGGACGACGGTCCCGCGTCCAGGGCGATGCCCGAGCCGTCACCCTGCGGCGTCCTGCCCGCCATCATCTCCGCCGCCGTCGCCGACCAGCGGCGCAGCAGTGCCGCCGCCGCTTTGCGGTCGGCCCCGGGCGCGAGGTCGAAGGCGGTCAGATGGCCGTGCGCCTGTGAGGGCTGGACGATGCCCGCCTGGTGCGTGCCGTGGAAGGGCACGGCGGCCGCTCCGACGGAGGAGAGGGGCTCGGGCCTGCCGCGCACGGCTTCGGCCCCGGTCGCGCCGGCGACCCCGCCCACGATGAGCGCGGCCGTGCCGGCGGCTCCGGCGGTGCCCAGCAGCCGCCGCCGGGAGACGGCGGCCGGACAGTTCCCGGAGGCGTCGCCGGAGCCCGTGCCTGATGCGGTGCCGGATGCGGTG
Source organism: Streptomyces sp. NPDC026206 (assembly GCF_040638465.1). Classification (NCBI taxonomy): domain Bacteria; kingdom Bacillati; phylum Actinomycetota; class Actinomycetes; order Kitasatosporales; family Streptomycetaceae; genus Streptomyces; species Streptomyces sp. NPDC026206. Next base: position 337,232 of record NZ_JBEZYL010000003.1, read on the forward strand.
CCGGAGCTCTCGCCGGCTCTGGTGTCAGTGGTGTCAGCCATCAGTTGATCTTCACGTTCCCGGTCTCGGTGACCTGGTCGATGTCCGAGGTCCGTACGGTCAGGGACAGCTGCCAGTCGCCGGCCATGGGCAGCCGGAATCCGGTGGCCTGCCAATGCCCGGCGGACTGACGTTCGAGCGCAACCCGCAGGGGACCGATCCGTTTTTCCGTCTCGGTCAAGGACAGTGTCAGCTCCGGTACGTCCACAGGGCTGCCGGAGGCAGCCATGAGAGTGACGGCGACGGTGTTGCCGCCGGAACGCGCCGGGTCGACGGTGACCCGGGCCGTGCCGCGTCCGTTCGTCCCGCCCGTGTCGTAGGCGATGCTCACCTCGGCGGGGCCGGCCGTGGCCGGTGCCGCAGCGCCACCGCTCGCGGCCCGCTTCTGCCCGGCCTCCGCGCGGCCCGGCTGGGTGCCCGTGAGCAGGGTGGTGACGGCGAGCAGGACGACGGCGACGGCCGTCTCGGCGAGGACCGAGCGCCGCAGCCCGCTGCGGTTCCCGTCCGCGTCGCGCTCCCGCCTGCCCGCCGCCTTCTCCAGTGCGGCCTGCTGCCGCGCGAGCTGGGCGGCGCGTACGGGGTCGGCCGGGGCGGCGGCCCTGCCGACGGGCACCCTGCCCTTTTTCACGGCCGCCTTGCACTCGGCGGCGGCGGGCTCGGCGAGCCTGTCCGTCCACCGGCGCGAGAAGAACGCGACGGCCAGCATGACGGCCACCAGCCCCACCTTGAGCAGCAGCCAGCGCCCGTACTCCGTGCCCGTCAGCGTGCTCCACGAGAAGCCGACCTGCCGCCAGGCCTGGTAGAGCCCGGTCGCCACCAGCACGCACACCGAGACGAACGCCATCCGCGAGAAGCGCCGCACGGCCGTGCGCGGGACGGCGTCACCCGACCACAGCGTGGCCAGCAGCGCGGCCAGTCCGCCCAGCCAGACGGCCACGCCCAGCAGATGGGCCACGTCGACCGGCATGGCGAGCCAGGGCTGGATCCCCGCCGACGCGTGCTCGGCCATCGCCCACGTCGCCGCCAGCCCGGCCGCGACGACCGTGCCGCCGATCCCGAGCCCGTAGGCGACGTCACGGCGCCGCCCGGACGCCGCGTCGCCGTCCTCCCGCGCGCAGGAGTCGCCGTCCTCCCGCGCGTACGAACCGAACAGCACCGCCAGGAAGACGGCCGCCGCGCTCAGCAGCAGCAGCCGCGACAGCAGCGCCGCGCCCGGCTTCGTGGCCAGCGCGTCGCCGAGCAGCGTCAGGTCCAGGACGGACCCCATCCCCTTGCCGCTCGTGTACGCGCCCCGCAGCAGCAACAGCACCGCCGTCGAGACGAACAGCGCGACCCAGCCGGCCACCGCGATCCGCTGCACCGGCCGCGACGAGCGGCACACACCGGCGAAGACGCAGCCGCCGACGAGCAGGACGAAGCCCGCGTACGCCGCATAGCGGCCGATGCCGTAGAAGGCGTCGACGACGGGGTCGATCCCGGTGGCCGCCGATGTCACGGCCACCGTCGTCCTCGACGGAGCACCGACCGAGAAGGTGAAGGCCCCGGCCACCGGGTGACTGTCCGCCGAGACCGCCTGCCAGGCCACCGTGTAGGTGCCGTCGGCGATCCGGGCGCGCAGTGCGACGGCGGCCGTGTCGGACCTGCCGCCGACGTGCTCCGGCCTGCCCTCGTCGACGCGCTCGCCGCCCGGGTCCAGGACCCGCACCGAGTCGGCGCCGAGCAGCACGCCCTCGGAGAAGGTGAGCCGGATCTGCCGTGGTGCGGCCGGCACCACCGACCCCTCGGCGGGGTCGGTGGAGGTGAGCGCCGCGTGGGCCGACGCCGTGCCCGCCCCCAGGGTGAGCGTGCACAGCAGCGCGGCGAGCAGCGTCCCGAGGAGCGCCGCCATCCGCCGGGTGGTCCGCAGAGGCCCGGTGGTCCGCAGCGGCCCGGTGATCGGCGGCCCGGTGATCGGGGTCTTCATCGCCCGTCAGTCCTTGGGGCGGTAGGTCGCGCTCTCGACCGGCACCTTGATCTTGATGGGCGCCGAGGTGGCGAAGTGCAGCGTGAACTCGACCTTCTCGCCCGCCTTCGGCTTGTGGGCGAGCTTGCCGAGCATCAGGTGCGTGCCGCCGCGCGCGAGCGACAGCCTCCCCTTCGCGGGCACCTCCAGCTCCGGGGCGTGCTTCATCTGCGAGCCGTCGGTGGTGTGCAGGGTGACGTCCGGCGAGAGCGGACTGGTGACCTTGGTGAGCCGGTCGGCCTTGCCGCCGTCGTTGGTGACGGTGAAGTAGGCGGCCGCCATGTCGGCCATCGCCGGCTGCGGCAGGTACGCGCCGCTGACGGACAGCTCGGGCCTGCCGGGCGAGAGGGCGTTCTTCTCCGACTGGCATCCGGTCACCAGGAGCAGGCCCCCGGCGAGCGCGAGCGGCAGGACGGCGGCGGTGGCGGCGGTGGCCTTGTTCATGTTCTTCGGGCGCATCACGGGTTCTCCCCCTTGACGATCTTCGGGAGATCCTTGGCGTACTGCTCGGACGTGGTGGACGAGGTGTAGATCCAGTGGCCGCCGTCGTCCTTCGGCGAGAAGCCGACGACCTCGGCGCCATGGCTGACGGTGATGGAGCCGTCCTTCTCCTTCTTCGGCTTCTCCACGAGGATGCCGAGCGGCTTGGCCGCCGCCTGGATCGTGTCGAAGTCACCGGTCAGACCGACTATGTCCTGGCCGCCCTGCGCGTCGAGCCACTCGCGCATCCGCTTGGGGGTGTCGCGCTCGGGGTCGGTGGTGACGAAGACGACCTGGAGCCTGTCCTGGTCGGCCTTGGGCAGCTTCTTCTCGGCGGCGGCGATGTCGGCGACGACCGTCGAGCAGACGTCGGGGCAGTAGGTGTAGCCGAAGTAGAGCAGGACCGGACGGCCCTTGGTCTCCTTGACCAGCTCGTACTTCTTCTCCGCCGTGTCGGTCAGGACCAGGTCGGGCTTGGCCTTGGCGGAGTCCAGGGTGATCGCCCCGGTCTTGGGGGACTCGGCCGAGACGTCGGCCACGGGCTTGTCGCCCGAGCCGTCCGAGCCGCCGCAGGCGGTCAGGGTGAGCGCGGCGGCCGTGGCCAGTACCGCGCCAAGGATCTTGGTGCGCATGGAGTGCTTCTCCAGGGAGTGGGTCGGTGCCGCCCCGGCCGGCGGGCGGTGCGAGCGCCGGCCGGGGGGCGGTTTCCGTACGGGCGGAGGGCGTCAGGCCGTGGAACGGCGGCGCCCGGCGAGGACGGCGAAGGCGGTGCCGGCCACACCGACGACGATGCCGGCGACGCCCAGGACCCGGGCCGTGGTGTCCGAGCCGCCGTCCTTGCCGTCCGTGGCGGCGGCCGCCTGGGCCCCGCCGTCCTTGGCGTCCTTCGTGTCCTTCGTGCCCTTGGCGTCCTTGGCGTCCGTCTTGCCGGCCGTGCCGGCGGAGCCCTTCTCGACGAGCTTGAGCACCGGCGCCGGGTGCTCGGCCTCGTGGCCGCCCGGCTTGGAGGCGTCGATCCAGCGGACGACGTCGTCGTCGGAGTACGTCTGCAGGGCCTTGAAGACCAGCTCGTCGGTGTCGGTGGGCAGCTGGCCGACCGACAGCGGGAACTGCTGGAACTGCCCGGGCTCGATCTTGCCGCCGGTCCAGGTGACCTTGCTGACGGCCTCGTCGATCGTCTTGCCGTGCATCTGCAGCGGCTTGTCGAGCTTGGTCTTCTCCACCTTGACCTCCCAGCCCGGGACCGCCTGTGGCATCACCGAGGCCAGCGGGTGCTTGGGGTCGAGGCTGAGCTCGAGCTTCACGGTCGAGGCGTTGTCCTTCTCGTTCGGCACCTTCACCGAGATGGTGCTGTAGCCGCCCTTCTCGGCGGTGCCGGGCTGCACGCTCACGTGCGCGAAGGCGGGGCCGGCGAGCAGCAGCAGGCTGCCGGCGGCGATGCCGCCGACAAGAGAGGTACGAGCGGCACGGATACGCGATGCGGTCATGGGAAAACACTCCACAGGCAGGGGGGGACCGGAAAGGAAGGCGCGCGTGCGGCAGCGGCACGACAGCCCTCCCGTCACCGAGCCCGCCGGACGCCGCAGGGTGCCGTCGCTACGGCGCCGCAGGGGTCGTGCGGTGGAGAAGAGGGAGTACGTCGCGTCGTCAGGCCGCGAGAGCCAGGCGCGGCGGTCCCCGCCTGATCACCAGATGCCGCAGCTCCGGCTCCCGTGCCGGACGCTCGTCCTCCGCATCCGCCGGGCACCCGCATGCCACGAGCGGCTCCGCGACCGGCACACGTACGAGCACCAGCGCGGCCCGCAACGCCCGCACGAGCGCGGCCTGCGCGACACCGCGGGCCGACCGTGCCGACAGCCGCACCGCACGCCACAGCGCGGCCTCACCGCGCCGCAGCAGCCAGCCCACCGCCAGCGCGGCGAGCAGATGGCCGAGCAGCATGGGCAGCGAGGGCAGCAGCGCGTGCGACAGGGATGCGGGAACGGTGTGGCCGCCCGGCCCGGTCATCGCCGAGGGGTGAAGGGCCGGGTGGACGGCCGGGTCGAGGCCGGCGTCGGTGATGACCCGGCGTGCCTCGCCCGCGGACATCGGACGCTGGTTGCAGGTGAGCTGCGCCGCGAAATGGATCAACCCGCCCTCGGCGGCGGCCTGTCGGCCGGCCGACGCGGCGCCCGTGACCTGCTGACCGAGGCCGAAGAGCGTGTGCAGCACGAGCTGCCCGGCGCCCAGGCAAAGGGCGATCCCCGGCAGCGAGCGTTCCCGCCCGGCCAGCGGCGCGGCCACCGCGAAGACGACCGCGAATCCCGCGCCCAGCGACCACAGCGGAACGCTCGCGCAGGACGCCAGCACGTGCCCGCCCGCGGACAGCAGAACACAGACCGCGGTGAACACCGCGGCCCGTATCAGTCGCAGATCCGCGCCGGCGCGCGCGACGGGGTGAGGCATGGCTGCGCCATCATCCCACCGGGCTTACCGATTCCCTACGGCAGGGGGTCCCGGCCGCCCGCCCGGCTTGTCACCTTGTCCCATACACGTCCCGCGCCGCACGGCGCGTCGGCCGAATGAGCGGACTCACACGGCCCGCAGGCTTATGGAGTGCTTCTCGCGGCTATACGTATCGGTATGTCGAGCCGCAGCCAGGAGGCTGAGCATGAGCATTTGGTGGTCACTCCACTTGCGGCGCGAGGCCGCGAGCGTTCCGCTCGCCAGGCGGCTTCTGATCGGTGCCATGGAGACGGCCGGCGTCGACTCCGAGACCTCCTACGACCTGGCGGTCGCGCTCAGCGAGGCGTGCGCCAACGCGGTCGAGCACGGTGGTGACGCCTCCACCGGCTACCGCGTCACCGCGCTCATCGACGGTGACACCTGTCGCATCGAGGTCACCGATTCCGGGCCCGGCTTCGCCGAACGGCCCAGGCGAGCCCGTCGCTTCCCGGCCCGCACGCTGCAAGCCAGGACCCCGGCCCCCGTCCAGGACGAACACGGCCGGGGTCTCTTCTTGATCGAGTCCCTCACCGACCACGTCCGCGTCCGCAACCGGCCGGGCCGGCAGGGCGCGGTGGTCAGCTTCGACAAGATCCTCAAGTGGAGAGAGGGCGCCCCGCCCTCGGCGGCGCTCCTGCGGGCGTCGTGAGGCCGACGGGCGCCGTGAGGCCGACGGGTGTCATGAGCCCGACGGGTGTGGTGAAGCCTGCGGGTGCCCTGAAGCCTGTGGGTGGTGTCCTGAAGCCTGCCCCCGGCCTGACCGGGGTGCGACGGCGCGGCCCGGTCGCGGCGGTGCGCAGACCCGGGGGCCGGGGTGCCGGTCAGGAGATCGACAAGGGCACCTCGTGGACCTCGTCGACCGGGTGGCCGGCCCGTTCGTGGATGCGCTTGACCGCTTCCTTCGAAGGCGCCTCGGACAGGCAGTACACGGTCCCCGACTTCGGGTCCGCCCACGCCTTCTCGAAGTGCACGCCTTCCTCGCGCTCGATGGCCTGATCCGCGCGGTGCGCGGCCGCGAGCTGATCCCCGGTGATGCCCTTCATGCCGTGATGTACGTCCATGAACTTGGTCATGACCCGGTACCTCCCTCGTGCGGAAGCCCCCTACAGCCATCATGCGCCCGCCGCAGGCCCGCTGCGCGGCGCCGCCCGGGACGCGCGCGACCCCGCGGCCGCCGTACGCGGGCCGCGGGGTCGTCGGTGCGGAACGGGCGGGTCAGCCCTTGAGGGCGGCCATCCACGCCTCGATGTCCGCGGACGTGCGGGGCAGACCGGCGGAGAGGTTCCGGTTGCCGTCCTCGGTGACGAGGATGTCGTCCTCGATCCGGACGCCGATGCCGCGGTACTCCTGCGGCACGGTGGTGTCGTCGGCCTGGAAGTACAGGCCGGGCTCGACGGTCAGGACCATGCCGGGCTCCAGGACACCGTCGACGTAGGTCTCGGTGCGGGCGACCGCGCAGTCGTGGACGTCCAGGCCCAGCATGTGGCCGGTGCCGTGCAGGGTCCAGCGGCGCTGCAGGCCGAGCTCCAGGACGCGCTCGACCGGGCCCTCGGCCAGGCCCCACTCGACGAGCCTCTCGGCGAGGACCCGCTGTGCGGCGTCGTGGAAGTCGCGGTACTTGGCGCCGGGCTTCACGGCGGCGATGCCGGCCTCCTGGGCCTCGTACACCGCGTCGTAGATCTTCCGCTGGAGCTCGGTGTACGTGCCGTTGACCGGCAGCGTGCGGGTGATGTCGGCGGTGTAGAGGGTGTGGGTCTCCACGCCGGCGTCGAGCAGCAGCAGCTCGCCGGAGCGGACGGCACCGTCGTTGCGCACCCAGTGCAGGGTGGTGGCGTGCGGGCCGGCGGCGCAGATGGAGCCGTAGCCGATGTCGTTGCCCTCGACGCGGGCGCGCAGGAAGAACGTTCCTTCGATGTAGCGCTCGCTGGTGGCCTCGGCCTTGTCGAGGACCTTCACGACGTCCTCGAAGCCGCGGACGGTGGAGTCGACGGCCTTCTGCAGCTCACCGACCTCGAACGCGTCCTTCACCAGGCGCTGCTCGCTGATGAAGACGCGCAGCTCCTCGTCGCGCTCGGCGGTGACCTTGTCGGTCAGGGCCGCCTCGATGCCGGCGTCGTGGCCGCGGACGCCCCGGACCGGGCCGGTGGCCTCGCGCAGGGCGTCGGCCAGCTCGCGGACGTCCTCGCAGGGCATGCCGAAGAGCTGCTCGGCCTCGGAGAGGCTGTGGCGGCGGCCGACCCACAGCTCGCCCATGCCGTCGAGCCAGAACTCGCCGTTCTCACGGTTCGAGCGCGGCAGCAGGTACAGCTTCGCCTCGTGAGCGCTCTTTCCCTCCGCACCGGTGGGCTCCAGGACCAGGACGCCGTCCTGGGTCTGGTCGCCGGTGAGGTACACGTACTCGGTCGAGGCGCGGAAGCTGTACTCGGTGTCGTTCGAACGGGTCTTCAGGTTGCCTGCCGGGATCACCAGGCGCTCACCGGGGAAGCGCGCGGAGAGCTCGGCGCGCCGGCGGGCGGTCTCCGCGGCCTGGGCTATCGGGCGCAGGTCGTGCAGCTCGGTGTCGGCCCAGCCGGACTTCATGTTCTCCGCGAGCTCGTCGGAGACGGCCGGGTAGAGGCCGTTCTTCCGCTGCTTGATCGGCTCGTCACCTTCGGGGTTCTCGGGCGCGGGCTGGTGCTCGTTCACTGCGTTTCCTCCTCGAACGGGGCCGCTTTCCATCGTATGTGCGGGGGAAAGTGCCCGAGAAGGCTGTGACCGAACAGTCAGCGGCGGACATGCGTTCATACAGAATGACCGCAGGCCGCGAGGGGTGTGCTCAGGGTGCTCAGAAGGTCATTCGAAGTGGGCCACCAGGAGGATCACGTCCTCGCCACCCTCCGGAACGCTTCCATCCGGCAGAACCGTCCGCAGCACGTGGTCCGCGACCGCCTCCGGATCCCGCCGTGCGGCCCTGGGGACGCCCGCCGCCGCCGCGTGCAACCGGGCGTAGGCCCGGTCCATCGAGTCACCGGTACGGTGCAGCAGGCCGTCGCTGTAGAAGAGGAGCGTTTCTCCGGGAGCCGGTTCGATCTCCACGCTGGGCGCCTCCCAGCACGCCAGCATGCCCAGCGGCGCCGAGAGCGAGGTCTCCACGTACTCCACCCGGTCCGAGCCGATGATCAGCGGTGAGCAGTGCCCGGCTCCGGCGACGACCACCTTCCGCTCCGCGGGTTCGCAGTACGCGAAGAGGGCGGTCGCGGCACGGGCGGGCTCGGTGACCCGCAGCAGCAGTTCGAGGTCGGAGAGGACGGCGACCGGATCCTCGCCCTCCATGACGGCGTACGCGCGCAGGGAGGCCCGCAGACGCCCCATCGCGGCGATCGCCCCGGGACCGGAGCCGGTGATTCCGCCGATGGCGAGGCCGAGCGCGCCCTCGGGCAGCGGCAGCGCGTCGTACCAGTCGCCGCCGCCCTGCGGGCCCGTGCGGTGACGGACCGCGAGGCGGACGCCGGGGACGCGGGGCAGGCGGCTGGGGAGCAGCTCCTCGCGCAGGGTGGCGACGGCCTCGCGGGCGTGGGTCAGCTCGACGAGCCGGGCGAGGTGCTCGGTGGCGTAGCCGCAGTAGAGCCCGGCCAGATGACGCTGCCGCTCGGTGGGCTCGGCGGGCTCGTCGTACAGCCACACGGCCGCGCCGATCCGCCCGGCGGCGGGCGGAGCACCGGAGTCCGCACGGGGGGAGACGGGGGATTCCAGCGGAACGGCGTAACTGGCGGCGTAGCCCAGACGCGCCGCGACCTCCCGGTGGCGGGGGTCGAGGCCGCCCTCGCCCGGGATGTCGGGGTGGGCCGTGCCGGACCGGTCGCCGACGGGCGGAAGGTCGTCGAGCAGCCGCACGTACGGGCTGTGGGGCGCGCGGTCGCGCTCGTGCGGGATCGTCTCGATGTGGCCCAGGTCGGCGAGGCCCAGGCCCAGGCCGACGGTGACGGGGTGCCCGGCCCCGTCGGCGTCGGCGGAGTGGAGGGTGACGAGGCCGCGGCCGGCGCCGACGAGCGAGGCGCCGGCCCGCAGCACCTCGTGCAGGGCGTCGTCCAGGCGGGCCGTCCTGGCCAGCCGTTCGGTCAGCTCCTGGAGCGTGGTGAGGTCCGAGACCCAGCCCGCCAGACGGTCCTGCACCAGGGCGCACGGCGCGGGGGCCGGCGGCTCGGGCACGGTGGGGGGAGAGGGAACCGCAGGGGCGGAAGTGTGCGCGGGAGCGGGGACCGGTGAGCTGATTCCGGCCACTTTCGGCAGGTGGGGCGCGGTCATGGCCTGCTGCCCGGGCCCGGCCGCGTGGAACCGCTCTCGTGGCGCGTCGGGGGCACGGCCCGCGGCGTTCGGCCGCAACCGCTCGACCAGCTGATCGGCCTGGGCTTCCTGCGCAATAGCATCGCAAACCCCCTGTCGTGTTGCGCGCTATCAGTGCTCCACATGTACACGCCCGGGCAAGGGAATGTCCAGCATTGGACCAGTGGGATTGGTGGTGTCTGGTGAGGTTCCGTACCGCCTTGAAGTTTGGCCGGAAAATAGTGCCGTAGCCCTCGTTTTGCGGTCGACTGACGTCGCTCCAACAACGCGTCACATCCACCACGGTGGGTACGTACTCGGAGAAGGGCAGCGGCAGTTGGGGCCGCCCCGCAACCCGGAGGCGGGCCCGAGCGTCTTATCGGTCGACGGCCACGCCCATCCCCGAGTGGCGTGGGGCAACCCATGCCGCGGGCGAGGGCGCACCGGTTCAGCACCAAGCGCCATACGCGCGCCACCCCCCGCCAGGTTTCACGCTCGGCCTGTGGCGTGATGCGCTGCGTTGTACGCGTAGCGACCCGTGATCCACCTGGATCCACCTGGTGTGCCGGTCCGAGGGGCAGCGGCGCGTTGAGTACCGCGCCGAGCAGTCCCGTAGTGCCATGTAGTCCCCGCAACCTCAGGGGCTATGCGTAGTCCATGCGGTTCCTGCAGTCCCTGCGCTCGATGCAGTTTCTGCAGTCCATGCGGTCCGTGCGGTTCCTGCAGTCCATGCAGTTCCTGCCAACGTGTCATGTATGTGCAAGACGGTCCCTGTCCGAAGGCAGGGACCCACCTTCGGCGTTCACGGAAAGGAACGAGCGCTCATGCGCGAGATCCTCGGAAGGCGACGGAAGCTCTCCCTCCGGCGGGCCGGCAGGTCCGCGGTGCTCACCGCGGCCCTGACCTACGCCACCGAGTGGCAGTGGCCCGTACTCCCCGGTGTGGGCCTGCGGCCCGGCATCGGCCGCGTACGTGAATGCGGCTGTCCCGACCCCGACTGCGTGGTCCCCGGCGCCCACCCGTTCGACCCCGGGCTGCTGGCGGCGACCACCGACGCCCGGATGGTCCGCTGGTGGTGGACCAACCGGCCCGAGGCGCCCGTCGTGCTCGCCACCGGTGGCCGGGCGCCCTGTGCCGTGAGCCTGCCGGCGGTCGCCGCGGCCCGCGCGCTGGCCGCGTTCGACCACGCGGGCGTGCGGCTCGGCCCGGTGGTGGCCACCCCCACCCGCTGGTCCCTCCTGGTGGCCCCCTACTCGCTCGAGGTCCTGGGCGAGCTGCTCAACAGCCAGGACTGGGTGCCCGGCTCCCTGCGGTTCCACGGCGAGGGCGGCTACGCGGTCCTGCCGCCGTCGCCCACGGGTGCCGGACGGGTCCGCTGGGAACGCGCGCCGAGGCCGGCGGCCGCGGCGGCCGGCCGGGGCGGAAAGACGGCCTCCGACCGCCGGGCGGACGGCCTGGCCCGGCCCTGGCTGCCTGATGTCGCCTCGGTGGTCGACGTTCTCGTCGAGCAGAGCGTGCGGAGCACGGGCACGCCAGGCGGCGGCAGCAGCAGGCTGGCGTACTGACGCCGGGCGCAAGCCGATCGGCACGGCGGTCCGCGGTGGCGGGGCGGGGTGATCGGTCCCGGTGGTCGGGCGGGGTGGTCGGGCGGGGTGGTCATTCCCGGTGGTCCGGGCGGGGTGGTCATTCCCGGTGGCCGGCGAAGTGGCCGGACGCGGTGACGGCGGTGCTCCTTACGGGTTATGAGGGCGCGTACGGACGGGAGACGCACGCGCTCTCACTCGTAAGGGTGTAAGCCGCCGAAAGAACCGCAGGAAACGGCCGTGCGAGGACCGAAGAACAAGGCGGTGCCCCTATGTTCGGCACTAGGGCTGTGGCGGGCGCCGGTACATAGGGCGCCGCCGGCCCGGCGGGCGTGCGTCCGAATCCGTCCCCGCGATCAATTCCGGTCCGTCCCCGCGATCGAGCGAGTCAGCTTCCGCGGCGAAATTGCAGGTGGTCCCATGGTGCGTGCGTCCAGTGTGCCCGGCGCGTTCTCACGGCGTGCGGCGAATTCCCGGATGATCGCGCTGGCCGGCGCGGTGGCCGTCGCCGTTGTGCTGCCGCTGGCGGCCGCCACGGCGGGCCCGGCGAGCCTGAGCGGCCGCGAAAAGCCCCGGCAGAAGGTGAATCCGGCCAAGGAGCGGGCCAAGGGGCAGGAGCTGATCCGGCCGGCCGGCTTCCGCGGCCCGGGGGCCGCGGGCGCTCCCCTCCGCCCGGACGACGACCGTTCCGGCCCGGCGGGCCTCTTGGGACTCGGCGGTTCCCGCGACTCCTACGGCCCCTATGGCGCCGGGACGGACGACCCGGACCGCGGATCGGCCCGGTGCGGCCCTGAACTGGCCTCTCCCGAGGGCGTCGAGGCCCAGACGTGCGTCCTGGAGCGCGCGGGGGACACCTGGGCCCGTACGTACTACCGGAACGCCACGGGCACCCCGCTGGCGGGTGTCCTCACGCTCATGGCGCCCGCCGGCCGGACCGTGCAGGTGCACTGCCGGCTGGCCGCGACCGATGATCCGGACCTGTGCGAGACGCCGCACGAGCCGACCCTGCGGGGACATGGCTCGTATGCGGCGGTCGCGGAGATCGCCTCGACGGAGGGGAAGCTGATGCTCCGCTCCGGGAGCAACTCACCGGCGGCTGACGAGGATTGAGAGCGCGCGCAGGAACGCGCTCCGGGGCGTGCTCACGAACGTGCTCCCGGAGGTGCTCTCCGGACGTGCTCCCGGACGTGCTCCCGGACGTGCTCACGAACGCGCCCGCGAGTGCGAGTGCGCCCGCGAGTGCGCCCGCGAGTGCGCCCGTGAACGCGCTCACGAACGCGTTCACGAGTACGCCCGCGGGAAGCTCCTGAAGGGGGCGCCCGGAGCGTTCCATGCGCCGCCCACGGCTCGGCTGTGCGGCTTCCGCGCGGGTGGCGGTGGGGCGGTGGGGTCGGCGCGGTGGGGTTGGCGCCATGGCGGGACTCTGCGGGCTTCCTATGGACTTCTGGGGGCCCCTGCCGGTCCGTAGCGGGTTTGAGCAGGGCTCTGTTGGCCGGTGCTGGGCCTGAGCGTGGCTTCTGCCGGTCTGCGCCGGGCCTGAGGACTCCGCCGGCTTGTCGCGAGTTTCGGGCGGTCCCGGGGGCTCTCCGCCGACGTCGGCGGGCTCGGGTGGTACCCGTCTCCCCGGCCCTCGTGGGCGCTTTCGTGAGAGCTTTGCGAGATGCCTTCGCGGGCGGGCCCGTACTTCCCGTCCGGCTGCCGCGCCCTGCCGTGTTGCGCCGTGTCCTGCCGTGCCCTGTCGTGTCCGGGCATGGAAACGCCCGGTCGCTGGCGACGGGGGATGCACCAGCGACCGGGCTTCCAGAACCGTAACAAGAGATCCGCGGTTCGCAAATTCGATCGCGGATTTCCGGACGCGGATTTCCGGCCTTGGAGCGGGAGTTGTGACAGGAGTCACGCGGCTTGACCCGCCATTTACCGGGGTTTACCGGCGGTGAACCCCGGAATCATTCCCTCCACCGGGTTCGGCGGCGCGGCTGATTCCTAGTGGTTCTCCGAACGGATATCCGATCAGTTCAGGGTGACCTGACGACTGGTGAGACCACCGCGGGCGCGGCGCTCCTCCGCCGTCAGCGGGCTGTCGTCCGCGAGCGCGGCGGCGAGCCGCTCGGCGAAGGCCACGGCCGGCTTCTCCACGTCCTCCGCGCGGACGTCGCTCGGCAGGTCCCACACCGGAACGATCAGACCGTGCGCGCGGAACGACCCGACGAGGCGGGTGCCCTCGCCGAGCGAGGTCCCGCCCGTGACGTGCAGCCGCGCGAGAGCGTCCAGAAGCTGCTCCTCCGGGTGGGTCATGACCCAGCGCAGGTGGTTCTTGTCCGGGGTCTCGCACCAATACGCGGCCTCGACGCCCGACAGCCGCACGGTCGGGATCGCGGCGGCGTTCGCCCGCTCCAGCGAGGCGGCGACCTCACCGGTGGCGTTCTCGGCGTTCTCGATCCAGAACTCGAAGCCCGTGTGGACGACCGGCTCGAACGGGCCGGCCGGGTCCAGCAGGTCCTGCAGCCGCGGCCCTTCGGCGCCGATGCGCTCCGCGGTGACCGGGGTGCCGGGCGCGGCGGCCAGGGCTCGCTGCAGGGTGTCGGCGAGGTCGCGGCTGAGGTCGCCGGTCGGGGTGTCGTTCTGCAGGCCCAGCAGCACGGCGCCACTGTCGCGGCGCAGCGCGGGCCAGGCCATCGGCAGGACGGTCGCCAGGGTCACGGAGGGCACGCCTTCGGGCAGCCCGTCCTTGAGCTTGAGCTGCACGGTCGCGGCGGGCACCAGCTCGCGCAGGGCGACCCAGTCGGCCTCGCCGGGCAGCCCCTCGAAGGGGCGCTGCACGAGCTCGGCCACCGCGTGCGAGGCGGCTCGCCCGTGGCAGGCCTTGTAGCGCCTGCCCGAGCCGCAGGGGCAGGGCTCGCGGGCGCCGACGACGGGGATCGGCACGTCGCCGGCCTGCGGCGTGGCGGCCTTGGTCTGGGGGCGGCGCTTCTTGGCCATGGTGTGCGTGTCTCCCGATCGTTGCGCCCGGCGGGCTGCGCCCCACGGCGTTTCTCGTGCGGTCGCTCGTGTGCCGAACGGCATTACTGCGTTGACGGGCGCGAGCCTAGCGCCCGGTGTGTCGGCACAGCCGGGCACGCGCGGGAAGGGGCGCGCAGGGCACGCGGACGGCAGGCGGGCGGCGTAGCCGCAGGAGGGTCCGTACACCTGGGTGGCGGCGGGCGCGGGCCCCGGGTGATTCGTGGCTCGTCACATGAGCGTGGGTGTGGGCGCGGGCACGGACGTGAGCGCGGGTGTGGGCGCGGACGCGAGCATGGACGTGGACGTGGACGTGGACGTGGACGTGGGTGCGGCCGTGTCTGTGGCCGTGGCCGTGCTCGTGGCCGAGGGCATGGCCGCGCTGAATGGCGGGCGCGGGTCCGTCGGTGCGGGGGCGCGCAAGGCGGCATCTCCGGGAGACGCGGAACCTGCGGGATCTACGCGCGTCATCACATCAGCTCGTCGAGGTCGGCGAAGGTCAGGACGGGGTCGGGACCGACGCGCGTAGCGAAACCGGCGCGTACGGAGAGCGCTGCCCATACGGTCACCTCGCCGATGGAGTCGCGTACGCCCCAGTCCTGCGAGAGCGCGCTGATGATGTTCAGTCCCCGGCCGCCGCGCGCGGTGACCGAAGGAGTGGCCGGAAAGGGACGGGTCGGTCCGCCTCCGTCGGTGACCTCGACGGTGAGGCTGCCGCGTTCGTCGACCCGCCAGGCGGCCAGGATGCCGCCGTGCCCCTCGCGGGCTCTCCTGCCGTTCTCCCGGCTCAGCGGGCGACCGTGGCGGTACGCGTTGCTGAGCAGCTCCGAAAGGATCAGTACCGCGTCGTCGATGACCGATTCCGGTACCCCACTGGTGCGCAAGTCCTTGCGCATCCGGTGTCTCGCTTCACCCACACCGGCTGGACCATGGGGTACGGCCATGATCGACGATGTGGGCACCTCCTGTGCCACCACCAACGCCACCCCCGAGACCTCCTTTGCCCCACGTCAGGGGATGGATGCCCCAATGGACTGGACCGGAAACCGGCCAACCTCGACGCTGTGGGGCACTCGCGACGCTCGAATACGCACCGAACGCGCCGGTGCACTCCTTGTAATGGCCGCTAGCGGCGGCCGAGCTGGGTAAGCACTGCCTTGGGGCGGTTTGTGATGATCGCGTCCACGCCGAGGCGGGCACACAGTTCGACGTCCTCGGGCTCGTTCACGGTCCATACGTGCACCTGGTTGCCGGCGTGGTGCAGGCGGGCCACGTAGTCCGGGTTGTTCCTGATGATCCGGATGCTCGGCCCCGCGACGGGCACCCCGACGGGCAGCCGGCCGTCGCGGTAGCGGGGTGAGAGGAACTGCATCAGATAGACGGTCGGCAGGGCGGGCGCGGCCGCCTGTACCCGGTGCAGGGAGCGCGCGGAGAAGCTCATCACCCGTACGGGCGAGGGCTCGCCCGGCGGCGGCTGGGCGAGGCCGAAGCGGTCGAGCAGGGCCAGCAGCTTGTCCTCGACCTGGCCGGCCCAGCGCGTGGGGTGCTTGGTCTCGATGGCCAGCTCGACGCGGCGGCCGGAGTCGGCGACGAGTTCGAGGAGGCGTTCCAGGGTGAGGACGGAGGTGCGGTCGGTGGCCCCGGCGTCGGCCCAGGTGGAACCGGCGGTGGCGGTCCGGTCGAGGTTCCGGTCGGGGGCCTCCGCGTCGGCGGCCTGTCCCATCCAGGACCCGAAGTCGAGGGCCGCGAGGTCGGCCAGTTCGAGGGTGGACACAGCGCCGCGACCGTTGGACGTGCGGTTGACCCGGCGGTCGTGGACGCAGACGAGATGCCCGTCGGCGGTCAGCCGCACATCGCACTCCAGCGCGTCCGCGCCGTCCTCGATCGCCTTCCGGTACGCGGCCAGCGTGTGTTCCGGAGCGTCCTCGGAGGCTCCACGGTGGGCGACGACGTCGAGGGGGTGGCGCTCTGGGCGGATGTCCCTGGCCGGGTGCGCGTTGGTCACCGCGTTATGGTGCCACCGGCCGGCGCGATCGCGCATGGGGTGTGATTTGTCCTGTAGTAAGGACTGGCGGCCGAGGTCACAGGCTCCGCTTACGGTGGTCTGACGTGTCATGGGAAAAGCTGATGCGAGACACATACGAGCGTGGCCGGATATCGCGACAACTGACGTGTACCTGATTGAGGAGACAACTGTGAGCACCGAGAACGAGGGCGCCGCCGTTCCGTCCGCGGCAGGGCCGCGCACGACGTCTCCGGCAACGACGGCGACGTCGGCGACGTCGGCATCCGAATCCGCGCCTGCGCCCGCTCCTGCCTCCGGCGAGGCGGATCGCTCCGTCCCGCCCGTCCCGGCGGGGCCGCCGACCGCGGCGGACGCGGTGGCGTTGACGAAGGCCGACGACGACCGGGCCCAGGACCGTACGGACGACCGTACGGACGACCGGACCGACGACCGGACCGACGACCGGACCGCGCAGCTCCCGTCCGTACCGTCCGCACCTCCCGCGCAGCCGGAGCCCGAGGAGATGACGCAGCAGCCGTCCGCGCTTGCCGACGCGAACGCCCCGGCGACCGCGCCCCCGGCGGATCAGTCCGCGATGACCGCGCACATGGCGCACATCGCGCAGACCGCCCAGACCGCCCAGCTTCCGGCGACGGCAGCCGTCGACCACACCGCGCAGATGCCGCACGCCGCACCCATGCCCGGCGATCACGCCGCTGCCCAGCAGGCCGCTTTCGCGGCCGCCGGGGGCCCGGCCGGTGGTGGCGGTTGGTACGGCGGGGCCGACGCGCCCCCGCCGTACGGGGGCGCCCCCGTGGGGATGTGGGGCGCGCCGCCCCCGCCGCCGCGCAAGCGGGCCGGTGGCCTGGTGGCGGCGGTCCTGGCCGCGGCGCTCGTCGCGGGCGGCGTCGGCGGAGGCGTCGGTTACTGGGTGGCCGACAGAAACGGTAGCGACACCTCCACCACTCTCTCGTCCTCCGGCGACCCGAAGACCGAGAGCCGTTCCCCGGGCTCGGTCGCGGACATCGCGAGCAAGGCGCTGCCGAGCGTCGTGACCATCGAGGCGCGGAGCGGCAACGGCGAGGGCGGCACCGGCACCGGCTTCGTCTACGACACCCAGGGCCACATCCTCACCAACAACCACGTCGTCGCCTCGGCGGCCGAGAGCGGCAAGCTCTCGGTGACCTTCTCGGACGGCAAGCAGTACGACGCGGAGGTCGTCGGCCGCGCGCAGGGTTACGACGTCGCGGTCATCAAGCTCAAGGACCCCTCCGGGGTCAAGCTCAACCCGCTGCCGCTCGGCAACTCCGACAAGGCGGCGGTGGGCGATGCGACCGTCGCGATCGGCGCGCCCTTCGGCCTGTCCGGAACGGTCACCACGGGCATCGTCAGCGCCAAGAAGCGCCCGGTGGCCTCCAGCGACGGCGGTGGCAGCGGCCAGTCCTCCTACATGAGCGCCCTCCAGACGGACGCCTCGATCAACCCGGGCAACTCCGGTGGCCCGCTGCTCAACGCCCAGGGCGCCGTCATCGGCATCAACTCCGCCATCCAGTCCGCGGGCGGTGGCGGCGGCTTCGGCGGCGGCCAGGGCCAGTCGGGCAGCATCGGCCTCGGCTTCGCGATCCCGATCAACCAGGCGAAGAACGTAGCCGAGCAGCTGATCAAGAACCGCACGCCGATCTACCCGGTCATCTCGGCCACGGTGAACATGAAGGAGGGCGGCAGCGGCGCCAAGATCGCCTCCGGCGGCGCCAACGGCTCCCCCGCCGTCACCCCCGGCGGCCCGGCCGACAAGGCCGGCCTCAAGCCGGGCGATGTCATCACCAAGCTGGGCGACACCCAGATCGACAGCGGCCCCACCCTGATCAGCGAGATCTGGACCCACAAGCCGGGCGACAAGGTCGCCCTGACCTACACCCGCGACGGCAAGCAGACCACGGTCGACATCATCCTGGGCGAGCGCAGGGGCGACAGCTGACCCCGCCCCAGGGCTCCGCCTCACACCCCCGTACCCGGTAGTCTGTTCCCGCGTCGCAGCAGCAGTTGCGACGCGGGGAGGCTTGCCCGAGCGGCCTAAGGGAACGGTCTTGAAAACCGTCGTGGCAGCGATGTCACCGAGGGTTCAAATCCCTCAGCCTCCGCCAGTCCTGCATTAGGGCAGGTCACAAGGGGTGTCCCGGGTTGGGGCACCCCTTTCGTATGGGGTCTGTCTCACCTTGGATCACCGGTATCCCGGCGTTGATCAGCGCGTGTGGCCCATCTGTGGCCCGGGCCAGAGCGGCTCAGACCGGGCTTTCGCCGTGACGGAACGTGAAAAGGAGTGCGGTCCGCAACTCTTCGTGAGCTACGGACCGCACTCCTCTTGGGGACGCGAAAGTTATTCGGCTGGCGCTTCGGCGGCCTTCGTCAGGGCTCGCTCGATCTTCTCGTTGGCTTCCTGCTGAAGGCCGTGGAGGACCTTGGCATAGAAGCGGAAGAGGACGGCGACGCTGTGGCCAGCCCGGCGTGCGACCTCGGCCGGGGAGACACCGGACTGCAACCAGAGGGAGACGCCGGCATGACGCAGGCAGTACGGCACTTCGGCCAGGGGCGAGGCTGCTTCGGCTTCCGTCAGCACCGCTTCGCGAGCGGCCTTCCAAACCTCGCCGTACTCCTTCGACAGAAGGTGACCGCCCTGGACGGCATGGAACAGACGTCCGTCTTCCGCCGTGCCGAATTCCGCGATGTGCTCGCGCACCATGCGGACCAGGACGGGCGGGATGGGCACCGGCCGGGTGGTCTTCCTTGCGCGCTTCTTGAGGCCGCGCGTGTCGAAGGACTCGCCAGTGTCGGTCCATCCGGAGCCGACGCGGGGTGTGCTGGTGGACAGCAGTACTTCTCCCCACCCTTCCTCGGGCAGCGTGAAGTCCGATTTCCGAAGGCTGCTCGCTTCGCCGGGACGGTTGGCCGCGTAATAGAGGCAGCCGAAGAACGCCTTCAGGTGTCGGCCGCGCGTTCTCTGGGCCCCCGCAGCTGTGATGAGAGCGTTTGCGAGCTTGGGGCCGGGCACGAACCGAAAGTCGATCTCATCGTCAGTCTCGGGGGGAGTCCAATCCACCTTGTTCAGGGGCAACGTCGTCAGCAACTCGCGTTCCACGGCGTACCGCAGACAGTTGCTGAACACGGTGTGTTTCCGTTTCACGGTGTTCTCGGCGGCGGCTGTGCCATCCTGTCGCACCTTCAGTGCGTCGAGCGCGGTTCGCACCACGGAGGCGGTGTTCAGGTCAGTGATATCTACCGATTTGCGGCGAATCCAGGCCAGCGCTGCGGCGATGTCGGTGGGCGGCTCTTGTACCTCGTAGCGGTGGCGGAGTGTGCCATCGCCGCCCAGTACAAGGCGAAACGACCACGAGTAGAGGGCACTTCGGAGGGTGGTCCGCGAGGGGGCGCCATGGTTGTCCCTCACCAAGTGAGGTGTCACCGTTGCCAGGGCGTCAGCAATGCTCGCGCGGTGCTTGGCCGAGGCATTGGGCCACTTCATCGCCGCGTAGTCCTGCGTATGGTCGAACCACGTAGGAGTGGGGGATGCATTGAGCGCTTGCAGCTCCGACTCAGGAAGTCCGGTTTCCGCATCGAACGGTTCGCGGGCGCGCAGGGCCGCGAGCAGTTCGGACCGACGGCCGTCGGCTTGGGCGCTGAGCTTGAAGCTCTTGCCGAAAGTGTTGGGCCCCACGCGCCAGCGCACCTGGTACGGCTTGGCTCGGTCGGGACGCTTCCGAATGCTCCAGACGTCAACGTCGTAGGTCAGCACGAGGCCACCTCGCAGTTGTTGAACCAGGCGTCGAGGTCTGCGCGGCGAATTCGGATCTGGCCATTGGGGAGCTTGAGGCACCTGGGCGCCTTGCCGCGTGCCCGCATGCGGTAGAAGGCGGCTCGGGACATCCGTATCTCGGTCAGCACCTCAGGCAGGGTGAGGGTGTCATGTCGGGTGCGGCTCACTGCCAGGGCTCCCCTTCGGTCTTGACGCGGTGATTTTGAATGCGGGCTTCGGCAATGTCGTGGCGCACTTGGGCGGCGATGGATTCCTCGCCGGGGCGGTAGCCGGAGGTGAGGTAGGCCCAGTGGGAGACGACGAGGGTCGTGTTCTCTTCCGGGGCCGGGAGGCCGGCACGGGCGCGGGCCTGCTCAACACGCCAGGTGCGGCGTACGTCGCGGAGAGCGCCGAGGGTGGTGGAGTAGCGGCGGGATTTGGTGGAGAAGTGGCCCCGGAATCCGAGCATGTGGGCCCATTTCCAGAGCTTGAGTTCGGCGAACTCCGGCAGGTGGCCGAGGGCCCAGGCGGTGCGGATCATCTGCCGGACGTGCCGGGCCACCTTGAGGTCCGCGATGGGTTCGGACTGGCCGGTGCCGTCGCAGTCGCCGCACAGGTCGCGGAAGCTGTCCGGGCCGCGTACGTAGCCGCGTCCGCCGCAGGGGCGGCAGATCAAGGAGCGGTCCACGGTGCCGGTGCCTTCGGCGCTCTTGGTGGCGTATTTGGCGACGTAGGCGGCAACCTTCTGGTCAGTGAGTTCGCCGTCGCCGAGGGCGGCGATCTCGCGGACGTCGATGCGGTCGCCCCAGGTGAGTTCACGTTCGCCGGTCGCGTTGGAGGCCACCGTGAGCCGTGCCCGCTGGGCCGCTTCGTGAATGGCGTGGGTGAGGGCGCCAGTAGTGGCCCAGGCCGGGGGCGGGGTGGCGTGTCCTTCGGGGCCGTCGAAGCGGATGACGGCGTGGAAGTGGACCAGGCCGCGCTTTTGGTACTCGGCGACCTTGGCGAAGGAGACGCGCAAGGCGGCTTTGAGGGCCTTCTGCGTCATGCCGAGGTGGGCGGCGAGTTCGCGGCGGAGGTAGATGGTGAAGCGCTGCCAGAGGGCTCCGGCGTGGGCGTTCCAGAGCACGGCGCCGGTGTAGTCGTAGGCCTTCGGGTCCAGGGGCGTCCCCAACGCCGCGTCATTGTCAGCGTGTTGGGTGCCACAGCGGCATTTCAGGACCTTGCCCGCTGGGGTAGTGCGGCGGTTGTGCACGGGGCCGAAGGAGGGTGCGGTGAGGGTGGCGAAGACGCGGGGGTGGGTGCGGACGGTTTCCGGGACGTTCTTGCCGCCGGAGAGTCCGGCCTTGATCAGGTGGTAGGTGTCGGCGGCGTAGACGCGGGAGCAGGACGGGCAGCGCGAGGAGCGGCGGTTGCCGCAGGTGGTCAGGAGGCGGCCCGTGGGTTCGTCAGCGGTGGAGTAGGCGCGCAGCACCGTGTTCGTGGCAGCGTCGAGGGTGGCCGTGTGGCCGATGAGGTTGACCGGGCGGGAGCAGCCGCGCACGTTGCGGATCTGCTCGACCACGCGGTCGAAGTCTTCGAGGTTGGCCAGCTCCACCAGGTCCCGCAGAGCGGGGCTCACCACGTGGCGCAGGTCGAGCATGCGCGTCATGGAGGGTGTCCTTTCTGCTGAGGGGTGGGGCCCGGGCAGCACCGCGAGAGGGGTGGGGTGCTGCCCGGGCGCATGGCAGACCGAGCCCAGTCGTGGACAGGGCGGGGAAGGTGCCGGAGGACCGGCGGGGATCAGGCCGTGATGGCCGTGTGGAGGGCGGTGGCCATGGGGAGGCCGACGCCGAGTCGCCGTTTGAGCTGGGCGACAGTGATGGGTTCGCCGTGTTCGGTGCGGTGGGCGTCGGCGATCGAGCGTGCTTCGTTCAGCAGCGGCTCAGGCACCTTCACGGCCGGGGCGGGGTTCACCACGGATTCCGGTGCGGCCGGAGGAGCAGGCGCCGGCATGGGAACCAGGGGCGGAGCGGGCGCCGGGGTCAGGACCGGGGCGGGCGCCGTTACGGGCGCGGGTGCCTGTTCCGCTTCGATGGCGGGCGGAGCGGCCGGGGCGGTGTCGCCGTCCAGGGTCGGTTCGGGTTCGTCATCGGGGCCCGGCGCGGGCTCGTCGGCGGGGACCGGGCCGGAGGCGTCGGCCTGGGCGCTACCCGGGGCGGGCATGTCGGCGGCAACCGCGTGGAAGGCGCGGAGGAGCTGGGGGCCGACCGCTCCCCAGCCGAGGAGGAGCAGGGGGGCCACGGCGTCCACGGCGGCGCGGCCGTAGTGTCCGGCGGCGATGGGTTCGGCGATGTTGAGGGCCAGGGTCAGCAGGCCGGAGATGTGCATCAGGCGGGTTGCGGACTTCATCTGTGCGGCGGGGACGCCGCGCAGGGAGAGGTAGCGCAGGGCGACCAGGAGCCCGACCACCGACAGGTCCACCATGGGGGCGATCAACGGGGCGATGGGGGCGGGGACGCCGAGGCGGAGCGCGAGGGCCCAGACGTTGCCGAAGGAGAAGACGAACGCCAGGGCGGCAATGATGCCCATGACCACAGTCACGGTCCGCTGAGTGATCCGCTCCTCAGACATAAGAGTTCACCTCCTCTCGGTTCCATGTGATGCGGGGAGTGTTCAGCCCCTGGGGGCCCGCCAGTTGGTGCCGCAGTCGCGGCATTCGTAGCCGGTGGGGGTCTTGCCGCCGTCGTAGCTGTACTCGGTGGTGTCGCTGCTTCCGCAGTCTGAGCAGGTCATGAGTTCTCCAAGTGTCCGGACTGCTCGGGTCGTTGGGTCATGCGGCGAGGGGTTCGCCGTCCTCGTCGTGATCGGTCTTGTCGAGGGACACCCCGAGAGGGAGCTGTGCGGCGAGCAGTTCGGCGGGGTCGGCGGTCAGGTGGGCGGTCTCGGCCGCGATGCGGGCAGCGTCAGCCTCGGCGACGTACGGCGTGCGCAGGCGGGTGAAACCCGTCTTCCCGCTGAGCTTCATCACGGCGACGCCGACATAGGCCGGGTCCTGCAACTGGACGGGGTTGGCGTCCGGCCAGTCGCGGATGTCCTCACCGAGGGCAGCAACGGCCGCATCAGCGGTCTTCTGCGCGAAGGACAACCCGACCGGGCACACGTCCCGGATGAACGTGGGGATCGCATCCCCCGTGCTCTTCTGCGTGGCGAGGAAGACCAGGATGCCGACGCTGCGGCCCTTCTTCACCAGGTCCTCCACCAGGCGGGCGTTCTCCGCCGCCAGGGCAGCGAGCCGCTTGCTTTCCTTGTCCGAGCCCTTGTGATCGCGGAAGTAGGTGTGCGCCTCATCGATGATCAGCACGACCCACGGCCAGGACCGGGACGGCCCGCCGTGCCACATGTCCCGTCGCCCCAGAACCGACTTGATGGAGGACGAGCGAGCACGGCGCAGATCGACGATGCGGCGGAACAGCTTGTTCGCCTCGTCCAGATCGTCACCCACGGCGGCGAAGGCCCGGGCGAGCAAGTCGGCGTAGTCACCCTCGGCCGGGTTGGAAACCTTGCCGTCCGCGAAAGCGAACTGCACCGCAGGCGAGGGCGCGCAGTCGCAGATGAAGCCGTTGATGTTCGAGGTCTTGCCGAAGCCGGGAAGGCCGGCCACGGTCACGCCGGGCACCTCCGCCAGGTCCACGCTCACCGGCTGGGCGTACTCGTCCAACCCCAGGTTCCACCGGGCCAGTTCCTCGGGCGCCTTCCCAGTGGGAACGCGCGCGGTCCGCGTCAGCAGCGGGTCCACGCGCACACCACGGATGACGACGTGGCCGGGCTTTTCCTGGGTCACGGACACCCGGGTACAGCCCCAGGCGTCGGCCAGATACGGGGCAGCCTTCTGGAACTCCTCCAGACCGACCTTCGGCAGGCAGTTCGCCCGCCCGACGACCCCGTACCGGTCCGGCTTTACCTTCAGCTTCGGGGCGAGGACCCGGGGCTTGGGGGTCTTACTGGCGTCCGTGGTCGCCAACTGCTGTGTCAGGGTGGGCATCTTGTCCGTGACCGACAGGCCGCACAACTGGGCCAGACGCTTCCAGCCCCGGCGGATACGGACCGCCTGCCGGATACTGACGCGGGTCTCGGCGTCGGCCCGCACGTAGCGGACGATCCAGATTACGGCCCACAGGGCTATCAGGGCCAGGGCGGCCCCGGCCG
This sequence comes from Streptomyces sp. NPDC026206, assembly GCF_040638465.1. NCBI lineage: Bacteria > Bacillati > Actinomycetota > Actinomycetes > Kitasatosporales > Streptomycetaceae > Streptomyces > Streptomyces sp. NPDC026206. Next base: position 361,099 of record NZ_JBEZYL010000003.1, read on the forward strand.
CAGCCGGGGCGTAGCCCATCAGTTCAATCGGGGTCAACGGTGTCCTTCACATCGTCGCGGTAGAGAAAGCGGATCAAGGCCGCTTCCAGGGCCGCCCAGTCGTAGACGTTCTCGACGGGCGGGAAGCCGTGACCGGCCAGAACGCCGGTCACCGACTTGATCAAGCTCTCCGAGAACCGGTCATCCGATCCCCGGTGAGCCACCGGGTAGACCCGGCAGTGACGGCAGAGCGAGGGAGCGAGGCAGAAGCGGGGTTCCTCGCCGCTCACGCCGCCAGGTCTCCCGGCTCGTCGGCGACCGGCGCGGCGGAGGCGAGCAGTTCGAGGGCAGCGGCGCGGTAGGCAATGCCGTCCTGAAGCTGACCGTTGAAGACCCGCGCCCACGGAGTGGCGAACAGGTCCACCGGCCGGACGAACGAGCCAACGTTCAGGCCGTTGGGCAGACCGTCCTTCGGGACGGTGATCTTCATCGCCTCCGCCCGCTCGTCCTCCATCACGAAGAGGGTCACGGTGTAGAGCGGCTGACCGGTCTCCCGGTCGGTGGCCAGGGTCGTCTTCTCCTGGTCTGTGTACTTCGGGACCGGCAGCGAGCCGATCATGCGCCGGGTGGAGGGCAGGTCGCCAACGCGGATGCGCGCCATGGGGGAACTCCTTCTCGGATCGAGGCCGCTCGGTGCGGCGTGATCACCACAGTGCACTACGCTCACCACCTCCGTCAAGCGCGCTAGCTCACTATGTCCATAGCGCGGCGTTCGGGCATGGCTAGGTTCTGAGCAGTGCAAGCGGTTTAGTGCGATGGGTGCGCCAGGCGGGCTACCCTCGGTGCATGAGCTTGCCGAGGGATTCCCACACTCCGCCGTACCGGCTGGTCGCCGACGAGATCCGCAAGCAGATCCGTTCCGGGCGCATCAAGCCGGGCGAGCGCGTCCCGTCCTCGCGCGACCTCGAAGCCGAATACGAGATCGCGAACATGACCGCGCGCTCTGCCCTGCGCCTCCTGCGCGACGAGGGGCTGATCTACTCCACACCCGGGCGGGGCAACTTCGTCTGCGATCCCCTACCGCCCGAGCCCAGCACAACGGCCGGCACGAGCAAGCAGGAGCCCGCAGAGCACATGCCCACGCCCGAATACGTGGAGCTGTCCCAACGCCTTGACGCCGTAAACGCCAGGCTGGACAACCTCTTGGACGTCTTCCAGCAGCTTGCCGGGATCACCGAGAAGCCGAAGAAGAAGTAGCCGCCCCCCTCTCGCATATGCGGCGCGCCAGCTCCTCCAACTGGCCCAGCTTCTTGTCAATCTCGGCCATCCGCGCCGTGATCTCCGCCGCCTCGTTCGCGTGCATGCCCGCCCCGTTCATGTCGTGCCGTTCTGTCGCGCCGTACTCACCCCAGCCCCGGTAGGGCCGATCACGGGGTTGCCCGCGATGGGCCCATTGCAGCCGGGGAAGCGGACACCCCACCGGGCAAGCCGTCAGCGCACTTCCGCCGCCCCTTCCGGACGAGGTCGCCCGCCCCGCCCAGTCGGCCGTTACGCCACCGCTCACGTCTCACACCTCCTCACTCATTCCGTCCCGGACCGTGCTTCCAGGGTCCGGAGAAACACCGGTTTCCCTAACCGGCGCTTGCGTGCTAAGCAGGACCACCCCCGCCATCAGTGGGCATTCGAGGGGATCACCTATAGAGGTGTGACCGAGCGTCCCCGTATGACCTAACATCGACGTGATGTCCGTCACTTGACCGCCTTCCTTTCATCCAGCGCCGGGCCCTCCGACGCGAGCGACAGGTGATCACCGAAAGCGGACACCCCCGCTGCGGCTAGCGCACTCCCGCCGTCGATTGCTCTAGGTGTCGAAAACCGCCGCTTCATGACACTTAGTGACACACATCACCCCTGTGGATAAAAGTTGTCCGCAGCCAACTGTCATCGGGCAGCACGAACCAGGGCCCAATCCCCCAGCGACCTGGGGAAACCCCGACCCACGTACCCTCATGCCGGAGTCGTGCGGACAACTCGAACCTGATGAACAGAAGCCTGCCGGAGGGGCCCTGTGGACAGATTTACGCGATCCCGGGAACGAACCAGCGCAAACTAGGCAAGCACGGGCAAGTAGGGGAGCAAAGCACCTTAAAACGGAAGCAAGTTCGGAGAAAGATTCGGCCGAAGCGGCCAAGAAAGAGAAGCAGCAGGGCTGTTACGAGTTTCTTTACTGGATCAAGGGCGGCCCGCTCGCGCGGCCCGCCGCGCGCTGGCAGCCCGTGGCCGCCGCCGCTCCTTGTCTAGCGCCACCGCTCCGGCGGCCCCCGTCCGCTCAGCGCGCAGTGACCAACCGAGCGCGACGACCAGGTCCAGGAAGTACCTCGGAGGGCCCAGCGGGGGCACCACCAGGCCGACAGCGCCGAAGCCCACCATCCAGCCGCCGCATCCGACGCAGGCACCCCCGTAGCCAGATCCCGCCGCATTCGCGCCGCCCCTCTCCGATGGCACCAGCCCAAGGGACGGGCCGGGCAAGCACGCAGCGCAACGGCCGGCAGAGGCACCGGACGTGACGGGAATGGATAGCGTGGCTGGTGCCGGTGGGTGGTTGCTGGAGCCACACGTGGCGGGCGATCGTCACAGTGCGGGCGCGTCGCGGCTGACTTTCTGTGGCCCCGTTGTCGGGGGCTTCGCTGGCCGACGAAGTGAGCCATGGGCACCGCCGGCGCGTCCCCGCAGCGGATTTGGAGGAGTGTGGGGAGGCTCCCTTGGGTGCCGCGTGATCACGGCACCCGATTGCCCCAGCTGTGTGGCCGCCTCCCTGGCTTGCGGTAAGGCTAGGGCTGGTACCGCAAGGAGGAGCATGCCGTATGGACGATGAAGTGCTCAGGTCTGTGTACGAGACTGAACGGCATGACGAACAAAACACGGCAGGCCTAATCATCGCGGTTACCACAGGAACGCTAGCCTATTTTGCGGCAGCCGCCGCTTACTTGGCTGATCAGCAAAGGCAGTCAAAAATTCAGCCAGAATTTTTGCTGGCCGCTCCCTTCCCGTTGTTGATCCTCACTGGTTATGTGACGTTTCAGTATGCCGCGTCTCGTGTTAGGCAGAGCTACCTGATGCATCTTGAGGCGCAACTGTCAGCTAAGTCGTGGAACTGGCATGCGAATTTTCCGGGGTTTATGACACTGCATCAAGGGCTATTCTCGGGCTGGACAACGAATCTGTGGCCATTTGCGGCGTTGACCATTCTCACGTTTGTGTCCCATGTGGTGATCGTCATTGGGTTTACAGCATATGCTTGTTACATTGCTTACAGGTCGCAGGCGGAAGCAATTATTTTTTGGGCCGTCTCTTCCCTCTATGGCCTCTTGATTTCTGTAAACATCCTTGCCGTCTTTGAGATGATCAGATTCTCTATCAATCCAAGAGGCGCTCACTTGAAGACGCTTAGAAGCGTTGCATGCAAGACTGCTGCATCAGAGCGAGTGCGGTGGCAGGACAGCCGTTACTGAAAAGAATCCTGTCTAGCTGCTACGGCAGATCAGCAGGCCGCCGAGGCATGTGATCTCGAACCGGCCCCGCTTTTCGATCTGTTGGGAGACGATTTGCCCTGCGCGCTGGATCGTTTCTTCGAAGGGCACTTCGTGCTGGTCGGCCCATGCCCGGTATGACGCCATGTGCGCGATGACTGGCGCGGGATCGGTCACGGCGATGGTTCCGGGCAGTTCGATTACGTGCACCGTGCCGAAGGCGGTGCCGAGCAATGAGGGGGCCTTTTCGAGTGAGAACCGGGCGCTGAGCGAGATGCGTGACGGTCCTCGGTCACGGCCGAGGACGTCTCCGGATGCGCGCTGCCACAGGTCGTCGAGCTCCGCCTTGTCGTGGTCACTGTTGGTCGATGCGACGACGGTTCCGCCCTCGATCAGGACCCGGCCGAATTCGCTGATCGTCCCGGGGATGTCTTCCACGTGGTAGAGCATGTGCAGGGCCAGTACGGCGTTCGCGCTGGCGTCGCGCAGGGGCAGCCGCGCGGCATCGGCCACGGCCACAGGCCCGGGCACTTCGCCCAGGATTCCGGCCGAGATGTCGAGGCCGAGCAGTCGGAGATCGGGCCGGTCTTGCCGGAGGCGGTTGATGAACTTGCCGTTCCCGCATCCCACGTCCACGACCGTCCCGCGGATTTCCCGCAGGTGCTCCGTTACGAGGTCCGGCAGGTCGTAGCGCGGTGACTGCCACTGGTACAGGGACTGCCGGGCCGACAGGTCCCGCCCGCTCTTGTAGGCACTGCCGGACAGGAGCGAGCGGTCGGTGACGGCGGCGTCGTGCCGTGCGGGCGTGTCGGTCACGTCATCGGCTCCGGAGGGTCGTTGGCGGGCAATGCGGTGGATGCGGCCGTGCTCTTGATGCGTTCGCGTAGATGTGCGACGCGTAGCGAACCACGGTACTGGGCTGCCCCGAGATCGTTGCCGAGACCGCTCAGTCGACGACGGATGCTCGCCGAGAGGAGTGCGGGCGGGCTGTCGAGTACGAAGATCAGCCTGGACTCGGCCGCGTCGATGTCTCCAGCAAACATGTAGCCACGGGCAAGGTCCAGGTGAGCGGCGAGCAGGTCTCCGGTCGAACGATCGTCGGCGTCTGCACCGCGGTAGAGGTCGACAGCGGCAGCGGCGCAGTCGATCGCCTGGCGTACGTTGCTGCTGTCGCCTAGCGAGAGGTGCGTGGTTCCGGCGTAGGTCAGCTGTTTGGCGCGTGGGAAGCTGAAGATGCCAGGCATCTCGTCACCGTCCCGCAGGATGTCCCGTGCGTGCTCGGCTCGACGTAATGCGGCCGTTGCTCCGTCGCGGTCTCCGGCCGTGCTGAGGGCCCTGGCTTCCAGGCTGGCTAGTCGGACTCCGGCGGTCCCGGCCGCCGGGACGGCTTGGCCGGCGCGGGCGAAGTCAACGGCGGTCCTTGGGTCACCGTCCCAAAAGCTGATCAGTGATTGCACCGCCCGTACCCATGCGCGGAGCCCATGGTGGTCCGCCTCTTCGGCACAGGCCCAGGCCGTACGAGCGTGGGTCATGGCGGACGCGTAGTCCCCCAGGTCGAGGCACACATGGGCTGACAGCCCACACAGACGCCCCGCTGTCACGAAGAGGTCAGAAGTCTGCCGTGGCCGCTGCCGTCCCCTCAGCAGGTCGAACGTCTCGTCTCTCAGGCCACGGATTCCGGCGTACAGCTCAGAGACCGGATGGCTGACGTACTGGCGGGCCAGGGAGAAGACCTCGGCGTCGAGCTGCTCGACCGCGCAGGCGTCGGTGTTCCGGGAGGCGATGAAGCGCGAAAACCTCGCTGAGGCGAAGGCGTCAGCCGCCAGCACGCGGCGTGAGGGCGCGGCAAGAAGGTATTCCCGGGGCGTCGGCAAGTTGAGACTTCGGCCCTGCGCCTTGCGTCTCTTCGTGATGCCCGCCGCGCGGTCGAGCGTCGGCGGATCGACCCCGAAGACGGCTGCAAGGAAGTTGCGTGTCCGGGAAGTCGGCACACGGGATTCGCGCTCGTACCGGCCGATCTCCTTGCCGGTCATGGCCGAGCGGCCTTCGGCCTTGTTGTACTCGTCGGCGACGCGCTGCTGTGACCACCCGAGGCCATCGCGTAACTGAGCGAGCAGTGCCCCGATGCCCGTCTCGGTCATCCGTTGCCCTCCCCGGCAATCCGCTGCTGGCCCCCATACTGGCCCCCCAACTGGCCCCCGCCCAGGCTCCCGACTCAAACGGGTGATGGGGGTTGGCTGGAGTCATGCCGCCAGGAAGAACGGTCAGGGACCGTAGAACGCGCTACTTCGCCTTGATGCGGGCCGATCGCATCCGGGAAGGCGACGCTGTGTTCGACGAGGGCGTGTTCCGCACCGTGAGCACGCCACCTGTGGGAGAACAGTCACCCGGTGGTGGTCAGGTCATCAGTATCGCGCTGGAGAACCGCGAGACGCCCCTTTGCACCCGGCCGCCCGCTCGTTTCGTGGTTCGTCGCCTCGTCGTTCTGTCGGCCATGCGGGAGGAGGGCACACGATGAATGGCACACTCACGAAGCAGCCGAGCCGGGCAACCGGCGTCACGCCTGGCCTTCTGTGCTCGGTGGTGGTGTCCACGTGGGCCGAAGTCACCGCTGCCGGGCCCGTCGCCTTCCTGCTGATCGGACACCCGCCTGCGCGTCGCCAAGGGGAGACAGCCGAGAGCATCGAACAGCAGATGCTCGGCCTGTCCGCCGCGCTGGACCTCACGGAACCGTCCGAAACCCTGCGCCACGTGGGGAACCGCGTGATACTGCTGGGCACCTCAGGTGCTCTGCTCACCATCGCGGGCGCCCCGTACTCGTTGCGTCTGCCGCCGGTCGGCGCTGAATGGTCGCGCATGGTCAGTGAGGGCGCCCCGGTGTGCATCCTGCTGGGACTCGATCCCATTCCGCCGCACACCGACGAGAAGGCCACGCAGGAATATCTCGGCCGCGGGTTGCTGTCCGGCCGTGTCCGTATGGGAGCGACCGCCGTCATGGACCCTCGTGAGTCGGTGGGAACGGCACCATGACCAGGCCCCCGCCACCTGGACACCCGGTCACCGCGTCTGTGCTCATTACGGACCCCCAAGGCCGACTACTGGTCGTCCGTCCCGCGAAGCCGGATGCTCCATGGGCACTGCCCGGTGGGGCCGTCGAACTCGGGGAATCTCCGCTCGACGCGGCCCGGCGGGAAGTCCGCGAAGAGCTTGGTCTGATCCTCGACGTGCAGACGCACGACCTGTTCGCCGTTGAGTGGCTGCAAGCCACCAGGCCCGACCGGCGCGACCGCCTCGCCTTCATCTTCGCGGGCCCGCAGCTGATTCCCGCTGACCACGACCGCATCACCTTGCAGTACGAGGAGATCGACGCGTGGCGTTGGGAGCCGCCGACCAGCGCCCTGCAAATCCTGCATCCGCGAATCGCCGCACGCATCGTGGGGCCGCTCCAGTACCCACGCCCGACTACCTACCTTGAGACCAGGACCCAGGAGAGGACACTATGACCGACTTTCCCGACCGTCCCCTGCGTATTGGCACCCGCAGTTCTCCCATGGCGCTCGCCCAGGTCGAGCAGGTCTCTGCTCTTCTCCGCAAGCATGAGCCCGACGTGAACATCGAAGTCGTGCCCGTCACCACCGAGGCGGACAAGTGGCAGGGAGACTTGGCCCAGCTTGGGGGCAAGGGCCTGTACGTCAAGGAAATCGATCAGCTGCTGCAACGCGGTGCGGTCGATATGGCGGTGCACTGCGTCAAAGACGTACCGGGTGACCGGCCGCTGCCGCAGGGGCTGATCTTCGCCGCATACCTACCCCGTGACGACGTGCGTGACGTCCTGCTCTTCCCGGAAGGCTCCGAGCGGCAGACTCTTGACGATCTGCCGCCGGGCGCAGCCATCGGTTCCTCGGCCGTCCGCCGCAAAGCCCAGATCAACCGCGTGCGTCCCGACCTCAGCGTCGTGCGGGTCCGTGGGGCCGTCGGCTCCCGCGTCGAGAAGCTTGACGGGACCAGGAAGATCGATACCAAGCTCGACGCCATGGTGCTCGCCACTTCCGGGCTCGAACGTCTCGGCCTGGCCCATCGCGGTCGCCAGGTGTTCACGGTGGGCGAGATGCTGCCCGCCGTCGGCGCCGGCACGCTCGGCCTGGAGTGTCGCCAGGACGACGGAGCCGTTGCCGGTCTGCTGTCCCAGCTCAACGACGAGCGGACCATGTCCGAGATCACGGCGGAGCGGGTCATGCTGCACGGCCTGCGCGGGCACTGCAACAGCCCCATCGCCGGGCACTGCGTATCGGAGCCCGATGGGCAGCTTTCGTTGCGCGGTATGGTCTTCTCGCGGGACGGTTCCAAGTTCGTCCACGCCCACTACTGGGGCGAGAGCAGCAACGACCCCGCGACTCTCGGTACCCGCGTCTGTGCCGAGCTGCTGCGGCAGGGGGCGCGCGACATCATCGAGGGCATCCCGCACTGACCCCCTTGCAGGAATCTGTGGCCCATGTGTGGCCCGCCGTCCCGTCCGGGGCCTACGCTAGAGACCGTTTATGCAGGTCAGAGGGCTAGCAGACCCCGAACCCACAGCCCTCTTGAAAACCGTCGTGGCAGCGATGTCACCGAGGGTTCAAATCCCTCAGCCTCCGCCAGTCCTGCGTCGACGCAGGTGAGAAGGGGTGCCCCTGGTTGGGGGCGCCCCTTTCCTGTGGGGGCCTGTCTCACCTTGATCCTCCCCTGTCACGCCGTTGACCAGGGTGCGTGGGCCAGGCGTGGGCCAGATTGGGCCCTGACTCTGGGGGCCCGCCTCCAAAGTGATCTTGCCCGGAGCGGGCAGGACGTGAGCCGTATCGCCGTTTCACAGAAGGCGGCGACCTTGGTGGTGTTGCATGGCGATGCCCGGCGGTGCTGGAGCGCGTTGAAGCGCTGCACGTGAGTGTTGCGCCGACGGCGGACCTGTGGTTGAAGCCTGAGCCGAGCCGTCCCGCAGCTTCCGTGCCGGAGATGGCAGCGGATCGGCCAGCCCGGTTCGGGGAGCTACGCGTGAACCGGAACGAGCGCCGTGAGAGGCGAGGTCCGACGATCACTGCCTGAAGATCAAGTTCGCGGCCGGACTCTTCGTTCCCGGCGTCTACAGCAACGGCTGCAACTGACAAGTCCCGGTGCCGCCATGCCACCATGGCGGAGGGCGGTAACGAAAGGGACATCCTGTGAACTGGTGGCTGTGGACATCCGTTGCAGCGTTCTGCATGGCGACCCTGGGCACGGAGGTGTACCTCACCCGTCGCGGCGTGCGTAGCCGATCCGCGCGACTTGGAGCGTACTCGGATACACCCGCGCTCTTCGCCGGCGTCTTGACGGTAGTACTCGTTCAGTTGGCCGCCAGCCGTTCGGCATCCACGGCGGTCTGGGCATGGACCTCAGCCGTATTCTGGGGACTGAGTGCTGCCGAGATCGTGCACCTGGTGCGGCTCGGTCGACGACCGGCAACGCATTCGTCCGACCAGTGACGGAAGTCGCGTAGTTGACACTGGCCAGGGGCCTGATCCTTGAGGATCAGGCCCCTGGCTCACTTGCGTGGGCACTAGCCGTCCGTGCCTTCGGCATGGCTCATCAAGGCGCCCCTTTCGCGCTCATCCTGTGTCACCACAAGCCCTGGACATCCCGGCGTTTGACCAGCGTTTGCGGCCAACCTGTCGCCTGGTCCGTCAACACCACCTCACGCTGTCGCAGCGGGTTCCAGCAGTGCTCGGATGCCTCGCGCTATCTCCTCCACCTCGCGCATCTCACCCGTCGTCACGGCAAGCACCAGGAGTTCCGCGGCGTCGATGTCCGGGCGCAGGTGGACGCCGTGCATCGCGAGAAAGGTGACGCACGAGAGCCAGGCGGTGCGCTTGTTGCCGTCGATCAGCGGGTGATTGATCGCCACAGCCTGGAGCAGTGCGGCTCCTTTGCCGATCAGGTCCGGGTACACCTCGTGCCCGTACATCTCGGCGGACGGCCGGTACACGGCGGACTCCAGTTGTCCCGCGTCGCGGAGGGTGACGGGCGTGTCGTCGGCGCAGGCGTAACCGGCGACGGTCAGGGCGTCCTCGGAGGTCAGGTAGTCGGGGGTCACTTGAGCCGGTCCATGAGCTCGCGCCACTTGGCCGCCTGCTCCCGGGCCGTCTGCCCCACCACCATGCGGTGGGCCGTGCCCAGGTACTCGTCGACAGCGCGCAGAACGATGTCGTGCACGCCGGCTCCTTCCCGCTCCGCGCAGCGGTGGAGCGCGGCCATCTGATCGTCGCGGAAGCTCAGGTACATGCCCATGCCGGAACCGTACGGAGGTGCGTGCTGCTCCGGTACTGGATATTCCGGGCGAGACATGGCGGAGCGTGAGGCGCCATAACAGCCGCAAGCTCTTCGAGGTTGCCTGAGTCAGGGCGCCGAGAGGTGCGGCGGCGTGGATGAAGCTGTCCCTTATCCGTGCTCGCGCCCCGTCCGCTCCCGTGACGCCATTGCCGGGGCGTCGAGCGCGGAGCCCGGTTCCTGTTGGCCGCGCCGCAACGGCACGTCTGATTGTGCGGACCGGGTCAGACGATCGGTGGGCGGCCCAGTGTGGTCATTTGCCATACCGTGGCCCATCTGATCGGGCGACGGCGGCCGCACGGCGTTCGGACGCCCTCCAGGAAGCCGCCCGCCCATGCCATGAGCCCGGCGGGGGAGCGGGTGCGGGCGAGCGTCAGCAGGGTCCACACGCCGAGGTAGACGGGTGCCAGGACGGCGGGCAGGTGGCGCTTGGCCAGCCAGACGCGGTTGCGGGCGACCATGCGGTGGTAGACCGCGTGGCGGGTGGGCAGGGTGCGGGGGTGCTGGAGGACGAGCGCGGGTTCGTAGAGGACCTTCCATCCGGCGTCCAGGGCACGCCATGCGAGGTCGGTTTCCTCGTGGGCGTAGAAGAACTCCTCCGGCCAGCCGCCGATCTGCCTCAGCATCGGCATCGACAACGCGTGCCCGCCGCCGAGGAACGAGGTCACCAGGCCCCGGCGCATCGGGTCGGAGGCCCGCAGACGTGGTACGTGCCGACGTTGGGTGTGCCCGGTCTCGTCGGCGATACGGAAGCTGACGACGCCCAGTTGGGCGTCCTGCTCGTACAGCGTCTGAATGCGGGCGAAGACATCCGGGCTGATCAGGCACCCGTCGTCGTCCAGGTCCACGACGACATCCACGCCCCCGGCCTCTTGCAGGGCTCGGAGGGCCACGTTCCGTCCGCCGGAGATGCCCACGTTCTCGGGTAGTTCGATGCCGGCCACGCCGTCCGGGAGCGGTGGCAGGGGAGATCCGTTGCCGACCACCACTACGCGCGTGGGGGCGGCGTCCTGCTTGGCGACCGATTCCAACAGCGTTTGCAGCTCTTGCGGCCGATTGCCCATCGTCAAGATGGCGACGCCTACGCGTGGGTGACGCACGGGTGAACGCTCCCTCCTCCGCCGGATGGTTCCGCGATGTTAGCGGCTCACAGACCCGCAGCCGGGCGTGCGTCGAGGAGTAGTGGGGGTCCCAATCGGTGGCAGTTGTCCGTCGTCGCCCGTTCGGGTGAATCAGGAGCAAGTGCCTATATTGCGGTACAGGAGGGCAATGCTCTCTTTGGAGGACATCTCGCTGGCCACCCCTGGAGGTGAGCCTTGTCCGTCACCAACGCCAACGCCGTCACCAACGCCAACGCCGTCGCCAACGCCGACGCCGTCACTGCGGAGCTCGGTCCAGATGTGGCCAGGCTTCTCGATCGTCACCTACGCACAGCCTCCGAGTGGTTTCCTCACCAGTACGTGCCCTGGGGGCGGGGGCAGGACTTCGACGGACCGCTGGGTGGCGAGGCCTGGGCGTGCTCGCAGAGCGAGCTCCCCGCGGCGGTACGAGGAGCCCTCCTCGTCAATCTCCTCACTGAGGACAATCTGCCCAGCTACCACCACGAGCTCCTCACCACCTACGGAAGAGAAGAGGCGTGGCGTGTCTGGATCCACCGCTGGACCGCCGAGGAGGACCGGCACGCGACCGTACTGCGTGCCTATCTGCACACGACGCGCGGGGTGGACCCGGTGGCCCTGGAGCGCGCCCGCATCGCACACCTGAGCACAGGGTTCGCTGTGGGATACGCCGATGAACCGCTCGCGGCGCTCGCCTACGTCCTGCTGCAGGAGCGTGCCACCCGGCTGACGCATCGCAATACGGGCCGGGCGAGCGCTGATCCCGTGTGTGAACAGATGCTGAGGCGGATCGCCGTTGACGAGAACCTGCACATGCTGTTCTACCGTGACTTGGCCACGGCCGCACTGAGCGCCTTCCCCGACGAGATGATGCGTGGTCTCGCCCGGGCCGTCACCGAATTCCGCATGCCGGGACACGCCCTCCGGGGGTTCAACGGTGTGGCCGTGAAGATGGCCTTCGCCGGGATCTACGATCTGTGTCTGCACCGCGACCAGGTTGTCATGCCCATCCTGCGCCATCTGGGGGTCTTCGACCGCACCGGCCTGGGACCGGTGGGGGAAGCAGCCCGGGAGCGTCTGGCCCGCGATGTGGAGGAGCTGTCGCAGAAGGCCGATGCGTTCGCCGAGCGCCGCGCCGCACTGCTCGAATCCAGTGGCCGTCGTTTGCTCGTCGACGGTGTCACGCACAGCACGGTGCTCAGTCCCGAGTGAGGTGGTACGGGTGCAGCCGGTGAGACCAGCGTGCTGCGAGAGGCGAGGGCCGGTCCGGCCGTCGGCGCGGCTCTACCGCAAGCCATGGCACCCAGGGCACCCATGGCACCCAGGGCACCCATGGCACCCATGGCACCCAGGGCTCTCAGGGCACGGGACGATCTTGTCCAGGCAGTGCGTGTCGCTCGAGTTCCTGGCGCTGTTCAGGGGTGAGCAGGCGCGGTTTTCCCTTGCGGGGTCCCAGCAGACGGACAGCACACGGGCCCTGGCGTAGATACGTTCCCGGTCCGCGACCTCGGCGAGGACCTCCACGGCGGCTGGGCGGATGCGCAGCACGGACAGGTGGACTTCCACTGGCTCGGCCCGCCAGCGCAACGGGTGGAGGTAGTCGATGCGCTGGCGAACCGTCAGGTAGACATGGGTGCCGGCTCCTACGGGCTCGTCGGTGTCCGGGCCGAGGGCCGCCAAGCGGCGGCACCACGCGCCCCTCGCTTCCTCGACGTAGCCGGCCAGCTCGGCGTCGCCCACCATGCCAAAGGCGTTGAGATCCGCCCAGCGTACGAAGCACCTGTGTACGAAGCACCTCTGCACGAAAGCGCCCATCGTTCGCCTCCTCCGGCCTGCCGCGGACGCGCCACCCCTCACCCTGTTCCCCCAGCACTACCCGTGCCGGCTCCGGCTGATCCGCTGATCGCGGCGCCCGGGTCCCGCCATGCCGGCCCGAGCCCTTGGACAAGCGGGTGGTGGCGCCATGCGTGAGTTCGTGCCGGACCGGGCCCAGGCGGTGGTGGAGGAAGTGGCGGCCTTCTTCTGCACCGGCAGTGCCGAATTCCGCGCCAACCCCTGCCGTTTCGCCGCCCAATTACTGGACGCAGGGCCGGTCCACCGGCTTCCGGGGGGAACGGTTGTCGTCCTGGGGCACCGGGAAGCCGATCGGGTGCTGCGCGACCCGCGGTTCGGCCACGGTGCCGCGAAACTCTACGAGACCACGTTGCTGGGACTGCGGGCTCGTTCGTTCATGCAACTGGACGCCCCGGTTCATGCCTGGATGCGCGGCCGGGTCTCCCCCTACTTCGCCGCCCATCGGGTCAGCGCCCTTCGTGAGGTGGTCGGGCAGCACGCCCGGGCGCTCGTCGACGAGTGCGCCGGCCGGGAGGCCGAATTCGTCACGGACTTCGCCGAACCCCTGGCCATGTCGGTGATCGCCGATCTGCTGGGTGTCCCCCCGCAGGACCGTGAGCGCTTCCATCACGACTCCCGTCTCGTGGTGCGCGGGCTGGACGATGCGGCGCACAGCACGCCCGCCCCCGACGTCGCACGGGCACGCTACCGGTTCGTCCGCTACTTCCACCGCCTGGCGGAGCTGCGCGGACGGGAGCCCGGTGACGACGTGGTGAGCGCCATGCGGCAGCCGTACCGGGAGCACGGTGGTGCAAGTACCGCAGAGTTGGTGACCACGTGCGGTCTGTTGCTGAGTGCCGGCTTCGAGACCACGGTGGACCTTCTCGGGAGTGCGGTGCTCCAGCTCGCGCGGCTCCCGGAAGAGGCCGGATGGAGGCTCGCGGAACGGCCCGGGACCCTGGCCGCCGTGGTGGAGGAGACACTGCGTCTGCACCCACCGGTGCAACTCACCTTCCGCGGCGCACTGACGGACGCGGAGATCGACGGGATACCCGTCCGCGCAGGCACGCTCGTGGGCGTCATCCTCGCGGCGGCCAACCGCGACCCCGCCGTCCACGACGATCCCCACGCCTTCCGCCCCGAACGCCATCTCATGCCACCACGGCGGGAACGAGGCCGTCCGTCCGTCCGGCACCTGGCCTTCGGCGCGGGCCCGCACTTCTGCCTGGGGGCGGCGCTCGGACGCCTGGAGGCGCGCACCGCACTCGCTGCCCTCGCGCCCCGCCGTCCACGGCTGACCAATGCGCCTTGGGCATACAAGGACACCCTGACGGTCAGGGGACTGGACAGGTTGCCCGTCCACTGGCGGACCGCGCACGCTCCTACACTCCCCGGAGCTCAGACATGACACTGCCACTTTTCCCCTACGTGCTCGAGGAGCTGGTGAGCGCCTTCTCGGTCGACCGCCCAGCTGTCACCCCCGACGCGACCCTGGAGGAGCTGGGACTCGACTCCCTGGCCCTGATGGAATTGACCGTCCGGTTCGAGGACCTGACCGGCGTGGAGCTCCCGGAGGACACCGATACGGAGCTGGGGGCGCGGTCGACGGTCGAGGAGATCTGCACGGCGCTGGAGAAGGCCCTGCCGAGCGGCTTCGTTCTTCCCGGCAAGGAGACGCGGTGATCACCGGCCCGGTGGCCGTCACGGGGCTCGGCCTGATCACCCCTGCGGGCGTCGGCAGGGAGGCTACCTGGGACGTCCTGTGCCGGGGCGCGTCGACCGCCCGCTTCGACCCGGTCCTGGAGGGGCTGCCGGTCGACTTCTCCTGCTGGGTACCGGACTTCGCCACCGACGACGGCACCTCCCCCGCGGAACGCAATCAGTGGCGCACCAGCCGCTTCACCCGGCTGGCGGTGGCCTCGGCGCGGATGGCCGTCGAGGACGCGGGGCTGTCGCCCGCCGACTGGGACGGCAGCCGTGTCGGTGTCGTGATCGGAGTGGGCGCCTCCAGCATGGAGCACTGGATGGAGGCATACGGCAAGCTCGCCGAGGGCAGGCCACGGGCGGTCTCCCCGCTGGTCCTGCCGCGGTCCATTCCCAACATGGCGGCGGGCGAGATCGCCATCGACCTCGGAGCCCGGGGCCCCAACATGGTCGTCTCCACGGCGTGCGCGTCCGGCGCCACCGCACTCGGCGTCGCCAAGGACCTGCTGAACGCAGGACGATGCGACATCGTGCTGGCCGGAGGCTCCGAGTCGCCCAGGGCGGCGATGATGACCGCCGTGTGCTTCTTCCAGATGTCCACGCTCTCCCGGCGCCGGGACGATCCCGCCCGCGCCTCCCGGCCCTTCGACGCGGACCGCGACGGCTTCGTGCTGGGGGAGGGCGCTGCCGTGCTCGTCCTTGAGAGGCCGGACCACGCCGAGGCACGCGGCGTCAGGCCGCTGGCCGCCCTCGCCGGCTTCGGCGCTTCGGCCGACGCCCACCACCCCACGTCACCGGCGCCGGACGGGGCAGGGGTGCTGCTGGCCGCGCGGGCCGCCCTGGACGACGCGGGGCTGGGCGTCACGGACGTCGACCATGTCAACGCACACGGCTCCTCCACCCGTTTCAACGACCTCGCCGAGGCCCGGGCGCTGCGGAGCCTCTTCCCCGACCCTCCTCCCGTCACCGCCAACAAGGGCTCCCTCGGTCATGCCATCGGCGGTGCCGGGGCGATCGAGGCAGCCTGCAGTGTCCTGACCCTGACCGAACAACTGATTCCGCCCACGGCCAACCTGTGCCGGCTCGATCCCCGCATCGACCTCGATGTCGTGGCCGGAGCCCCCCGAAAGCACGGCATGGACGTCGTCCTGAGCAATTCCTTCGGCTTCGGCGGCCAGAACGCGTGCCTGGTCTTCACGAGAGCGTGAGGTGAGAGCCCGGCCGCCAAGAGCCGGGCACGCCGTGTCGACCGGCTGTACACCGCGACCATGGCATGCCGGGGCCGGGTGGGTGTCGGTTTTGGTGTGCGACGTAGCATGCCGGAAGTTTTATAACTTTATTAAGCGAAGTGAGTGTGTGTATGAAGTTGGCCCGCATTTCGGCCATCGTCGCGGCTGTCGCCATCGCGCCGGCCGTGCTGCTCTCCTCCCCGGCCGTCGCCGCTGACGCCGCTGCCGCCCAGCCGGTGCCCGCCGCCGCCTCGGTGACCGACAAGGCCGCAGGCACGAAGGTGACCGAGGACCCGAAGGGGGCGGCCGCCTCGGACCAGGAGAACCGGGCCGCCATCGCCAGGATGCTCGCCGACAAGAACACGGGCTGGGGCGTCCGCGAGGCGGCGAAGAAGGCGCTCAGCGGCACGCCCGAGGACCGGGTGCGGTTCCTCAAGGTCGAGCAGTACGAGCAGCGCCTGGACGACGACCAGGTGCGGGTCAGCCAGATCATCGGCACCAGTGGTCCCACGGTGCGGAGATACGGCAAGGCCGCCCTGAAGGAGGACACGGCGGAGGCCATCAAGCGGTTCCTGGAAGAAGAGTTGCCCCTCGCCCGCAGGAGCGATGACCGGATCCGGACCACCCAGATCATGAGTGCCGGTGGTCCCGCGGTGAAGGCGGCGGCCCAGGCGGCTCTGCGCGACAACAGCGACGAGGCCATCAAGCGCTTCCTTGAGGTGGGCCAGCACGAGGCCCGCGCCAAGGACAAGGCCGCCGAGGAAGCCGCCAAGGGCAAGCCCAGCCCCAGCACGGGTGCGAGCGCGGGTACGGGTACGGGCCCTGGCGCCACCGGTGGCGGCCAGGACGGCAAGCCCGCCACCGGTGACCAGCACAAGCCGGGCGACGGCAGCGGTGCCGCCACTGCCAAGCCCTCGGCCACACCGTCGCAGGGCGCGGCCGCCACGGCCAAGGGCGGCGACACCTCTCTCGCCTCCACCGGTGCGTCCGCCACCCCGTGGGTGATCGGCGGCACCGTCGTCGCCCTCGGCGCCGGTGCGGGCCTGGTCCTGGCGGCCCGCCGCCGCGCCTCCGCGCAGAGCTGACGGTAGCCGGACCCCAAGGGGCGCCCCTGCTGCGTACTCCGGCTGCCTCTACGGGCGTTCCGCCGTCTGCAGTGCGGTGACGAATGCGGCCCAGGCTCTGGCGGGGATCGCCAGGGCTGGGCCGTGAGGGTTCTTCGAGTCCCGGACGGGGACCACCGTGCCGGGTATGTTGTCGGCGATTTCTACACAGTCGTCGCCTGCGTCGGTGCTGTAGCTGCTCTTTCGCCACGTGACGGTGGTCAGTTCGTATCGGACGACGTGCATGGGTAGTGCTCCTCCATCACCTTTCGGATAAGGCTTGCAGTTGCCGTCGGCGAGAGCGCGTTGGCCTGCATGCGGTCATAGGCGAACGCATACTTTGCGACCTCTTCCGGCTCTTCGTGAATGCCGCCGGAGCGGATTCCCTCCAGGTACACCACATCGTCCCGCTTGGGCATCGACAGGATGGTCAGCGAGCCGCCCATGGCGATCGGTTCCGGGCTCTCGTACGGGAGGATCTGGAGGTGGACGTGAGGTCGTTCGGCCAGGGCCAGAAGGTGGGCCAGTTGCCTTCGCATGACTCCGCGCCCGCCCACGACCCTATAGACGACTGCTTGATCCAAAATGATCCACAACCATGGAGGGGTAGGCCCGTCAAGCAGAGCTTGTCGGCCGAGGCGAACTGAGACCTTGTCCTCCACGTCAAGCACGCCGTAGACCTCCCCTGCCTGGAACAGCGCCCGCCTGAACTCCTCTGTCTGAGTCAGACCCGGAATCAGCTGCGAGAACTTGTACATCCTCGTCGCCTTGGCCTCGTACTCGAAGTACCTTCGGAACCAGTTCGGGTAGGGCGGCGTGTAGCCGAGGTGCTTCCACAGGTCGGACAGGTCACCGTCCGCTCCCAGCACCTCGTCCAGCAAATCCGAAAGCTGCCTCGGGAGCGACTCCACGCCCGTCTCGATCTTCGCGATCCGGCTGTGCGTCACGTGCACCTTCTCGCCCAGCTCGCGCTGGGTCCATCCGGCGCGGAGGCGCAGCTTCCGGACCTTGTTCCCGTACAGCGCGGTGAGTGACGTAGATGGATCAAGTTCTTTGGGTGCGGGCACTGTTGCTCCACATTTGAGTTGCGGCGCTTCCCAAACCGTTACCCCTGGTGAGCGTAGCGCTACGGGCCGATGCTCGGAACAGGAAATGAGCAGGCCGTACGGAGGGCACGACGTGATGACGTACCGGGAAGGTGCGTACGTAGTGGATACGCGCAGTGGGACGTTCGCGCAGGTGATGGGCAGGGTGGGGCCGCAGGTGCAGGTGCGGTTGCCTGGGGGTGAGCGGGAGTGGGAGGTGCCGCCGGGGGCGTTGCGGCTGGCCACGGGCGAGGAGCGGCGGGCCGCCACCGGGGCGCGGCGGTGCGGGGAGTGCGACGCCATCCGGGCCGGGCGGCGGGCGGCCGAAGCCCGGGGTGACCGGTCGGCCATGAGCGACGCCGCCGTTCTCATGGGACGGCACCTGCGCGAGGCGCACCCGTGATGCGCGCGGTGGGGCGGCTCGTCGCCGCCTGCGCGCACCTGTCGGGGTGGTCGCGCACCGTCGACAGGGCGACCTGCGCCCGCTGCGGCGTGGAGCGCTATTCGTCATACCGGCTGCTCAGAATGCCGCTGCCGGAGGCCGGGCCGCCAATGCGCCTCCGAGCCCGCCGCTGACCTCCTGGCGGCAGTCCCGGCACATCGTCTCGTCCGCGACCGGGCGGAACACCCGGTCGCACGTCCCGGCGCATCCGCGCAGGGGCTGTGGTCCGGGGGTGGGGGCGGCGGGGCCACCGAAAGGCGGGATCGGTGGCATTTTGCGGGTGAGGCGGTTACGGACCAGCGCGACGGCGGAGTGGACGGGTTCGGGGAGGCCGTCCGTCAGCGCCTCGCGCAGCTCCTTCACCGTCGCTCCGCGCAGCAGCCATTCGGCTGCCAGCGGGGCGAGTTGCTGTACGTCCCGGCCTGTGAGCCGTAGCCGCCTGTCCCTGTGCGAGATTGAGGCGACGACCAGGCCGCCGCGTTCGACCAGGGCAGGCGGCAGCGCGGAGGCCGCGGAGGGCTGGGAGGGCTGGGAGGGCTGGGAGGGAGGGTTGTATGTGTTCTCTTCAGTGTTTTCTGGGTGACGGCCGACGGGCCGACCGTCCGGTTCACCGACGGCCGGTTCCGCGACCGTCGGCCTGGCGGCGCGGTCCCGTAAGGCCTTGGCCTCCTCGGCCTTCAGGGCGGTGTTGGAGACGAGTTGGGTCGTCGTCCAGCGGCCGGACGGGCCCTGGCGGCGCCACTCGTGTACGTACCCCTCGGCGATCAGCTCCCGCTTCGCGCGGATGAACGCCGTCTTCTTGATCCCCGCCTCTTTCGCCGTCTCCGACAGCGGCTGGTTGACGACCTCCGGAAGCGAAAGTTGCCAGGTGAGCAGGCGTACGGCTGCTGCCGACAGACGTGGGTGGCGGATGATCTCGTTCGGTACTTGGGAGAAGAATCGCGCAGGGGCGATAACATGCCTGAGCATTCCGGGGTCACCTTGCTAAAACCTCGTGGGTGTAGGCCCTCGACCGGTGTTGCTGCACCGGCGGGGGCCGCTTCGTTTTCGTGACGAAGCAACCAGATGCGGGCACCGTACCGCACACTCGGCGCCGCGATCCCGCGTTCGTGCCGGTTCGCCCCGCTGAGTTGACGACTGGGTGGCGGCTCTCAAGTGGGCGCCTGACAACGGGAATTATGACCGCGAGGGAGCGTTGTGTGGCCGGTGGCGTTTTCGTGTCGGACGAACAGGCCTGGTACGAACGTCAGTTAGCGGTTCTGTCGCTTTTGCGAGTGGTTTCGCGACCCGTGCAACGACCATCTGTCCTAAGGTTTTTCACCCCTTGTGAGGATGGGAGCTCGCTCCTCCATGACGGGCAGGCGTGGAGGACAAGGCCCTTTCCGGACTCGTGGTTCCGGCATTCACTCGGGAGATGCCTTGCAACCATCCGCTCCACTCCGCCGCGCCGCCACTCTGGCCGCCACGACCCTCGCCGTCCTGGCCGCCACGGCCCTCACCTACGACCGCGCCACGGAGAGACTCGTCGTCAACGTCACCACCCCGGCAGCGGCCGGCAAGGTCCGCAGCGCCGGTGCCGAGCCCGGGGTCGTTCGCTTTTCGGACCCCCAGCTGGACGCCACGATGGCGGCACTGGACTCCAGCGAGCTGGTTCCCGGCACCGCGTGGGTGTCGGACCCCAGGACCAACCGGGTCGTCGTCACCGCCGATCCCTCGGTGACGGGCGCGAAGCTGGCGAGTCTGAACAAGGTCCTCAAGCCCCTCGGCCAGGCCGTGGAGTTGAAGAGAGCCACCACAGAGCTCAAGGCTTTCCTCGCGGGCGGTGACGCGATCTACGGTCGTGACTTCTCCGCACGCTGTTCGCTCGGCTTCAACGTCAAGAGGGAAGGCAAGCCCGACGCCTTTCTCACGGCCGGGCACTGCGGCAACCCGGTCAAGAGCTGGGCCGAGACTAAAGGCGGCGCAGAGATCGCGCATGTCCCCGCCGGTGGGTCGAGCTTCCCCGGCAACGACTACGCCATCGCCGAGTACACCGACGCCACCATCGACCACCCGAGCGAGGTGGACCTCTACGACGGCAGTTTCCAGGCCATCACCGGCGCCCGTGACGTGGTCCTCGGCGAAGCGGTCCAGCGCAGCGGTTCCACCACCGGCCCGCGCCTCGGCCACGTCTCCGAGGGTACGGTCACCGGACTCAACGCCACGGTGACCTATAAGGAGGGCCGGGTGACGGGGCTGATCAAGACCAACGTCTGCGCCGAGCCCGGCGACAGCGGTGGCGCCCTCTTCTCCGGCTCCGACGCGCTGGGGATCACCTCGGGCGGCGACGGCAACTGCACCGACGGCGGCACCACCTACTTCCAGCCGGTGACGGAGGCGTTGGCGGCGTTCGGGGCTACCGTCGGTTGAACCGGCAGCGGGCGCGCCGGTGACACGAACCGGCCCCCGGGCGGTGGCGTCGAGGCCATCACCCGGGGGCCGGATGCCGTCGTGCCCGGGGACGTACCCCGAGCCTGGACGGCACCTAGCTCCTGGCGTACCGGCAGGCGGTGTCGGCCGCGGCGCCCGGAACCTGGCTGAAGTTGGTCAGCTCGAACTTGCACATCGCGTTGGCCAGGGGGAGGCCGGTGCCACCCGCCGCACACCCGGCGTTGGTGTCGCTGGTGCTGCGCAGGTGGGGGGCGTGGGCCAGGTAGGTCGCGCACTCGGGGCCGCCGGCGTGCGCGGCCGGGGCCGCGATGACAGCGCCGCCGAGGGCGAGGGCTGCGGTACCCACAACGGCCGCGAGGCGGGCGCGGAGCTTTCGGTTCATGAGGAGTCCTCACAGGATCGGGGGGAGGGGTGAAGCAGCAGACCGGAGCGTCGGCTTCCAGCCGCTCGATCCTGTAACCACACAATCGGACAGTCGGTTACGCCTCTGCAGGGTGATGCCCCGCGCGTTGCGTACACTCCCCGGGCTTTTGCCCGGGGAGCCCGCCCTGAAGGTCGACGGCTGTGCGGTGGCGCCCGAGTCGGCTCGCGGCCGGTGGTGAGTGTGCGACGGATGAGCGTTCCTGAGTCGAACGCCAGTCTTGAACTCTGTCGGCCTTACGAGTGCATTAGTCGACTTGTGGCGTCCGCCCGGTATGGGTTTTTTGCAGGTCTTGTGAGGATTGGCGTACCCCTTCCCGTGCCGCCCAGGCGCGGAGGATCACCCTCCGGACTTGTGGTTCCGGCATTCACCCGGGAGACGCCTTGCAACGACCCGTCCGACTCCGACGCGCCGCCACCCTGGCGGCCGCGGCCTTCGCCCTGCTGGCATCCGTGACCCTCACCCCGCACACCGCCGACGCCTCGGCCGAGGGAGCCCCGCGGGCCGTACGGTCCCCCGATCCCAGGCTGACGGCCGCCCAGGCGACGCTGGACAAAAGCGAGGCGATCCCCGGTACGGCCTGGGTGGCCGACCCCGGAGTCAACCGGATCGTCGTCACTGCCGACCGGACGGTCACGGGTGCGCAGCTGGGCAAGCTCAACGCGATCCTCAAGCCCCTGGGTGAACTGGTGGAGCTGAAGCGGATCTCCACGGAGATCAGGCCGCTCATCGCGGGAGGTGACGCGATCTGGGACGTCGGCGGGACCGCCCGCTGTTCGCTCGGCTTCAACGTCAAGCGGGCGGGCAAGCCCGACGCCTTCCTCACCGCCGGGCACTGCGGCAACATCGTCGCGAGCTGGGCCGAGACCCAGGGCGGAGCGCAGATCGCGAAGACGTCCGCGTCGACGTTCCCGGGGAAGGACTACTCCATCGCGGAGTACACGAGCGCTGCCGCCCACGCCAGCGCTGTCACCCACCCCAGCGCGGTGAATCTCTACGACGGCACCCTGCGGCCTGTCACCGGGCCGGGTGACGCGTCCGTCGGCGAAGCGGTCCAGCGCAGCGGCTCCACCACCCAGCTGCACGGCGGTCAGGTCACGGGCCTGAATGCCACGGTGACGTACAAGGAGGGCCGGATCACCGGGCTGATCAAGACCAACGTGTGTGCGGAGCCCGGTGACAGCGGCGGCCCCCTCTTCGACGGCGGGCTCGCGCTGGGGCTCCTCTCGGGCGGCAGCGGCGACTGTGCCCTGGGCGGGGAGACGTACTACCAGCCGGTCAAGGAGGTCCTGACCGCGTACGGCGCGACGCTCGGGTAGCGCCCGTAGTTCGGGTAGCTCCGGTAGCTCCGGTAGCTCCGGTAGCTCCGGTAGCTCCGGTAGCTCCGGTAGCTCCGGCAGATGGTGCGCGCTTCTGGCGCCGCCGACGGCCCGGTGTCGGGCTCGGCCCGGCTGCCGCTGCCGTCGGCGGGTGCAGTCAGCGGCTTCCGGGCAGCAGCTCCGCGAGCAGGCCCCGGATACGTTCCTCGATCGCGTCGCGGATCGGGCGGACCGCGGCCACGCCCTGGCCCGCCGGGTCCTCCAGCTTCCAGTCCAGGTACTGCTTGCCGGGGAAGACGGGGCAGGCGTCGCCGCAGCCCATGGTGATCACGACGTCGGAGGCCTGGACCGCTCCGGTGGTCAGAACCTTCGGCTTCTGCGCGGAGATGTCGATTCCGGCTTCGTGCATCGCCTCCACCACGGCGGGGTTGACCGTCCCCGCCGGGGCCGAGCCCGCTGAACGGACCTCGACGCGGTCCCCGGCGAGGTGACGCAGGAAGGCGGCGGCCATCTGGGAGCGTCCGGCGTTGTGGACGCACACGAAGAGCACGGACGGCTTGGTCTCAGACACGGGCTGAACCTTTCGGAGCGGCGGCGGCAGCAGCGGCGGCGGCAGTCATCGGCGGCTGGGGGAAGAAGCGGCGGGCGGCCAGGGCGACGTGGACCAGGCCGATCAGGACGGGGACCTCGATCAGCGGGCCGACGACCCCGGCGAGGGCCTGGCCGGAGGAGGCGCCGAAGGTGGCGATGGCGACGGCGATAGCAAGTTCGAAGTTGTTGCCGGAGGCGGTGAACGCCAGCGTCGTGGCGCGCGGGTAGTCCAGGCCGACCGCGCGGCCCAGGGCCATGGATCCCGCCCACATCACGGCGAAATAGACCAGCAGCGGCAGCGCGATGCGGGCCACGTCCCAGGGCCGGGAGGTGATCGCGTGACCCTGGAGGGCGAAGAGGACGACGATCGTGAACAGCAGGCCGTAGAGGGCGAACGGGCCGATGCGGGGGATGAGCTTCGACTCGTACCACGCCCGGCCCCTGGCCTTCTCGCCCAGCCGCCGCGTGAGGAACCCCGCCGCGAGCGGGATACCGAGGAAGACGAGAACGGACCGGGCGATCTCCCACACGCTCACGTCCAGGCCCGTGGTCTCCAGGCCGAGCCATCCGGGGAGTACGGAGAGGTAGAACCAGCCCAGGGCGGAGAACGCGATCACCTGGAACACCGAGTTCAGCGCGACGAGCACGGCGGCGGCCTCACGGTCGCCGCAGGCGAGGTCGTTCCAGATGACGACCATGGCGATGCAGCGGGCCAGGCCGACGATGATCAGGCCGGTCCGGTACTCCGGCAGGTCCGGGAGGAAGGCCCAGGCGAGGGCGAACATCGCCGCTGGGCCCAGGACCCAGTTCAGTACGAGCGAGGGGACGAGGAGGCGGCGGTCGCGGGTGACGGTGTCGAGGCGGTCGTAACGGACCTTGGCCAGCACCGGGTACATCATCACCAGGAGGCCGAGGGCGATCGGCAGCGAGACCCCGGTGACGGTCACCTCCGCCAGCGCGTCGCCCAGCCCCGGCACCAGGCGGCCGAGGCCCAGGCCGGCGACCATGGAGACCAGGATCCACACGGCCAGGAACCGGTCCAGGAAGGACAGGCGCCGCGACACGGGTCCCGCCGCGACCGCCACGGGCGCGGCCGTCATGCCACAGTCCCGGCGGGCTGACGCAGCGGCGCCCCGGCCGGGCGGGTGAGGAGGGCGGCCAGCCTGTCGGTGGTCTCGGGCAGCAGCCAGTAGTAGACCCACGTGCCACGGCGTTCGCAGTCGATGAGCCCGGCCTGCCGCAGCAGCTTGAGGTGGTGGGAGATCGTCGGCTGCGACAGCTCGAAGGCCGGCGTCAGCTCGCACACGCACACCTCGCCGCCCTCGCGCGAGGCGATCATCGACAGCAGCCTCAGCCGTACCGGGTCGCCCAGGGCCTTGAAGACCTTGGCCGGCTCGACGGCCTGCTCGTCCCCCAGCGGGGCGGTGAGCAGGCCGGTGCAGCAGGCGTCGGCGTCGGCCGGGCTGATGATCTCAAGGTCCTGTTTCGACATGCGTCTATCTTGACGTTGTTCGAAACAAGGCGCAACCTTGCATCGAAGAACGTCAATGCAAGCGCCCAAGCGAGAGGTTCGATCATGAGCGAGCACCCCACTGACCTGCGGGAGACCGTCCGTGCGCGCTATGCGGCCGCCGCCGTTCACGTCACCGAGGGCGGCGTCGCCGCCTGTTGCGGCGGCCCGGCGCCCGTCGAGGCCGACGAGAACTTCGGCTCCGCCCTCTACGCCGCCGACCAGCGCGACGAGCTGCCCGCCGACGCAGTCGCCGCCTCGCTCGGCTGCGGCAACCCCCTGGCCGTCGCCGACCTCCGCGAGGGCGAGCGCGTCCTCGACCTCGGCTCCGGCGGCGGCATCGACGTCCTGCTCTCCGCCCGCCGCGTCGGCCCCACCGGCAAGGCCTACGGGCTCGACATGACCGAGGAGATGCTCGCCCTCGCCCGCTCCAACGCGGAGAAGGCGGGCACCGACAACGTCGAATTCCTCAAGGGCACCATCGAGGCCATCCCGCTGCCCGCCCGGACCATCGACGTCGTGATCTCCAACTGCGTCGTCAACCTGTC
The DNA here is from genome assembly GCF_040638465.1 of Streptomyces sp. NPDC026206. Classification (NCBI taxonomy): domain Bacteria; kingdom Bacillati; phylum Actinomycetota; class Actinomycetes; order Kitasatosporales; family Streptomycetaceae; genus Streptomyces; species Streptomyces sp. NPDC026206. The sequence continues at coordinate 386,277 of NZ_JBEZYL010000003.1, forward strand.
CACCGACAAGCCCGCCGTCTTCGCCGAGACCTTCCGCGTGCTCGTCCCCGGCGGCCGGATCGGGATCTCCGACGTCGTCGCCGACGACGAGCTGACCACCGAGCAGCGCGGCGAGCGCGGCGACTACGTCGGCTGCATCGCCGGGGCCCTGTCCTTCGCCGAGTACCGCGCGGGGCTGGAGGCCGCCGGGTTCGCGGACGTGGAGATCACGCCGACCCACGAGGTCGCCGACGGCATGCACTCCGCCATCGTCCGGGCCGTCAAGCCGGTAGCGGCGGTCAAGCCGGTGGTGGACGTCACCGGTGTGGAGGCGGCGGACGCCTGCTGTGGCGTCACCGCCTGCTGCACGCCTGCGGAGAAGGCCGACGACCCGGCGACGACGGCCGGTGAGGCCAAGGCGGCGGCAGGCTGCGGCTGCCAGGGCTGAGTGCGGCCTTCCGATGCCGCCCCGCCGCGCCCGCCGCCCCCGCCGCCCCCGTCTGCGTCACCGAGGCCGCCGACGGCTGCCCGTCAGGGGCGCGGGCCGAGCCACAGGGTGTACGCCACCGCGTCGGCCATGGCGCGCTCACCGGCGGCGTTGGGGTGGAAGGGCAGGGCGGGGCGTACCCAGGGGCGGGTGAAGAGGCCCTCGACGTAGCGCTTCTCGAAGGGCTGGCAGGCGTCGTGGCCGGTGGTCGTGGCGTTGGTGTTGACGTAGACGTCGCCCAGCGCCGTGGCCTGTACGCGCAGCATGGCGTTGAGGCGCCGTACGGTGCCGCGCAGGTAGGGAATGTCGCCGTCCGCGACCAGCATGGACTTGCGGCAGCCCTCGATGTCGTCGCCCAGGATGGCCGGGTAGCCGACGACGGCCACGCGCGCGTGCGGGGACCGTTTGTGAACTTCCTTGAGAACGGCGGCGACCTTGGGGGCGGTGTCGTTGATGCGCTGGTCGAGCTCGTCGGTGCCGTTCCGGTTGAAGTAGCGCTGGCAGGGGTTGTCCCTGGGCACCTCGCCGACGGGGTTGATGCAGCGGCCGATGATGTCGTCGAAGCCGATGTCATTGCCGCCGATGCTGACCGTGACCAGGGCGGTGTCCGTGCCGAGGGCGTCGAGCTGCGCCGCGTTGCCGGTCGAGCCCTGCCGGTCCCACATGTCGTCGGTCTTCGCCCCGCCGCAGCTGACGTCGGTGAAGCCGGTGTATGCCAGCTCCTGGCGGACGAGGGAGGGGTAGTTGGCGTTGGAGCGACTGCACCGGGTGTGGACCTGGCGGGGGATGGCGGGGCCGGAGGCGAAGGAGTCGCCCAGGGCGACGTAGCGCTCTGCCCGTGGCTTCGGCTCCGCCGCCGAGGTCGCCGAGGTCGCCGAGGTCGCCGAGGCCGCTGTGGCCGCCGAGGGGCTGACCACGCCTGCGGTCAGAGCGGTGATCACGCCCAGTGCTGAGAGGGCTGAGCGAGCTCTGGTCCGACCGGTGCGGGGCATACGTGCCTCCTGGTGTTCGAGGGAACGGTGAGTTGGCTTCTCAGTCCTGTGGGCTGGCGGGCTGACGGGCTGACGGGCCTTGTGGAGTGCGCCTCATGTGGCCGTTGAGCCGTGAGCCCCCGGCAGCCTCCGCCCGGGCATGACTGACCGTCAATCGAAAGCCGTGAACGTCCCCCACACGTGACCGGATACCGGACCCCGGAGTCCGGTGGGCCGGGCTTGACGGGGGAGGGGCCGAGTCCGTACGCCTCGGCCCCCGCGCCCGCACCGTTATCTGCGCCCGCGGCTGTTACCTGCGACCGCGCCCGCACCCGCACCCACACCCCCCGAAATGTCCTGCTCCCGTCACAGGCATCACCGTGCCGACCTGATCGGGCATCAGGGGCATGCTCGGCGGGCCGCGGCTGTTCGGGGACAGCCGTGACGCGACGGACTACGACGCACTACGACGCCTTCCGCCGCACCGGTGCCAGCAGGGTCAGGTGGGTGCTCTGCCGCGCGGTGCGGCGGCCGGGAGCGGTGCGGCGGTCATGGACGGCTCCGGCGGGCCGCCAGTGGTCGCCGCACCGCTTCGCCGCGTACATGGCCTCGTCCGCGCCGCGCAGCAGGTCCGAGAGCCCGGCGCCGGGGCGGTAGCTGGTGCGGCACAGGCCGATCGAGGCCCGGGGGGCCAAGGTCACCCGGCCCGTGTCGAGAGGTGCCGAGAGCCGGGCCGAGAGGTACGTCATCTCGGCGTCGGCGTCCGCGTCCGGGGCGAGGCGGACCAGGGCGGTGAACTCGTCGCCGCCCAGCCGTGCGGCGAATCCGCCGCGCTCCCGGCACCAGTCCGCGAGGCGCCGGCCGACGGCCGCGATGACCTGGTCGCCCACGGCGTGACCGTGCGTGTCGTTGATCTGCTTGAAGCCGTTGAGGTCCAGCAGCAGGACGGCGGTGTGCGGGTGCCGGACGGCCCGCAGCCCACGGGCGGTGAACTCCTCCCGGCGCATCAGGCCCGTGAGGCGGTCCGTACGGGCGGTACGGAGCCGGCGGGCCAGGAAGAAGGCGTGGGTGGCCCAGCCGACGGTCGGGGCGGCGACGGGCAGGGCCTGGAGTATGAGGTTCATCGGGCACCTTCCTGTGATTCGTGGCAACTCCTGTTGCGCACGCGAGGAATGGGCCGCGTGAGGCGACCCGGCCGAGCGGCGGCCCGATCGCGCCGTCGTGGCCCCGGCGGTGAGTGGCCGGGCGGGACCGGGCGGGGGATCGGGCCGTCATGCAGGACGTCCCCGTTTCCGGTCGGAGGGAGTGAGGGCGTCGCGCCGAAGTCGCGAAAGTCGCGAAAAATCGCTGATATCGCGTGTGGGCCGGGGGCGGTGGCCACATTTCTGCTGAAACAGTTCGGCGCGTGTGGCGTATGGGGCATAAGGGTGCCGAGTGAGGGTCGATACACGGCTTTTCGGAGTGATGAGGGTTTAAGCCCGGGACATCATGCTTGCGAGGGAATGGGGACAGGCCGGCACCAACCGAGCGGCGGCACTCCGGTGCCGCCGCTCGGCGTTTGTTCGTGGGGGCAACGCCGCCGGACGCGCGCAGGGGGCGGCGTTCTCGGGCGTCCCTCAGGGGGTGGAGCTCTTGACAGCCTTCCTGGAATTGACGGACAGTCAGCTCTTGGGTCCGGTGAGCGGTCCCCCCCCCGTCCGTCCCCTGGTCTTGCCCGTATGAGGAGTCCCGGTGAGCGACCTGTACGAGCGGCTCAAGGCGTACGAAGGCGCACCGGCCGTCTCCGGGCGGGGCAGGGACCCCGTCAACGTCGCCATGATCAGACACTGGTGCGAGGCCATGGGCGACACGAGCCCGGCCTACGCGGGCGAGGACCCGGTCGCCCCGGCCACCATGCTCCAGGCCTGGACCCTGGGCGGCCTGACCGGCGGTGCGGGCGACCGCTCGGCCGCGTACGCCGAGCTGCTCGCGTTGCTGGACGGAGCCGGGTGTACCGGCGTCGTCGCGACCGACTGCGAGCAGGAGTACGTACGGCCCCTCCGGCCCGGGGACGTCATCACCTTCGACGCGGTGATCGAATCGGTCTCGCCCCGCAAGGCGACCGGGCTCGGGACCGGCCACTTCGTCACCACACGGACCGAGATACGCGCAGGTGGCGAGCTCGTGGGCAGCCACCGCTTCCGCGTCCTGAAGTACGCGCCGGAGCCGCCGCCCGCGCGGGAGGAGCGCCCACTGCGCCCCCGGCCCGTGGTCAACCGCGACAACGCGGGCTTCTGGGACGGCGTGGCCGCGCACAGGCTGCTGATCCAGCGCTGCGAGGCCTGCGGGACGCTGCGTTTTCCCTGGTTGCCGGGGTGCGGGTGCTGCGGCTGCGCGCGGTGGACGGCGGTCGAGGCGAGCGGAGCGGGGACGGTCCACTCGTACGTCGTCATGCACCACCCGCCGGTCCCGGCCTTCGACCCGCCGTACGCGGTCGGGCTGATCGAACTCGCCGAGGGGGTACGGATGATCAGCAACATCACCGGGGCGGAACCTGGGCGGATACGCATCGGGATGCCGGTGTCCGTGGAGTTCGTCCGCGTGGACGAGGGCCTGGAGCTGCCCCTCTTCCGTGTGCGCGAGGGGTGCGAGGCGGCCGGGTCGTGAAGGCGGAACCCGGCGACGAGTTGCCCGCCCTGACCGTTCCCGTCACCCGCACGCTCATCATCGCGGGCGCTCTCGCCTCCCGCGACTACAAGGACGTGCACCACGACGCCGAGGCGGCGCGGGCCAAGGGCGCCCCGGACATCTTCATGAACATCCTCACCACCAACGGCCTCGTCGGCCGCTACATCACCGACTACTTCGGCCCGGACGCCGTCCTGCGCAAGGTCGCCATCCGGCTGGGGGTCCCCAACTACCCCGGCGACGTGCTCGTTTTGACCGGAACCATTAACTCCGTATGTGTGGACGAACGCATCGCCGAGGAGGGCATCGCCGAGGTGGGTATCGCCGAGGTAGGTATCACCGGCACCAACAGCCTCGGCCGTCACGTCACGGGGGTGGTCACCGTGGCCTTCCCCCGCAATGCGGACGTCCTCCCCCGCGATGCGGGCGCCTTCCCCGGAGAGGCGGGCGCATGAGTGCGCGGCGCCCCGACGCCCTCGGCGGCAGGGCCGCCGTCGTCGGCATCGGCGCCACCGCTTTCTCCAAGGACTCCGGCCGCAGCGAACTGGCCCTGGCAGCCGAGGCCGTACGGGCGGCCCTCGCGGACGCCGGGCTCGGTCCTGGCGACGTCGACGGCCTGGTCACGTTCACCATGGACACCAGCCCCGAGATCACGCTCGCCCAGGCGGCAGGCATCGGGGAGCTGTCCTTCTTCTCCCGCGTCCACTACGGCGGCGGTGCCGCCTGCGCCACCGTCCAGCAGGCTGCCCTCGCCGTAGCGGCGGGGGTCGCCGAGGTCGTCGTCTGCTACCGCGCGTTCAACGAGCGCTCGGGCCGCCGCTTCGGTGCCGGAGTGCGGCACCGCGAGCCCTCCGCCGAGGGCGCCGCCCTCGGCTGGGTCCTGCCCTTCGGCCTGCTCACCCCCGCCTCGTGGGTGGCGATGGCCGCCCGCCGCTACCTCCACACGTACGGCCTGACGCCCGAGGTGTTCGGCCACGTCGCGGTCACCGACCGCCGCCACGCGGCCCGCAACCCGGCCGCGTACTTCCACGGCAGGCCCATCACCCTGGCCGACCACGCGGCCTCCCGCTGGATCGCCGAACCGCTGCGGCTGCTCGACTGCTGCCAGGAGACCGACGGCGGCCAGGCGCTCGTCGTCACCTCCCTCGACCGCGCCCGCACGCTCCCGCACCCGCCCGCCGTGATCACCGCCGCCGCGCAGGGCGCCGGCCGCGGCCAGGAGCAGATGACCGGCTTCTACCGCGGCGAGCCGGCCCGTCCCGGGGAGGCGGGCGTCGTGGCCCGGCAGCTGTGGGCGAGCAGCGGCCTGCGGCCGGCCGACATCGACGCGGCGATCCTCTACGACCACTTCACGCCGTATGTCCTGATGCAGCTGGAGGAGTTCGGCTTCTGTGCGCCCGGCGAGGGCGGTGCCTTCGTCGCCGCCGGAGCGCTGCCCCTCAACACGCACGGCGGGCAGCTGGGCGAGGGATACCTGCACGGCATGAACGGCATCGCGGAGGCGGTCAGGCTGCTGCGCGGCACCTCGGTGAACCAGGTGCCGGGCGCGGCGCACGTCCTCGTCACCGCGGGGACCGGGGTTCCCACCTCGGGGCTCATTCTCGGCGCAGAAGGATGAAACCAGGGCGTGTCACCGCAGAACGGCGGTGCCCAGGCCCCTTGACTCGGCCGTATGCACCGACGGAGAAAGATCATCGGATATCTCGTCGCTCTGATGGCGGCGCTGGCCCAGGTGGTCACCCAGGCCGTTCCCGTTACGGCCGCCCCGGCCGCCGGGCCCAGCATCTACCGGGGCCGCGGCTTCGACACCTGCCAGGCCCCGCCGCTGACCACCCTCAGCGCGTGGGGGTCCGGCTCCGGCTACGGAGCCGTCGGCGTCTACTACGGCGGCCGGGCCCGGGCCTGCCCGAACCAGAAGTACCTCAGCAAGAGGTGGCTGACCGGCGCCCGCGACCTGGGCTGGCGCGTCCTGCCGGTGTTCGTCGGTTCCCAGTCGCCCTGCGTCCGCGCCTCCTCCAAGGCGGGCTTCCCCATCGGTGACTACCCCGAGGACCAGGGCACCGACGAGGGCCTGGACGCCACGCGCAGCGCCTCCGCGCTCGGCATCGCACCCGGCAGCCCGCTCTACCTCGACATGGAGGCGTACGACTACACCGACTACGACTGCGCCGACATCACCCTCGCCTTCATCCGCTCCTGGAGCTCCACGGTCAGCCGCCGCGGCTACATCCCGGGCTTCTACAGCAGCTCCGAGTCGGGCGTACGGCACATGGAGCTCGCCCGGCGGGACGGCACGAGCCGTCTTCCGGAGATCCTGTGGTTCGCCCGCTGGCGGGTGCCGGCCTCCACGGACAGCGAGCGCGTGCTGCCGGCCTCGGCCTGGCACCCGCACCGCCGCATCCACCAGTACGCGGGCAACGTGACCGAGACGTACGGCGGCCGCAAACTCACCATCGACCGCAACCTCATCGACGCCCCCGTGGCCGTCATCGAGTGACCTGGCTCTCCTCCGTCCGAATGCCCCGGTGATCTTCCGGCCGAGTGACCCCGCTCTCCTCCGGCCGCCCTCGCGCGGCGGCGGCTCCCGCGTGCGCTCTCGGCCCAGCCCTCGCCGGTCTCCCCCTCCAGGAGGTGGGGCTGCCCCCCGGGGTACGACCTGAGGCGGACCGCTCTTCGGCACCTCCGGCCGATCCGCCGGACAGGGGCCCGCTTCTAGCGTTGAGGCATGACAGCTACTACGACGCCTGTGTGCACCAGCGCATCCAACGCCGCCGTGTACGCGTCGTTCTCTTCGTACATACGGGCCCGGGGCTCGGTGCTGCAGCGCACCGCCCGCTCGCTGACCTCGAACCCGTGCGATGCCGAGGACCTGCTGCAGACGGCGCTCACCAAGACGTACCTGGCCTGGGACCGCATCGAGGACCACCGGGCCCTCGACGGCTACGTGCGCCGGGCCCTGGTCAACACGCGCACCTCGCAGTGGCGCAAGCGCCGGGTCGACGAGTTCCCCTGCGAGGAGCTCCCCGAGCGCGAGGGGAGCCCCGCCGCCGACCCCGCCGAGCAGCAGGCACTCCGCGATGCGATGTGGCGGGCGGTGCACAAGCTGCCGGCGCGGCAGCGGGCCATGGTCGTCCTCAGGTATTACGAGGACATGACCGAGGTCCAGACCGCCGAGCTGCTCGGGGTCTCCGTCGGCACGGTCAAGAGCGCGGTCTCCCGCGCGCTGGGCAAGCTTCGGGAGGACCCGGAGCTGCTCGCGGCGGCGTAGCGGGCGGGCGGCGTGGCGAGCGGGCGGCGTGGCGGGCGGGGCCGGGGTGCGGGGGCCGGCTCGCGGGGCGCGGGGGCCGGGGGGCCCAGGCTCGGGCCCCCGGGTGGCGTCCGTTCAGCGGTGCCGTTCTGGTGGGGCGTCCGTTCGCGGTCGGGGGCGCGGGCCCCGGGTGGGGCGCGCGCTCAGCCGAGCGTCGTGACGACCAGCTCGCCGTCCGCGTACTGCCTGCGCAGCACCTTCTTGTCGAACTTGCCGACCGACGTCTTCGGCACCGCCGGAACCAGCGCCCAGCGCTCCGGCAGCTGCCAGCGGGCGATGCGCTCGCCGAGGAAGGCGCGCAGGCCCTCGTAACCTATGGCCGAGCCGTCCTTGAGGACGATCACGGCCAGCGGCCGCTCGCCCCACTTCTCGTCCGGTACGGCCACGACCGCGGCTTCCGCCACCTCGGGGTGGGCCATCAGGTGGTTCTCCAGCTCGACCGAGGAGATCCACTCGCCGCCCGACTTGATGACGTCCTTCGCGCGGTCGGTCAGCGTCAGGAAGCCGTCAGGGGAGATCGTGCCGACGTCGCCGGTGCGCAGCCAGCCGTCCTCGCTGAACTTGTCGGCCGGCCGGTGCGGCTGTCCGTCGGCGCCGCCGTGGTACGCGCCCGCGATCCACGGGCCCCGCACCTCCAGCTCACCGGCGGACTGCCCGTCCCACGGCAGGACGTCCCCGCCGGGCCCGACCAGCCGCGCCTCCACCGAGGCGGGCATGCGGCCCTGCGTGATCCTGTACGGCCACGCCTCCTCGGCGCTCAGGCCGGCCGGTGGGTACGCCACGGACCCCAGCGGCGAGGTCTCCGTCATGCCCCACGCCTGGACGAGGGTGAGGCCGTGCCGCTCCTCGAACGCCTTCATCAGTGAGGGCGGGCACGCCGAACCACCACTGATCACGGTCTGCAGTGAGGACATGTCACGCGGCCGGGCGTCGAGTTCGGCCAGCAGCCCCTGCCAGATCGTCGGCACGCCGGCCGTCACGGTCGGGCGCTCGGACTCGATCATGTCGGCGAGCGGCGCGGGCTGCAGGAAACGGTCCGGCATCAGCAGCGACGTCCCCGCCATGAACGCGGCGTGCGGCAGGCCCCAGGCGTTGACGTGGAACATCGGCACGACGGGGAGACAGAACTCCGCGGGCGTCAGACCGAACGACGCCGCCGCGTTGACCTCCATCGCGTGCAGATATATCGAACGGTGGCTGTACACCACGCCCTTGGGATCCCCGGTCGTCCCCGAGGTGTAGCACAGGGCCGCCGCCTGCCGCTCGTCCAGCTCCGGCCAGGGGAAGTGGTCCGCGGAGCGGCCCGCGATCAGGTCCTCGTACTCGTGCACCCGCGGGGGCGCACCGGCCAGCACGGACCTGTCGCCGGGACCCGACACGACGACGTGCTCGACGCAGTCCAGGTGCGGCAGCAGCGGTGCGAGCAGCGGCAGCAGCGAACCGCTGACGATGACGACGCGGTCGGCGGCGTGCCTGACGATCCAGGCGAGCTGCTCGGGGGGCAGCCGGAGGTTGAGGGTATGCAGTACGGCGCCCATGGAGGGGACCGCGAGATACGCCTCCAGGTGGTCGCCGTTGTTCCACATGAGCGTCCCGACGGGCTCCCCCTCGGCCACGCCCAGGGCCCGCAGCGCGTGGGCCAGCCGCGTGGCCCGGCCGCCGATCTCGGCGAAGCTGCGCCGCTGCGGCTCACCGTCGCCTGTCCAGGTCGTGACCTGGGCGCTGCCGTGGACCCTCGACCCGTGGGCCAGGATTCGCGAGACGGTCAGCGGTACGTCCTGCATTGTGCTCTGCACCGGGGGCCTCCCCATTCTGCGCGTCGTTACGCGAGGGTAGTTCCCGGCGATTCTCCTTACGTTCCCGGCGGTAAGTCACTACCCGGAGGAAACATGTCCGACACACTTGCGAACGCTTCCGGATACGCGGGCATACTTTCGCGGCGCGTGCGCCTGGGGGCGCGTGCCGTTGGGTGTGGTGCGCGGCGGAACTCCGGGCGCCGTCACAGGGCGTTGTGGCGTGCGCCGGTGACTACTTACCGTTATCAGCGTGCGGCGCGGTTCGCTGGTGCTGCCCGGAGCGGAAGGAACGACGCGCATGGAGCCACAGACCGGCAGAGGCACGGGAACCGGCCATGGCACCGCCGGTTGTGAACCACCGCGACCGAGGGCCGCCGGCGGTTTTGCTGGGCGGGTGCCGGCGGCTGGCGGTGGTCTCGCTGGGCGGGTGCCGGCGGCTAGCGGTGGTCTGGCCGGGTCGGTGCCCGCGGCCGTTGGTGGTCTCGCCGGGTCGGTCCCGGCCGTTGGTGGTGGTCTGGCCGGGTCGGTGCCCGCGGCCGCTGGTGGTTTCGCCGGGCGGGTCCCCAGGCCCGTCGGTGGTGTGGCCGGCTCGGTCCCCGCGGCTGGCGGTGGTCTCGCCTGGTCGGTCCCCGCGGCCGCCGGCCCCCCGGCCGCCGGCCCCCCGGCCGCCGGCTTCGCGGCCGCCGGCTGGCGCGCTGCTGCCCGGGCGTTCGTCGCCACGGGCGTCTGAGAGCCGCTGCCCATGTCTGCGTCTGCCGACGTGTCGTTCGTCGTCGTGCCCGACAGCGAGGCGGGCCGCGCCGCGCTGGCCTCGGTGCCCGCCCCCGGGCCACGGGTGATCCGTCACGCCTCGGGCCGCCCGTGGCTCGTGGGCCACTGGCCCGACCAGGCGGTGACCGTGGCCGCGGCCGGGCGGACGCGCGTCGCGGTGGCCGGGTTCTGCCCGGTGAGCCGCGGGAAGCTGAAGGCCGCCGCGGCGCGGTCGGCGGACATTTCCGCCCTCGACGGCCTCGCCCGCGAACTGCGGGGGAGCGCGCACCTCCTCGCGTCCGCCGGAGGGCGGGTGCGCGTGCAGGGCGGCGTCGCGGGCGTACGGTCCGTCTACCGGGCGCGAGTGGCCGGAGTGACGATTGCCGCCGACCGTCCCGAAACGCTGGCCGGCATGACGGGCGCGCACGTCGACGAACGGCTGCTCGCACTGCGCCTGATGAGACCGGGCGTCCCGCACCCCCTGCGCGAGCGCGTGCTGTGGCGCGGCGTGGACGCGGTGGCCCCCGGCAGTTACCTGGTCGTCGAGCCCGACGGAACGGCGCGGACCGTCCGCTGGTGGGAACCGCCCGAGCCCGAACTGCCGCTTGAACAGGGGGCGGCGGCGGTGCGCGCAGCCCTCACGGGGGCGGTACGGGCCCGGATCCGCGCCACGGACGGCGCGATCAGCGCCGACCTCGCGGGCGGCATCGACTCCGGAACGCTGGCCCACCTCGCCGCCACCCCTGACCGCCCGCTGATCACCCTGCGCGGCCCGCAGCTGGACCCCGGCGGTGACGACGCGCTGTGGGCCCGGCGCACCGCCGGGCGGCTGCCGCGTGCGGAGCACGTGGTGCTCGCCTACGACCGCTCACCGGTCCTGTACGAGGACCTGGACCGGGGAACGGGCACCCTTCCCTCCGAGCCCCCGCACTGGACCCGCTCCGGGGCCCGGTACGAGCACACCGCGCGACAGCTGGCGGCCAAGGGCTCGCGGCTGCACTTCTGCGGCCACGGCGGGGACGAGCTGTTCTCGCCCCCGGCCTCGTACCTGCACACCCTCCTGCGCTCGCGGCCCCTGACGGCGCTCCGGCACATCCGGGGACACCGCGCCCTCACGCCCTGGCCGCTCTACCCGACCTGGCGTGCCGTCACGGACGGCAAGGACTTCCCGGCCTGGCTCACCCACAATGCCGCGCGCCTGACCGAGCCGCCGCCGGGACCGTGCCACCCGCAACTGGGATGGACCCCCGAGCTCCGCATGCCCGCCTGGGTCACCGCCGATGCCACGTACGCCACGTGCGAACTGCTCACGGACGCCTCCTACGAACCGCTCGCGCCGGACCGCGCCACCCACAGAACCCTTGAGGGCGTCCGGCGGGCCGGTGCCGCGATCGCCTACGCCACGCGCCTCATGGCCGCCCACGACGTGCGGCTCGCCGCTCCCTACCTGGACGACCGGGTCATCGAGGCCGCCCTCGCGGTGCGCCCCCACGAGCGCGGTACGCCGCACCGCCGCAAACCCCTCCTCGCCGACGCCATGCGGGGCCTCGTCCCGGACGACGTGCTGGCCCGCGCCACCCGGGGCCACTACGGCGACGACGCCATGGACGGCTTCCGCCGCCACCGCCGGATTCTGCTCGGCCTCTTCGACGGCTCCGAACTCTCCCGGCTGGGCCTCGTGGACGACACCGCCGTACGCGCCGCCCTCCGCGCCCCGAACCCCACCCCCACCACGCTGCGCACCCTCGAACCCACCCTGGCCTGCGAATCCTGGCTCCGCACCCTCCCCGCCCGCACCCGTGAACCGGTAGCCGTGGCGAGAGAGGGGACGCCGTGAGGCAACCGGCCTTGTGCCGACCGGGGCCGCCGCGTGCTTACTTGCGGGGTGTGCGGGAGCTCAGGGCGCCGCCGAGCCAGCCGAGGGTTACTGCTGCCGTGGCGAGGACGCAGACGCCGGTCCAGCCCCAGTGGGTGAAGACCGGGCCGGCCGGGGCGGAGGTGCCGGCGCCGCCGATGAAGGCGGAGACGACGTAGGCGGTGTTGGCGACGGCGGGCCTGGGGGTGGCGGCCAGTGCGCGGGTCTGGTTGGCGACCTGCCCGGCCATGAGGCCCGCGTGGATCAGGACGGCGCCGGCGCACAGGGCCCACAGGGCGTGGCCGCCGACCCAGAAGAAGGGAATGGAGACGGCTGCCAGGGCGTAGGCGCCGGTGATGACGCGACCGGCGCCGAAGCGGTCGATGAGGGTGCCGGAGACCGGGGCGACGACGGTGGAGACCAGGCCGAAGAGGCCGAACAGGCCGGCCGTTCCGGGGGAGAGGTGGTAGGGGCCGGACGTCGTCAGGAGCAGGGTGAGGGTCGTCCACAGCGCGCTCCAGGCGCCGAAGAGGCCGGCCTGGCGGAAGCAGGCGGCACGCAGGTCCGCGGAGGAGGAGAGGAGGCCCGGCAGGCCGGCGATGACCTTGAGCGGGTTGGCGGTGCCGCGCGGCCGGGTCTCGGCCGGGAGCATGACCGCGGTCAGCAGGCCGACGGCGACCGTCAGTGCCGCCGCACCGAAGAAGACGGCGCGCCAGCCGAAGGCCTGGCCCGCCAGCCCGCCGACCACGCGCGCCGCGACGATGCCCGTGAACAGGCCGGCCACCACGGCCGCCACGTGCCGGGCCCGCCGCTCGACGGGCGCGCGCTCGGCGACGAGCGGTACGAGCAGCTGCGGTACGACCGTGGCGGCGCAGGCCACCAGCACGGCCGCCGCCAGGGCGGGCAGCCCGGGGGCGAATGCGGCGGCGACCAGAGCCGCGGCGGCGACCGCACACAGGATGCCGACGAGGCGCCGGCGGTCGGCGGTGTCACCGAGCGGAGCGAAGACCAGCAGACCCAGGGCGTAGCCGAGCTGGGCGACGGAGGCGATCCAGCCCGCGGCCGAGGGGGAGACGCCGAAGTCCTCGGCGATGAGGCCGAGGAGCGGGGCGGCCAGGTAGATGTTCGCGGCCGTGACCGCCGTGCACAGGGCGATGACGGCGAGCAGGACGCCGGACCGCGGTGCCTGTCGCGGCGTTCGAGGTGCGGTGGCGGTGGCGGTGGCGGTGGCGGTGGCGGTATGCGGTGCGGCGGGCGGCTGGCCGGCGTCCATGGAGTCGGTACTGGTGGCGGTCATCGGTGTTCGGAATCCCCCTGCATCATGCAACCAACTGGTTGGTTGCAAATCTCGCAAAGGCTGTCACTGCTGTCAACCAAATAGTTGGTTACTCTGTGTGGCATGGCATCAGTCAGGGATCCCGAAGCCACCAAGGCCCGCATCTTCGAGGCGGCCACCGCCGAATTCGCCGCTCACGGCATCGCCGGCGCCCGCATCGACCGCATCGCCCGCGAGGCCAGGGCGAACAAGCAGCTGATCTACGCCTACTTCGGCAACAAGGCCGAGCTGTTCTCCCAAGTGCTGGAGAAGCGCCTCATGGAGCTCGCCGTCGCCAATCCCGTCGACGCCGAGGACCTCGACGGCTGGATCGACCGCCTCATGGACTACCACTCCGCCAACCCCGAGCTGATCAGGCTGGTCTTCTGGGAGGGGCTGGAGTACGGGCACGGCGGCATCCCGCACGAGGAGGAGCGCAGGCGCCACTACGCCCGCAAGGCCGCCGCCTTCGCCGAGGCCCAGGAGAAGGGCGTCATCGACGCGGCGATCCCCGCGCCGGACCTGCTCTTCATGCTCACCGCGCTCGTCTCGTGGCCCACCGTGCAACCGCACATGCAGCGGATTCTCATCGGTGACACGGACGAGGACACGGCGCGGCTGTACGCCTCCGTCCGCACGGCCGCGCGCCGCCTCACCGGCCGGGACACGGCTCCGGGCCGGGAGACGGGTCCCGGCCGGGGTGACGCTCCCGGCCGGGGCGGCGTTTCCGGGCGCAGCGACGGCTAGTTGGTGCCGATCTTCGCCAGCAGGTCCACGATGCGGCCCTGCACCTCCGCGCTCGTCGAGCGCTCCGCGAGGAAGAGGACTGTCTCGCCCGAGGCCAGGCGCGACAGCTGCGACGGGTCGAGGTCGGCGGAGGTGTAGACGACCAACGGCGTACGGTTCAGCGCGCCGTTGCCCCGCAGCCAGTCGACGATGCCGGCGCGGCGGCGGCGCACCTGCATCAGGTCCATGACGACCAGGTTCGGGCGCGTCTGCGCGGCGAGCGTCACCGCCTCCGCGTCCGTCGCCCCGCACACGACGTGCATGCCGCGCCGCTCCAGCGTGGCGGTCAGCGCGTTCGCGACCGGCTCGTGCTCCTCGATCAACAGCACGCGGGGCGGGTGCATCTCGCTGTCGCGCGGCGCGAGCGCCTTCAGCAGTACGGCCGGGTCGGCGCCGTACGCCGCCTCCCGCGTCGCGTGCCCGAGGCCCGCCGTCACCAGGACCGGCACCTCGGCCGCGACCGCCGCCTCGCGCAGCGACTGCAGCGCGGTCCGGGTGATCGGGCCGGTCAGCGGGTCGACGAACAGCGCGGCCGGGTACGCGGCGATCTGCGCGTTCACCTCTTCGCGCGAGTGCACGATCACGGGGCGGTAGCCGCGCTCGGTCAGCGCCTGCTCGGTGGACGCGTCGGGGGCCGGCCATACGAGCAGCCGGCGCGGGTTGTCCAGCGGCTCCGGCGGCAACTCGTCGTCCATCGGCGGACGGACGGCCTCCACGACCTCGACCGCACCGTTCGGGCCGTCGAGCGGCTCGGGCCCCTCCGCACCCTCGTCCGGTGCTCCTATGGCGAAGGCCCGGCCCTCGGGAGCCCCGAGCGTGTGCGGGCGCAGACCGTTACCCGGGACGGCCGGTGCCGACGGGACGGCCGGTGCCGACGGGGCGGCCGGTGCCGACGGGGTGGGTGCCGGGGGCGTGGTGGCGGTCGGCGGACTACCGGGCCGGGCCTGCGCCCGGGCCTGGCTCTGGGCCTGGACCTGAGCCTGCGCCTGTGCCTGGGCCTCGCGCTCGTCGTCGGTCGGGTTCGCCAGCTTCCGGCGCCGGCCGGACCCGGCGGAGGGAGTTCCGCCCGCGGGGGTGTCACCCGCGCCCGGCCCCTGACCCAGCATCCGCACGCTGATCGGCCGTGCGGCCGGTGCCGCATCGGCAGCGTCCTGCTGCCCCGCCGCTCCCGGCTCCTCCGCGAGCGCCCGCCGCGCCCGGCGCCGGCCGGTCGGGGCAGGAGCGTCGGGAGCGGGGGCCTGCGGCTGAGGTTGGCCTTGGACCTGGTCCTGCGGCTGCGGCGGGGCCTGGGTCCGGGGTTCGGCCTCTGCTGCCGGGGTGGGCACCGCCGCGGTCTGCGGCGGGGCGGCCGGGCCCTCACCGCCAGCCGCCGGAGCCGGGGCGGCCACCTGCGGTACCGGGCCCGCGGCGGGGTACGCCGCCGGAACGCCCGTACCGGTTCCAGTGACGGCCGCCGGCTCGTCGGCACGAACGGGAGCCTCGGGGGTGACGACGTTCGGGCCCCGGCTCTGCCCCGGGTGGCTGCCGGGGGAGGGAGCGGGTGCGGCGGGAGCGTTCGGTCCGCGCACCACGGGGGTGCCGGGGTTGGCGGCGCCGCTCCGGCCGGGGTGAGCAACGGGCGTGCCGTCAGGGCCGTACGGGCCCTGGCCGACGGGTCCGGCCTGTTCGGCGCGGATACCGGGCGCACCGTCCGCGCCGTACGGAGCCGAAGTGTTCGGGGCCTGGCCCGCGGGGCCACCGGCGTCGGCAGGGCTGCCTTGCGCGGGGTGGTGCATGCCCACGCCGTCGGTGGCGTACGGGCCGGGGGCGTTCGGACCCTGGCCTGCGGGACCACTGGTGTCGGCAGCGCCGACAACGCCTGTGCCGTTCGTGCCGTGCGTGCCGTTCACGCCGTACGGGCCGGGGGCGTTCGGGGCCGGGACCGCCGGGCCGGCCACCGGGCCAGGGATATTGGCAGTGCCGGGCACGCCTGCGCCGTCCGTGGCGTACGAACCCGCAGCACTGGGAGCCGCATTCGGAGCCGCATTCGGAGCCGCATTCGGAGCCGTATGAGGAGCCGCGTTCGGAGTCCGGCCCGCCGGGTCAACCGGGCTCGCGGGGGCGCCCTGTTCAGGCCGGGGCCTGGGCGTAACGTCGGGGCCGTGGGGCACCGGGGTGCCGGTGTTGTCGTGGGCGCCGGCCGGCTGCGCGGGTGCCGGGACGTCCGTGCGGGGGCGGGTGTCGCGGTCGTCGGGGCCGAAGGAAGCGGGGCCGCCCTGGGCCGGTACGGAGTGGCCGTGGGCGGAGGCGAACGCCTCCGCACCGGCGGCCGGTTCGGGCTTGCGGTCCTCCTCCGCCGGCGGCAGCGCGAACACCGCCCGGGGAACGGACGGTTCGGAGGTCGACTGGCCCGGGATGTGGCCCTCCGGCATCGCTTCCGCCACCCCGCGCCGCGCGCGGCGGCCCGTCGGGGCCGATGCCTGGCCGACAGCCGCGGACAGCCCCGGCTCGGCCGGCCTGTCCCTCTCCGCCGGCGGCAGCGCGAACACGGCACGCGGTGCCTCGTCCGCCCCGTCCGCCGGTCCGGCAGGGGCTCCGCGGCGCGCCCGGCGGCCGGTCGGCGCGCCGGTGGCCTGCGACGGCACCAGCCCCGGCGCCGGCCGGTCGCCCCGGCTCTCCGCGGCGTCCTCGGCGCGGGCCGGGCCCCGGCGCCGCCCGGTCGGCTGCTGCGCCACGCCCGTGACGGTGCCCGTGTCCGTACTCGTACCGGTACTCGTGCTCGTGTCCGCGCCGTCGCCCGGCACCTCCGCACGGCGGGCCCGCCGACCGCTGCCCTGGCCGTGGTGGTCCTGGCCCGGGCCCTGGTTCTGGCCCTGCGTGACCGGGGACGGCGCCTGGGGTGCCTCAGGGGCGCCGGACGCCTGAGCCGCGTCCCCCGGCGTCGCGGCCGTACCGGCCGCGTCCGGGTTCATGCCCCGGCCCCGCTGGGTCGGCATCGGCATGACGGTCGTCAGATTCTCGGTATCCGGCCCACGCTGCTGCGCGGGCGCCGACACCGCTCCGGCCGAGACCGGCACCTCCAGGACGTACGCCTTGCCGCCCGACGAACCGGGCAGATCGTGCGTCTGCAACACGCCGCCGTGCCGCCGGACGATGCCCCGCACCAGGGGCCCGTGCACAGGGTCGCCGCCCGGATAGGGGCCGCGCACCTCGACGCGTACGACCTCACCGCGCTGCGCCGCCGCCACGACGATCGTCGAATCACCGGAAGCGGAAACCGAACCGGAAGCAGAAGGGGAACCCGTCGCGTCGACGCCCGCGACATCCGCGATCAGATGTGCCAGAGCCTGGGCGAACCGCCCGGCGTCCACCTCGGCCTCGATCGCCGGGGCATGTACGGCGAACTGCGCCCGCCCGGGGCCGATCAGCTCGACCGCGCCCTCGACGCCCGCCGCGACGACCTCGTCGAGCGGAACCCTCTCCCGGACGAGCTTGTCCTGCCCGGCGTCCAGCCGCTGATAGGCGAGCACATTGTCGACAAGCGTCGTCATCCGCGCATAACCGGCGGCCAGGTGGTGAAGAATCTGGTTGGCCTCGGGCCACAGCTGCCCGGCGGGGTCGTCGGCCAGGGTGCCCAGCTCGGCACGGAGTTGGTCCAGGGGGCCGCGCAGCGAGCTGTCCAGGGTGGCCAGCAGCTGGGCGTGGCGCGCGGCGAGGGCGTCGTACGGACGCCGGTCGGTGAAGGTCATCACCGCGCCGACGAGCTGGTCGCCGTCGCGCACGGGCGCGGTCGTCAGGTCGACCGCCACCGGGCGGCCGTCCTTCGCCCACAGCACCTGCCCGCGCACCCGGTGCTTGCGGCCGGAGCGCAGGGTGTCGGCGATGGGCGACTCCTCGTACGGGAACGGCGTGCCGTCCGCGCGGGAGTGATGGATAAGAGGGTGCAGCTCACGGCCGCCGAGGTCGCTCGCGCGGTAGCCGAGGATCTGCGCCGCCGACGGGTTGACGAGGACGACCTTGCCGGCGGTGTCGACGCCGACCACGCCCTCCGCCGCCGCCCGCAGGATCATCTCGGTCTGGCGCTGCGAACGGGCGAGCTCCGCCTCGGTGTCGAGCGTGCCGGTCAGATCGCGGACGACGAGCATGAGCAGCTCGTCGTCATAGGAGGCGTGCGGCTCGGCGTACGGGGTGCGGCCGTCGAGGTTGGCGCTCGTCACCTCGACGGGGAACTGGGTGCCGTCCGTGCGCCGGGCGATCATCCGCGTGGGCTTGGTGCGCCCGCCGTCCGCATCGTCCCGGGGCGGCCGCAGCCCGCCGGGAATGCGCCGGGAGTCGAACTCCGGCAGCAGATCGAGCAACCCGCGCCCGACGAGACCGGTGCCGGGCACCTCGAACGTCTCCAGCGCGATGTGGTTGGCGTTGACGACCGTGCCGTTGCAGTTGACGAGCAACAGGGCATCGGGCAGGGCGTCGAGTATGGCTGCGAGGCGAGCAGCGCCTCGGGATGGCCTGCTGCTCACGACGACGCTTCCTCCCTGTTTACCGCACCTTGCCGACCGCTCCGGGCGGGTTTGTGCCGCCCCGGGGCCTGTCATTGAAGGGAAGTCTACGGGCTGCCGTTACGGGCGCTACTGCGGATGACGGGTGTGCCGGGACCCGTCACCGGGCCTCTCCAGGGCGTCTCGGGCAGGCCGGACATGCCCCTCGTGTCCGCCTTCGTGGTGACCTTCGGGTCAGCCCTGTCCGGTTTCCACCATCGTTTTCTTCGGCGAGCCCTTCGACTCCCCGAACACAGTGGAGAACTTGTTCCACCGAGCTGTTTCGCACCCGTTCGTCCTGTTGAAGTCGGCGTTCACCGGCCGGCCCGCCCATGTGCCGGAGATGTGCGCCCGCTCCGGACCGCCGTAGATCATCGTGCACAGCTGGCCCTCCGGCACCGGCGCGAAGGTGTCCGTGCCCCACCGCGTCTGGCCGTCGAGCTGGTCGCAGGCCTCCTGGGTGTGCGGATGGGTGCCACCTGCCGGGTGGCAGTGCAGTTCGTACGTGCCGTCGTGGGCGCCGGTGTCGGAGATGGTGATCGTGAGGTGGTCGCCGCTGCGGTCCAGTCCCTCGGATCCGTCCAACGGGAGCGGGGCCGCGGTGGCGGACGCGGCGAGGAGCGGGGTGGCCAGGGCGACGGCGAGGGCGAGACGGCGGAGTGACATGCGGATACTCCTGGGGTGCGAGCGGTAGGGGGCCGGGCGGCCGGACTGTCCGGCCAGACCCCTCGTCCGAACTAACGCGCCGGGACGCCCCGCGTTGCGCGCCGGTAACGCCTTTGCCCATGGCACCTGTCGCCCGGTACCGTAGGGTGCGATTGGTGGCGAGCCGCAAGGCTGTGTCATCATCTGCACGCGACACCCGCGCCTGCGCGGTTGTAGCTGGAGGCGTCGCCTAGTCCGGTCTATGGCGCCGCACTGCTAATGCGGTTTGGGCCTTAAAGCCCATCGAGGGTTCAAATCCCTCCGCCTCCGCAGTCGCCGGAAGCCCCGGTCGTCCCCGTGACGGCCGGGGCTTTTGCGATCCTGCCTTTGTGATCCCGTCTCGGCGGGGCCCGGGGCGGGGTGTGCCGTGGATCTTCTGCCGGGGCCCTTCTGGCATGTTTGCGCAGGTCAGACTGGGTGCACCTAATGGATTTCGTCTGGCGGCGAGGTTCATGTAATGTTGTCCACGCAACGCCGACCGGTGAGAAAAACCGCCGGAAAGCCGAGCGCTCGTAGCTTAACGGATAGAGCACTTGACTACGGATCAAGAGGTTGCAGGTTCGAATCCTGCCGAGCGCACAGCCGAACAACCGGTACCGATTGTGGGACCGGGCGTTCGACCGTCGCGGGGTGGAGCAGCTCGGTAGCTCGCTGGGCTCATAACCCAGAGGTCGCAGGTTCAAATCCTGTCCCCGCTACTAAGACCGCAGGCCCGGTACGAAAGTACCGGGCCTGCGGCGTTTTCCGTTTCCTGTCCGCAGTGCCGGAGGGCGAAGCCCCGATTAGAGGGGAAGTGCCTGGGCCAGTTCGCGCCATTGCGCGCGGGGGAGGTCGTAGAGGCGCTCGCGGGCGCCGGGCGTGACGATCTGGACGGCGAGGTGGTCGGCGCCTGCCGCGAGGTATTCGTCGACGCGGGCGCGGACCGTCTCCGCGTCACCCAGGGCGAAGAGGGCGTCGACGAGCCGGTCGCTGCCGTCTCCCGCGAAGTCCTCCTCCGTGAAGCCGAGCCGGAGCAGGTTGTCGGTGTAGTTCGGCAGGGGCAGGTAGAAGCCGAGCAACTCGCGGGCGGTCCGGCGTGCGCGGGCCCGGTCGGTGTCGAGGACGATCTTCAGCTCCGGCGCGAGGAAGGCATCGGGGCCCAGCTGCTCACGGGCCTGCGCGGTGTACCCGGCCGTGACGAGGTACGGGATCGCCCCGGCCGCGCGGTCGTGGGAGAGCCGGAGCATCTTCGGGCCGAGCGCGGCCAGCACGCGCTGCCCGGCGGGCACGGGGACCGGGGCCTCGTCCAGCGCCGTCAGGTACTCCTGCATCGCGGAGTACGGGCGGGCGTACTGCTGGGCCAGCGCCGTGTGGCTGACACCCAGGCCGAGGAGGAAGCGCTCGCGCCGACTGGGGGCGAGTGCGGCGTACTGGGCCGCGACGTCGGCCGCCTCGTGCTGCCAGATGCTGAGGATGCTGGTGCCCACGACGACCCGGTCCGTCGCCTCCAGGACGTGTGCCGCCTGGGCGACGTTCGGGCTGCCGCCGATCCACAGGGCCGAGAAGCCCAGCTCCTCCAACTCCGCCGCCGCGTCCGCGATTTCCCCGAGCCGTGCCGGGTCGTCGGAGCGGAGGCCCGCGCTCCAGAGGCCGATCGTGCCGAGGTGTGTGGTGAGTGCCATGACGCCGTCAACCGGAGGCGTCATCCGGATATTCCGGCCGTCCGTCCGCGTTCCGAGCGGATTCTCAGACGATTCACAGGGTCGCGCAAGACCCCTCTCACCCTGCGCTCCCACCATCGTCGCCATGACGACCACAGCCTCGCCCCAAGGGCGCCCCCAGCTGCTGCACGACGACGGAAGCCCCGTACGCGTCCTGGTCGTCGACGACGAGGCGCCGCTCGCCGACCTGCTCGCCCTCGCCCTGCGCTACGAGGGCTGGGAGGTGCGGTCCGCCGCCGACGGCGCGGAAGCGGTGCGGCGGGCGCGGGAGTTCCGGCCGGACGCCGTCGTCCTGGACGTGAAGCTCCCCGACATGGACGGCCTGGCCGTGCTGGGCCGGCTGCGGCACGCGCAACCCGACGTGCCGGTGCTCTTCCTCACGGCCAAGGACGCCGCCGGGGACCGCATCGCCGGGCTCACCGCGGGCGGCGACGACTACGTCACCAAGCCGTTCGGCATGGAGGAGGTCGTCGCCCGGCTGTGCGGGCTGCTGCGCAGGTCCCGGACCGCGGCGCCGCGCGCCCGGTCCGTACTGACCGTGGGGGACCTGGTCCTGGACGAGGACAGCCGCGAGGTCTCCCGGGGCGGCACGGAAATCCGCCTGACCGCCACCGAGTTCGAGCTGCTGCGCTTCCTGATGCGCAATCCGCGCCGGGTGCTCAGCAAGCCGCAGATCCTCGACCGCGTGTGGTCGTACGACTTCGGCGGGCAGGCCAACGTCGTCGAGCTGTACATCTCCTACCTGCGCCGGAAGATCGACGCCGGGCGCGAGCCCATGATCCACACCCGGCGGGGCGTCGGCTACCTCATCAAGCCCGCCGTCGGGTCCCCGGCCTCCCGTCCGCTCGAAGGGGCGTCGCCGAAAAAGACTTGTACGGCGTAGAGCCATGCTTGTACGGTGTACAACGCATATCGTTGTACACCGTACAAGGGGGTTCTGAGCATGACGGCGACCACCGCCGGCACATCGTCCGACGCCACCGGACAGCAACAACCGCACCGCAATCCCACGCGGTGGGCGGTACTCGGCGTCATCTGTCTCGCCCAGCTCACCGTGTTGCTCGACAACACCGTCCTGACGGTGGCGATCCCCTCCCTCACCGAGGAGATGGGCGCCGCCACCGCCGACATCCAGTGGATGATCAACGCCTACTCGCTGGTCCAGGCCGGTCTCCTGCTCACCGCCGGCAGCGCCGCCGACCGGTACGGGCGCAAGAAGCTCCTCGCGCTCGGCCTCGCCCTCTTCGGCATCGGCTCCCTCGCCGCGGCGGTCTCGCAGACCACCGGGCAGCTGATCGCCGCCCGTGCCGGCATGGGCGTCGGCGGTGCGCTCCTGATGACCACCACCCTGGCCGTCGTCGTGCAGATCTTCGACGCGGACGAGCTCCCCAAGGCCATCGGTCTCTGGGGAGCGGTCGGCTCGCTCGGCTTCGCCGCCGGGCCGCTCATCGGAGGCGCCCTGCTCAGCCACTTCTGGTGGGGCTCGATCTTCCTCATCAACCTGCCCGTCGCGCTGATCGGGCTGCTGGCCGTGCTCAAGTGGGTGCCCGAGTCGAAGAACCCGTCGGGCGACCGGCCCGACCTGCTCGGTGCGCTGCTCTCCACGATCGGCATGACCGGGCTCGTCTTCGCGATCATCTCCGGCCCCGGCCACGGGTGGACCTCCGGGCGGGTGCTGCTCTCCGGTGCCGTGGGCGTGGTGACCCTGGCCGCCTTCGCGCTGTGGGAGCGGCGGTGCCCGTACCCGATGCTGGACATGCACTTCTTCCGCAACAGCCGGTTCGTCGGCGCGGTCGCGGGCGGCATCCTCGTCGCCTTCGGCATGGGCGGCTCGTTCTTCCTGCTCGCCCAGCACCTGCAGCTGGTGCTGCACTACGACCCGCTGGAGACCGGGCTGCGGATGACGCCGCTCGCCCTGGTCATCGTCGTCCTCAACCTCACCGGGGTCGGGGCGCGGCTGCTGCCCAAGGTCGGGGCGCCCGCCGCCATCGCCGGCGGCATGGGGCTGCTGGCCTGCGGGCTCGCGGCGATAGCCGTGCTCGGTGCGCACGGGTACGGGGGGATGCTGCTCGGGCTCGTCCTGATGGGAATCGGCATCGCCCTCTCGATGCCGGCCATGGCCAACGCGATCATGTCCGCGATTCCGCCGGAGAAGGCGGGCGTCGGTGCGGGCGTCAACGGCACGCTGCAGGAGTGCGGCAACGGGCTCGGTGTCGCGGTGCTGGGTGCCGTCCTGAACTCGCGCTTCGCGGCACTGCTTCCCGGGGTGGCGGCCGGGGCCGGGTCACTGCCGGCGGCTCTCTCCCGTGCGCACACGGATGGGGAGCGGTCCGCGATCTCGGATGCGTTCGCGTCGGGGGTGCAGGCCAGTCAGCTGGTCGGGGCGGGGGCGGTGCTGGCGGGTGGTGTGCTGGCGGGGGTGCTGTTGCGTCGGGCCGAGGCCGGTGCCGCTGCTCAAGGCTGAGGGCGGGGGGCGGGTGCGGATGCGGTGCGGTGCGCTGCCGCGTGGTGGGGGCGGGGGAGAGCTGCCCACCGGCGGGAGGGGGTGGTTGATCGGCCGTAGCATTTCTGCAGGTACAGCGGATCACCGAGAGGGACGCAGATGGCGGGCGGGAATCACGTGGGCAGCCCGCGGGCCAGTTTCTGGCTGGCAGGCAAGGCGGATGGTCCGAAGCGCAAGGCGGAGCCCGGTGGCGAGGGCGCACTGGACCGGGACCGGATCGTGGCCGTCACGGTCCGGCTGCTGGACGCCGAGGGGCTGGCGAAGTTCTCGATGCGCCGCCTGGCGGCGGAGCTCGGCGTGACGGCCATGTCGGTCTACTGGTACGTCGACAACAAGGACGACCTCCTCGAACTGGCCCTCGACGCGGTGACCGGCGAGATGGTCATCCCCGCGGCGGGCGAGGAGCCCGCCGACTGGCGCGACCATCTGCGGCACCTGGCCCGGGAGTACCGCAGCGTGCTCAGCACCCACCCGTGGGTGCCCCAGCTGGTGGGCCGGTACCTCAACATCGGCCCTCGGTCGATGGCGTTCTCCGATGCCGTGATGGCCGTGATGCGGCGCAGCGGCATGCGCGCCGACGGGCTGGTCGGGGCGCTCAACGCGGTCTTCCAGTTCGTCTACGGGTTCGCGACGGTCGAGGGGCTCTACAAAGAGCGCTGCCGGTCGGCTGGCATGAGCGAGGACGAGTACTTCACGCAGGTCATGGACATGGTCGTGAGCCGACCGGAGTTCACCGACACCTACAAGGAGGCGGCCGAGATCATTCAGGAGCGGAATGCCGGCTCCATCGCTGAGATGCGGGAGCGTGACTTCGCCTTCGCCCTGGACACGGTGATCGCCGGCATCGAGGTCATGCGGGACCGGCAGGATGTTCCGACAGGGACCTGAGAGCCGATGGACGCCGGCCCGCAGTCGCCCACCCCGCCCCGGCCCCGCCCCACCACGCGGCAGCGCACCGCACCTGCCCAGTCATAGAAACGGCAAAGGCCCCGGCAGCGGTGCGCCGGCCGTCCCCTGCCGTTTGTGCGCACCCGCCACCGGGGCCATGGTCCGGAACCGTCCATGCCGTTCAGGTCCCGGGCCTCCGGCCGGGGAGCGCGGCTCCGCTCGTAGCGCGCTCCCCGGCCGGGGTCTGTCAGCCGGCCTGCCGGGCCGGCTCGGCGGCGTCGCCCGACGCCGGGTTCGCGGCGGTCGCCGGAACGCTGTTGCTCTTCAGGGCGACCTCCTTGATGAAGAGGGTCACGATGAAGGCGATCAGCGCGCAGGGCGCCGCGTAGAGGAAGACGTCGCCCACTCCGTGGCCGTACGCGCTCTCGACGACCGTGCGGAGCGGCGCCGGCATCGCGTCGAGGTCCGGGATGCCGCCCCCGCCGGTGCCGCCGTGGCTCATCGCGGCCGCGGCCTTGGGGCCGAGGGCGGTGATGCCGTCCTTGACGTACTCGGGCACCCGGTTGGCGAGGACCGCACCGAGCGCGGAGACGCCCACCGCACCACCGAGGGAGCGGAAGAAGGTCACGACGGAGCTGGCGGCGCCCAGGTCCTTCGGATCGACCTGGTTCTGCGCGGCGAGCACGAGGTTCTGCATCATCATGCCGATGCCGAGACCGGTCAGCGCCATGTAGACGGCCAGGTGCCAGTACGGGGTGTCGTAGCGCATCGTGCCGAGCAGGCCGAGGCCCGCGGTGAGCAGCACGCCGCCGGCCAGCAGCCAGGCCTTCCAGCGGCCGGTCTTGGTGATGACCTGACCGGAGACGGTGGACGAGACGAACAGCCCCGCGATCATCGGGATGGTCAGCACGCCGGACATCGTCGGCGACTCGTTGCGGGCGAGCTGGAAGTACTGGGAGAAGAAGACCGTGCCGGCGAACATCGCGACGCCGACGAAGAGGCTCGCGAGCGAGGACAGGGCGATCGTCTTGTTGCGGAACAGCCGCAGCGGGATGATCGGTTCGGACGCCTTCGACTCCGTGAGGAGGAAGAGCGCGGCGAGGACGAGCGAGCCGCCGACCATGGCGTACGTCTGCCAGGAGATCCAGTCGTAGTCCTTGCCCTTGCCGGCCCGGGTGACCCAGATCAGCAGCAGGGTGACGGAGGCGGTGATGAAGAACGCGCCCAGCCAGTCGACCTTGACCTTGCGCTTGACGACCGGCAGCTTCAGCGTCTTCTGCAGCACGATCAGCGCGATGATCGCGAACGGCACGCCGACGTAGAAGCACCAGCGCCAGCCGAGCCAGTCGGTGTCGGTGATGACGCCGCCGAGCAGCGGGCCGCCGACGGTGGCGACGGCGAAGGTCGCGCCGAGGTAGCCGCTGTAACGGCCGCGCTCACGCGGGGAGATCATCGCGGCCATGATGATCTGGGCGAGGGCGGAGAGGCCGCCGACGCCGATGCCCTGGAACACCCGGCAGGCGATCAGCATGCCGGTGTTCTGCGAGAGACCGGCCACGACCGAGCCGGCGACGTAGATCACCAGCGCCAGCTGGACCAGCAGCTTCTTGCTGAAGAGGTCGGAGAGTTTGCCCCACAGCGGCGTGGATGCCGTCATCGCGAGGAGCGAGGCCGTGACGACCCAGGTGTAGGACGACTGGCTGCCGTGCAGATCGTGGATGATCTCCGGCAGCGCGTTGGAGACGATCGTCGAGGACAGGATCGCCACGAACATGCCGAGGAGCAGGCCCGAGAGGGCCTCCATTATCTGGCGGTGCGTCATGGGTGCGGCTGCGCTGTCGGGGGAGGCGTCCCGCACACCTGCCGGTGTGGTGTTGGCCATGGACTTCCTTTTCTCGCTGGGGGGTTCTCAGGCGTGGGTGCGGGTGGTGATGTCGGCAGGGTGGTGCTGCGGCGTCATGCGCGGGCGGCACTCGCCGAAGCTCTCGCGCAGCCGCGTCATCAGGCCGATGAGGTGGCCGACGTCGTCGTCGGACCAGTCCCGCAGGCAGGTCGCGAGCGCCTCGGTGTAGCGCGCGGAGACCTCGTGCAGCAGCGCCTCGCCGCTGGGGGTGAGGCTCAGCTGCCGCGACCGCTTGTCGAGCGGGTCGGGCTGCCGGTCGAGCCAGCCGCGCTCGGCGGCGTACGCGACGTGCCGGCTGGTCACCGAGGCATCGATGCCCAGCAGCTCGCCGAGACGGCTCATCCGCATGTCGCCGTGCTGCTTGAGCAGGGCCAGCAGCATGGCCGTGGCGGGGGAGCAGTCCTGGGGGAGCGACCGGCTCAGGCCGCGCTTGACGGCGCCGAGGGCGCTGAGCTGCCGCGCCAGCTCTTCGTACTGCTCCTGTGCGGCCATCGACTCGGCTCCTCGGCTCCCAAAGGGTTTAGGTTGCTTGGGGCAACCATAGAGAAGTTTGGTTGCTGAAGGCAAATGAAAATTGCGCAAAGCGGGTAAAGGAAGGACCAAGCCTTTTCCGGAGGGCCGTAAAGCGGTGGCCCTGTGCGTGGCGGGCAAGGTCGTTTCGCTAGGGTCCTGGCCCATGGCCAACCACCATCAGCAGAGCCCCGAGGGCAACTACGACCCTGCGGGCAGCACTCAGATGTTCCGTGCGTTCGTCGACGAGAGAGCGCCGGGGGGTGGGCAGCCGGCCGCCGCGCCTGCGGGCAGTCGGCGGCGTGGCGGTCCCGGGTCTTCGCGGGCCGGGCTGATCGCCGGCGTGATCGTTGCGATCGTGGTGGTGGCGGGGGCGGTCTGGCTCGCGCTGGGCTGATCTCTCCCCTGACCCGCCCCTTACGTCCAGTCCACCGCCACGTCGCGCGTTTCCATGTGCATGCCGGGAAGTACGCGCCACGGGTCGACGCACACCGTCCATGTGCCCTCCACGGCCTGCCCCGGCGGGACCGGTGCCGGGAGGGGGTAGGCCGAGGTGACCGTCGCCCAGTCGGTGCCGAAGGCGCCGATGATGTGCGAGCCGAGGGTGACGGTGCCTGCGGTGACGGGGCTGCCGCCGGTGTTGGTGAAGGTGAGGGTGACCCGCTCGCACCAGCGGTCCTCGGCGGGCGAGCGGTGCGGCTCGCTCACGGCGAGCGCGGCGGGCGCCGGGGCCGGAGCCTGGGTGCCGGGGCCGGTGGGAGTGGGTGACGAGGAGTGCGAGGGGCGCGGCGGGCGGATGGGTGTGGTGCCGCCGCTGCCGCTCGAAGGGCCCGTGACCCCGCTTGTGGCAGGGGCCGGCCGGGAGCCGTGCGCGGTGTTCGTGCTGCGGTGGGCGGGAGCGGTGCTCCCGCTCGGTGCGGGTGCGGGCGAGCTTCGCCCGGTGGGTCCGGGTGAGGGCCCTGGTGAACGCGCCGGCGACGGGCCGGGCCCGCGCGACGGTGTCGTCGGGCTGTCCAGCGGTACGAGCACCACGCCGCCCCCGGGCGGCACGGCCCCGCCCGCCGGCCGGGAGGCGCCGGGTCCGGCGGCCCCCGTGGCGACGTAGCCGTCGCGACCGCTGCCGCCGCAGCCGCTGAGCGCTGCCCCCAGGCAGAGGCAGAGCGCGGTGGCCGAAGCGCAGACGA
The DNA here is from genome assembly GCF_040638465.1 of Streptomyces sp. NPDC026206. Lineage (NCBI taxonomy): Bacteria > Bacillati > Actinomycetota > Actinomycetes > Kitasatosporales > Streptomycetaceae > Streptomyces > Streptomyces sp. NPDC026206. The sequence goes on from NZ_JBEZYL010000003.1 coordinate 414,100, forward strand.
GCGTCTTCCGTCGCATCGGCCCAGTGTGGCTGACGGTCCGTCAGCTGTACACATGCCCGGGCCGGTGTGCGGTGTGGTCCACGACGGGCGTCAGTCGGCGATGAGGCCCTCGCGCAGCTGTGCCAGGGTCCGCGTCAGCAGCCGGGAGACGTGCATCTGCGAGATGCCGACCTCCTCGCCGATCTGGGACTGCGTCATGTTGGCGAAAAAGCGCAGCATGATGATCTGGCGCTCGCGAGGCGGCAGCTTGGCGAGCAGCGGCTTGAGCGACTCGCGGTATTCGACGCCCTCCAGTGCCGTGTCCTCGTAGCCGAGCCGGTCGGCCAGGGAGCCCTCGCCGCCGTCGTCCTCGGGGGACGGGGAGTCCAGTGAGCTGGCCGTGTAGGCGTTGCCGACGGCGAGGCCGTCGACGACGTCCTCCTCGGACACGCCCAGGCAGACGGCGAGTTCGGGCACGGTCGGGGAGCGGTCGAGCTTCTGCGCGAGCTCGTCGCTCGCCTTGGTGAGGGCGAGCCGCAACTCCTGGAGGCGGCGCGGCACGCGCACCGACCAGCTGGTATCCCGGAAGAAGCGTTTGATCTCACCGACGACGGTCGGCATTGCGAACGTCGGGAATTCGACCCCGCGTTCGCAGTCGAAGCGGTCGATCGCCTTGATCAGCCCGATCGTGCCGACCTGGACGATGTCCTCCATCGGTTCGTTGCGGCTGCGGAAGCGCGCGGCCGCGTAGCGCACGAGCGGGAGGTTGAGTTCGATGAGGGTGTCGCGGACGTACGTACGCTCGGCACTGTCCCGCTCGAGTGTGGCGAGCCGCAGGAAGAGGGAGCGGGAGAGGGTGCGGGTGTCGATGGCTTCGCAGTCGTCGAGCACGGCGTGCGGTGCGTCGTTGGCGAGCACCTTCGCGCTGCCCAGGTCTACGGACATGCCACCCCCTTGAGGTCGCGGACGGGTCACAGCAACTCCCTCGGGTGAGGGGGTTCAGCCTCCACCTGAATACCGGAGGCTGCGCTGTGGCAAACGCAGTTCCTGCAGAATGTCACATGTCGGCAACACGCTGTAGCGTCAAGTCGACTTATCTTCCCCATGACATCGGGGCAGGGGTCACCCGGGAGGGTTAGGCATCGATTCGATTTGCGGACCGCAGCCGGGCGAAGCTCCGTGAGAGTAGCCGGGACACATGCATCTGCGACACCCCCAGCTCGGCGCTGATCTGGGACTGCGTCAAGTTGCTGTAGTAGCGCAGTAGAAGGATGCGCTGTTCGCGCTCCGGCAGTTGTACGAGCAGGTGGCGCACGAGATCGCGGTGCTCGACCCCGGCCAGCGCCGGGTCCTCGTAACCGAGCCGGTCGAGCAGGCCGGGCAGGCCGTCACCCTCCTGCGCGGCCTCCAGGGAGGTGGCGTGGTACGAGCGACCCGCTTCGATGCAGGCCAGTACCTCGTCCTCGGCGATCTTCAGCCGGTCGGCGATCTCGGCGGTGGTCGGAGAGCGGCCGTGCAGCACCGTCAGGTCCTCGGTGGCGCCGTTGACCTGCACCCACAGCTCGTGGAGGCGGCGCGGGACGTGCACGGTGCGGACGTTGTCGCGGAAGTAGCGCTTGATCTCTCCGACGACGGTCGGCATGGCGAAGGTGGGGAACTGCACCCCGCGGTCGGGGTCGAAGCGGTCGATGGCGTTGATGAGTCCGATGGTGCCTACCTGGACCACGTCCTCCATCGGCTCATTGCGACTGCGAAAACGCGCCGCTGCGTACCGCACGAGGGGGAGGTTGGCTTCGATCAGGGCGGCGCGCACGCGGGCGTGCTCGGGCGTGCCGGGCTCCAGGGTGGCGAACTCCTTGAAGAGCACCTGGGTCAGGGCCCGGGCGTCGGCGCCCCGGCTCTCGCGGGACCGGGGGCCCTGCACGGTGCCGGTCTCGAAGATGCCGGTCTCGACGGTGACGGTTTCGACAGGGCCGGTTTCGACGGTGCCGGTGTCGGCAGGGCCGGTGTCGGCAGGGCCGGTTTCGACGGTGACGGTTTCGACAGGGCTGGTTTCGACGGTGACGGTGTCGACGGTGCCGGTCTGAGTGGGGCCGGTCTGGGTGGGGCCGGTGGGGCCGGGCTCCGCGATGTCGTCGCTCCGGTCCGGTTCGTCGGTGGGCTTGTCGCGCCGGAGGGGGGCTTCGGGCGCTGTACGGGCCGGCACGGACACCACCCCTTTGTGGTCATTTTCGATCAACTCATCCGGCAAAAGCGGTCATAGCATCACAAGACATGTGCACCGTGTGCAAGTACCGGATAACTCCGTGTTGACGACAAAAACTCCCCCCGCCGGGGAGGCGAGGGGAGGAGATCCGTGCGGCGGACCGGCCGGGGGCGCGGAACCGGGCGGGGTCAGAAGGGATAGTCGGCGATCACCCAGGTCGCGAATTCGCGCCACTGGCCGACGCCTGCCTGGTGGGCCGGGTGCTCCAGGTACCGCTGGAGCGCGTCGGTGTCCTCGACGGAGGAGTTGATGGCGTAGTCGTAGGCGATCGGCCGTTCCGAGATGTTCCAGGCGCACTCCCAGGAGCGAAGCTCGGGGACGAGCGCCCCCAGCTCCTCGAACGCCTGCACGCCGGCGACGACGCGGGGGTCGTCGCGCTCGACGCCCTCGTTGAGCTTGAACAGGACGAGGTGACGGATCACTGGATGCCTTCTTCGCTCTTCGGCTCTTCTTCGCCGGCCGGTGCTGCCCGTCCGGGACCGGTCAGCTGATCAGCTGGGTCATGAACTCGCCGATGCTCTTGGCGGCGTCCGAGATCCCTTCGAACCCTATCTGGACGAGCTCGGCCGACCGCGCGGGGGAGTGGATGATCGTGTACGCCACGAAGATGCCGAGGGCCCAGAACACGACCTTCTTCGTCTGCACCATTGAGGCACTGCCTCCCCTGCCGTCCCGTGTGTGGTTGCGAGAGTCTAACCGCGCGTACGTACGAACGGGCGGATCCGTCGGCGGCGGCACGCGGGGCCGGGTGCGGAGGTACTCACATCGTTGCCGGAAGCCCCGGCTCCGGCCGTTCGCGCACAGCTCCGGAGCCAGGGCTTCCGTGCGTGGTGACCGGCTCGGACTCCGGCTGCACCGCCCGGCGGAGACACGTCGGCGGCGGAGGTGAGAACGACCCGTTGCCGGGGCACCAAAAAGGCACACGATGTGCCCGATGTGGGAGGGCGGTGAGGTTCGCCATGGGCGTGCACGAGCTCGCCTTCACCATGCGGGAGCGCGTGGCCGGGGGAGCGGTCGTCCTGGAACTGCTGGGAGAGATCGACATCCTGGCGGAGCAGGTGCTGGGTCCGCGCGTCGAGGCGCTGGCGGGGCGGTGCCGGGGCGATCTCGTCGTCGACCTGCGCGGAGTGACGTTTCTGGACGCGAGCGGGGTGCGGTTGCTGCTGCGGGCCAGGGGCCGGGCGCTGCGCGGCGGCGCGCGGCTGCACGTCGTCCGGGGCGGGGCGATGGTGTCGAAGGTGATACGGATCGCCGGCGTCGAGCCGGCGTTCGCCTGGCTGGACGAGTTCCCGCCGTCGGCCATGGGCAGCGTCCCGGCCTGACGTACCGCCACCGCCCGCTTCAGCCCGCGGGATCGCGGTGGTGGGGGAACTCGTCGTCCAGCACCCGTTCCACCTCCGCCGCCTCGGCGGCGCCCCGGCGCCGCAGGACGTCACGGGCCTCCCGCAGGGAGCCCAGCGCGAGCCGGGGTTCGCCGAGCGCCAGCTGGGCGCGGCCGCGGGCGGCCAGGGCCAGGCCCCGGCAGTACGCGTCGCCCAGGCCGGCCTCGATCGTCAGGGCCCGGTCGGCCGCCGTGACGGCCTCGCGGTGCTGCCGCCGCACCACCCGGCACTGGGCCAGGCGTGCCCAGAGCAGCGCCTCCCGGCGTGGCTCGGTGCCCCGGGCGCTCAAGGCCTCGCGCAGCCGTTCGGTGGCGGTCGCCGCGCGGTGGGCCTGGAGGTGGGTGCAGCCCGCTTCGTACAGGACGAGGGTCAGCGTCGGGCCGTGGCCCAGTTGCCGGGCGCGTACGGTCGCGTCGTCGACGGCGGTGACGGCCTCGTCCGTACGGCGCAGGGCGACGAGGGCGCGTGCCGTGTGGGCCCGCGCCGCCAGGGCGCTGCTCGCCGCGCCCTCGGAGCGGAAGCCCTCCTCGGCCCGTACGAGCAGCGGAAGGGCTTCGTCCGGGCGGCCCCGGGCAAGGAGGACGAGGCCCAGTTCGTGGGAGGCCGTGGTCACCGCGAAGGCGTCGCCGGCCGGCCCGGCCAGGTCCAGGCTCGTGCGCAGGTCGCTTTCGGCGCGTTCGTAGGTGTCGGGCCCGTAGCGGGGCGTGGCGAGGAGCCGCAGCGCGCGGGCGGCGCTCGCGTCGTCGGCGTCCTGCCGGGCCCGCTCCAGGGCCCGCCGTGCCGGTTCGTCGAGGTCCTGATGGCGGGTGGTGTCCGCCGTCAGCCCGCCCAGGACGGTCAGCAGGTCCACGGCGGGGCGCAGGGCGCCGGGGACGTCCAGGGAGAGGACCTGCCGCACGGTGGCGAGCAGATGGGGGTGTGCCTCCCGCAGCCAGGCGTGGGCGGTGCCGGCGTCGGCGAGGGGGCGGCCGGTGGTGGCCAGGCGGTGGTACAGGTGGCGGGGGACGAGGCTGTCGGGACGGATGCGGAGCAGCGCGGTGACGGCTGTGGCCAGGTGGTGGTCGAGCAGGCGCAGCAGGGCCGCGTCCCGTACGGGCGGGCTGTCGGCGCGCTCGCTCTGCCGCCGGGCGAACTCCTTGAGCAGGTCGTGACAGCGGTAGCGGCCCGCGCCGAGGGGCTCCAGCAGGCCGGCGGCGGCCAGTTGGGCGGTGAGTTCGGCGGCGCGGGCGCCGGCCGCGGGGGATTCGGGGAGGTCGAGGACGGCCGCGGCGGACCCGGCGTCGATGCCGGTCGCGTCGGGGAGGGCCAGGAGCCGGAAGGCGCGGGCGTGTTCGGGGTCGAGGGCGTCGTAGCCGACGCGGAAGGCGGACTCGGCGTCGAGGTCGCGGGCGTGGAGCCCGCCCAGCCGCTGCCGTTCGTCGTGCAGCCGGGCGGCGAGGTCGGCCGGCGTCCAGGAGGAGGCGGTCAGCCGCGCCCCGGCGATGCGGAGCGCGAGCGGCAGCCGCCCGCAGGCGGTCACGACGGAACGGGCCGAATCGCCGAAGGGGCCCGCGCCGCTCGCCCCCGTCACGGCCTCCAGCATGGCCAGGGCCTCCTTCTCCTCCATCGCCGCCACATCGACCCGCCGGGCGCCCGGCAGGTCGAACGTGTCCGACCGGCTGGTGACCAGCGCCGCGCAACCGGGGGCGCCCGGCAGCAGGGGGAGCACCTGCCCGGCGTCCCGCGCGTTGTCGAGCAGGACGAGCACGGGGCGCCCGGCGACCAGGGAGCGGTAGAGCGCGGCCCGCCGCTCGGCGCCCTCGGGCAGGGCGCTGTCCGCGACGCCGAGCGCGCCCAGGAGCCGGCCCAGGGCCGCCTCGCCGTCCACGGGTACGGGGTCGGTGCCGCGCAGGTCGAGGTGGAAGCGGCCGCCGGGGTAGGCGGCCCGCAGGGTGTGGGCGGCGTGGACGGCCAGGGCGGTCTTGCCGGCGCCGGGGGGCCCGGTCAGGACGGCCACGGCCCGCCCGTCCCCGGCGGTGAGCGCCTCGCGCACCGCGGCGGTGAGGTCCTCGCGGCCGGTGAAGCCGGCGGGAGCGGGCGGCAGTCGGCCGGGCCCGGTCGCGGAGGTGGTGACGGTGGTGGTGACCACCGGGGCGGCCGCCGGGGCCAGCAGGGCGGGGTCTCCGGCCAGGACCTGTTCGTACAGCCGGGTGAGGGCGGGCCCGGGCCCGGTGCCGTGCTCCGCGGCGAGCAGGCGCCGGGCGTCCGCGAACGCCGCCAGCGCCTCGGCCTGCCGCCCGGCGCGGTGCAGGGCCAGCATCAGCAGGCCCCGCGCCCGTTCGCGCAGCGGGTGTTCGGAGACCAGAGCCCGCAGATCGGCCACCGCTTCGGCATGCCGGCCCAGGGCCAGGGCGCAGTCGAGGAGTTCCTCCCGCGCGGCGGCGCCCACATCGGTGAGCCGTGCGCGCTCGCGTGCGGCGTACGGGCCGGGCAGCGCGGCCAGGGGGGTGCCCTCCCACAGGGCGAGCCCGGCGCTCAGCCGTTGGTACGCCCCGGCGAAGTCGCCCCTGGCGCGTGCGGAGAAGGCGGCCGCCAGGTGTTCGTCGAACACGGCGGCGTCGAGCGTCCCGGCGGGCGCGTGCACGGCGTGGCCGTCGTCGGTGGAGACCAGAAGTGCGGTGTGTTCCCCGGGCGGGCGCCCCTGTTCGAGCGCGGCGCGCAGCCGCGAGAGGTACGCGTCGACGGTGGCCGCCGCCTGCTCGGGCGGGGCGTCGCCCCACAGGGCCTCGATGAGCTCGGGCGTCGTGAGGGGCCGGCCGCCGTGCAGGAGCAGGGCCGCGAGGGCCGCCCGTTCGTGCGGGGAGCCGAGCGGCAGCGGCCTTCCGTCCCGCTCGGCCCGCACGGGGCCGAGCACATGGAACCGCAGACGCCGGTTCCCCTCGTCACCGGACACGGGTGGGGTGCTGCTCATGGAGCGTACCGTTCATTTCGACCCACTTCGGTCTATTTCGGATCTCATACGAACAGTACTCGCGCGGGCCCGGGCCGCACCTGAAGCACGGCGGTGCGGCCCGGGCCCGGTTCACGGGCGTGCGGTGCGGGCTCCGGCTTCAGGCCGCCGGCTGCTCCCGCAGCCGCACCAGGGACGCCACCAGCCGGTCCACCTCCTCCGCCGTGTTGTAGAGGGCGAACGAGGCCCGCGCCGCGCTCTCCACGCCGTAGTGCCGCAGCGAGGGCTGGGCGCAGTGGTGCCCGGCACGGACGGCGATGCCGTCCTGGTCGAGCCACTGGGCGATCTCCGCCGGGTCGTGACCCGCCAGGGTGAAGGTCAGCACCGCGATCTTCCCGGGCGCCGACCCCAGGATCTCCAGCCCCGGCACCGCTGCCATGGCCTGCTCGGCGTAGGCCAGCAGGCCCTTCTCGTAGGCGGCGACGGCGTCGCGGTCGAAGCCGGCCAGCCAGTCGACCGCCGCCAGGAGCCCGGCGACCCCGGAGATGTGCCCGGTGCCGGCCTCGAAGCGGTGGGGCACGGGCGCGTACGTACTGCCCGCGAAATCGACCTGGTCGATCATGTTGCCGCCGCCCTGCCACGGTGGCATCCCCGCCAGCACGCCGGGCTTCCCGTAGAGCGCGCCGATGCCCGTGGGAGCGAACAGCTTGTGCCCGGAGAACACATAGAAGTCCGCGCCCAACTCCGCCACGTCCACGGGGAAGTGCGCCACCGCCTGCGCCCCGTCGACCAGGACCTTGGCCCCGTACCGGTGCGCCAGAGCCGTCATCTCCCGCACGGGCGGGACGGTGCCCAGCACGTTCGAGGCATGGCTGACCGCCACGAGCTGGGTGCGGAAGGACAGCAGGTCCGCGAAGGCGTCCTGGTCGATGCTGCCGTCCGCGAGGAGCGGGACCGGTAAGAGCCGGGCGTGCTTCTCCTTGGCCAGCATCTGCCAGGGGACGATGTTCGAGTGGTGTTCCAGCACCGGCACCAGGATCTCGTCGCCCGGGCCGATGTTGGCGCGCCCCCAGCTCTGGGCGACGAGGTTGACGGCCTCGGTGGTGCCGCGGGTGAAGACGATGCTGTCCGGGGAGGCGGCGCCCAGGAGCCCGGCGACCGCCGCCCGCCCCGCCTCGTACGTCTCGGTGGCCTCGCGGGCCATCGTGTGGGCCCCGCGGTGGATGTTGGAGTTGGCGGTGCCGTAGTAGGCGCCGAGCGCCTCGATGACCTGGCGCGGCTTCTGCGTGGTGGCACCGTTGTCCAGCCAGGCCAGCGGATGGCCGTTGACGGTGCGGTGCAGGACGGGGATGTCGCGCCGGGCGGTCTCGGGGTCGAAGCCGCCACCACCGCGCGGCGGGGTGGCCCGGGGCGCCCCGGAGGCCGGTTCGGGTGCCCGGTGTGCGTACGGCCGCGGCTCCGGGACCACGTGTTCGTACGCCCTGACGTCAGGAGTAGTCATGGTACTTGGACACCTCGACGTTCTGGAGGACGGCGACGGCGTCCTCCACGAGCACGGCGGCGTTGAAGTACGCCGTCAGCAGGTACGAGGTGATGGCCTTGCGGTCCGTGCCCATGTTCCGCATCGACAGGCCCGGCTCCACCTCGTCCGGCACGGCCGCCGGGCGCAGCCCGATCACGCCCTGCTCGGCCTCGCCCACCCGCATCAGCAGGATCTCGGTGACCCCCGCGCCGGCCGAGCCGGTGAACCGCACCTTGTCGGAGGGCAGCAACGGCACCCCGCGCCAGGTCAGCAGCGGGCTTCCGAACCGGGTGTCCACCACCGGCGGCACTCCCCGGCGCGTGCACTCGCGGCCGAACGCGGCGATGGCCTTGGGGTGCGCCAGGAAGAAGCCGGGCTGCTTCCACACCCGGGACAGCAGCTCGTCGAGGTCGTCCGGCGTCGGGGCGCCCGTGCGGGCCTGGACGCGCTGGCCGGGGGCGACGTTGTTGAACAGCCCGAAGCCGGGGTGGTTGAGGAGCAAGGACTCCTGGCGCTCGCGCAGTGCCTGGACGGTCAGGTCGGCCTGGACCCGGGTCTGGTCCATGGGGGCGTTGTACAGGTCGGACACCCGGGTGTGGACGCGCAGGACGGTCTGCGCGAGGCTCATGTGGTACTCGCGCGGCGTGTCCTCGTACTCGACGTACGTCCCCGGCAGGTCGGGTTCGCCGACGTGCCCTCCGGCGAGGCCCACCGGCACCTCGGCGCCGGGGGTGGGCCCGTCGCCGGCGATGTGGGCGTCGAGCGCGGCCCGCAGGTTCTCGTCGCGCCCGGCCAGCGCGTCCAGCGTCTCGCGGCCGACGGTCAGGGCGATACCGGAGGTGAGCGCCTTGACCCGGAACGGCAAGGGCTGACATCGGGTCCATGAGTCGAGACAGAAGAACTGGCCGTCCCCGAGCACCTCCAGCAGCGCGTCCTCCCCGTACCGCCCGGTCACCCGCTTCTCGGCCCGCCCGACGACGATCACCCACAGCCTGTCGCAGGCGGCGCCCTCGTCGGCGATGAGCTGCCCCGCCTCGAAGGGCACCTCCGTGAAGGCGCCCGCGAGTTCGGCGAGCAGCCCGTCGTCCGCCTCGCGCAGGAACGGCAGTTCGCGCAGGTCCTCCGGTACGACGTGGTGGGCGCCGCCCTCGTCGTAGCAGCTGATCCGGTCGTCCCCGAGGATGAACGTCCGGCGGCGGTTGACGCGGTAGACGCCCGACTCGACGTCCACCCACGGCAGCGCCCGCAGGACGTAGCGCGGGGTGATGCCGCGCATCTGCGGTGCGGTTTTGGTGGTGGTGGCCAACTGCCGTGCGGCATCAGGGCTGAGACTGAGGCGATCGTTCACGCGGTCCTCCTCGGAGAGTCCCCATGAGCCGGTCCATGGGAGTGAGGGACCGATCGTCCGGTCGGTGGCCGTCGGGCGACAAGACGGCCGATTCTGTCCGGGGTCCTGAAATGATCGAATTATTGAACGTATGGCCGGGCCCGGTGACCGGCGACCGCCTCACGTATGCCCCTGACATGTGTGTCAGCCGGTACGTGCCGGTCCGGGCTCGCGGCGGCGCAGACGGGTGCGGGGCTGGTCCGTACCGCGACTCGGCCGGATCCGGCCCGTGGCGTGGGGCGTGTGTGCTCGGCTGGTGGCCGTGGTTATTCGTGTTGCTGGAGTGCGCAAGGGTGACGCAGGCAGTCACTACCCGGGCAGTACCGTGGCCACACGCAGAACACCCCTCCGTCCGTGCTTCCACGGTCGGAGGGGTGTCGCCGGCGGTAGCGGTGGGATTTGAACCCACGGTGGAGTTGCCCCCACACACGCTTTCGAGGCGTGCTCCTTAGGCCGCTCGGACACGCTACCGAGAGAGAGCTTAGCGGACGGTGGGCCTTGCTCTGAAATCGGTTCCGGGGGTGAGCGGTGTGACGCTGGTCATCGGGTGCGGAAGAAGCGGGTGAGCAGGTCGGCGCACTCGTCGGCGAGGACGCCGGGGACGACCTCGGGGCGGTGGTTGAGGCGGCGGTCGCGGACGACGTCCCACAGGGAGCCGGCCGCGCCGGCCTTCTCGTCGGCCGCGCCGTAGACGACCCGGTCCAGGCGGGAGAGGACGATCGCCCCCGCGCACATCGTGCACGGCTCCAGCGTGACGACGAGCGTGCAGCCCGTCAGGCGCCACTCGCCGACGGCCCGGGCGGCCTCGCGGATGGCGAGGACCTCCGCGTGCCCGGTGGGGTCGCCCGTGGCCTCGCGCTCGTTGCGGCCCCGGCCGATGACGGAGCCGTCCGCGGCCAGCACGACGGCACCCACCGGCACGTCGCCGGTGCCGGGCGCCTGTACGGCCTCCTCCAGCGCGGCCCGCATGGGGGCGCGCCAGGGATCACGTACGGGGTCGTGCTCCCCCACGGCCCGAGCGGCGTGGGAGGTACCTCCGTGGTCGGGGACGGCTTCGTTCATGGCACCAGTGTGAGCGCACCGGTCCGGGCGGACGTCAGCGGACGGCCTCCAGGACCTCTGTGCAGCCCAGCGCGTCGGCGATCGCGCTGAGCGCGTCACCGTCGAGTGCCAGGAGATCCTTCTCGCCCACCCCGAGGTCGTCGAGGAGCCGCGGGTCGCCCAGCGGCCCGGCCGGCGTCGGCCCGGAGGCCCCGGCGGCGCCGGTCCCGGCCTCCTCCTCGTCCTCCTGCTCCGGCTCGCCGTCCTCCGTGCCGTCGAGGTCGAGGCTGTCGAGCTCGTCGCCGGACTCCTCGTCACGGCCGGTGAGCTCGTCGACGAGCATCGCGCCGTACGAGCTCCGGTACGCGGCGAAGGCGTTCGAGACATAGACGCGGGGATCGTCCTCGCCGTCCACCCGGACAATGGCGAACCAGCTGTCCTCCTGCTCGATGAGGGCCAGGACCGTGTCGTCGTCCACCGAGTTCTCCCGGGCCAGGTCGGCGAGATCGGTCAGCGTTTCCACGTTGTCGAGTTCTGTGTCGCTCGCTTCCCACCCGTCTTCGGTGCGCGCGAGCAATGCGGCGAAGTACACCGTGACTCTCCCACTGGTCATAGGCGGTGCCGGGTCGGACGGGGACCACCCCGCCCACTCGGAATCGTGGCAGAAACCTGGGCGTTGCGAGAGGTCTTCCGCGCTGCGTCGTGCAGCAGTCCGAAGAGATGTCCCTCACGCGGGGCCCGTACGGGCGTCCGCACGGACGCCGCCGGGCCGTACGCGGCACCGGCAGGTCAGGCGGCGCCTCACCAACGGAAGGTCCGCATTCTCATCTGCTGGCGCATCCGGGCCGCCCGGGCCCGGCGCGGCTGGACGCGCTCGCGCAGCTCCTTGGCCTCGTTCAGCTCACGGAGGAACTGGGCCCGCCTGCGCCGGCGGTCCTCCGTGCTCTCGGAGTCCCCTTCGGCTTCCCTCGGCTCTCTCGGCTGCCCCGGTTCCCGCAGCTGCCGGGGCCGCCGCGGGTCCTGCCGCTGTGCGGGCTCGGCCCGTCTCCTGCGTTCTCCGGGCTCCGCCGGTTTCCGCGCGTCCGCGCCCTCGCGGGGCGTCCGGGCAGCCGGTCCGGATGCCCGCCTGTCCTGTCCGGCCATGGGCAGCACCACCTCGTGCCGAGGTCCTCGCCCGGCGACAGGCCGGGCGTACGTGCCCACTTTCCCCCTTGGTGGTGGTTTGATGCCAGGGCGGCGACAGACTGCTTCCGGACCGCCGGAGGACCCGGGCGGGCGCTGGAGCGTTAAAGCTCGGTTAATGTCGATGTCATGCGAATCCACGTCGTCGATCACCCGCTGGTGGCGCACAAACTCACCACGCTGCGCGACAAGCGCACCGACTCCCCCACCTTCCGGCGCCTGTGCGACGAGCTGGTCACCCTGCTCGCCTACGAGGCGACGCGCGAGGTGCGCACCGAGCAGGTGGCCATCGAGTCCCCGGTCACGGCGACCACCGGCGTCAAGCTGTCCCACCCGCGCCCCCTGGTCGTGCCGATCCTGCGCGCCGGACTGGGCATGCTCGACGGCATGGTGCGACTGCTGCCCACGGCCGAGGTCGGCTTCCTGGGCATGATCCGCAACGAGGAGACCCTCAAGGCGGAGACGTACGCGACGCGCATGCCCGAAGACCTCTCCGGCCGCCAGGTCTACGTCCTGGACCCGATGCTCGCCACGGGCGGCACGCTCGTCGCCGCGATCAACGAGCTGATCGCGCGCGGCGCGGACGACGTCACCGCGATCTGCCTGCTGGCCGCCCCGGAGGGCGTCGAGGTCATGCAGCGTGAGCTCGAGGGCACGCCGGTCACCGTCGTGACCGCCTCCGTCGACGAGCGGCTCAACGAGCACGGCTACATCGTCCCGGGCCTGGGCGACGCGGGCGACCGCATGTACGGCACCGCGGGCTAGAGCCGCGCCACGGGCCGGCCGGCGTCGGCCGGCCCGCGGGGCCGCGGGATCAGCGCCCGCTCAGCACTTCGTGGCGGACGGCACGGGCCGCGGCTGTTCCACGAGCCCGGCCAGGGCCCGCTCGGCCTCCTCCTTCGGCGTCAGCGTCCTGTACGCCGAGCCGAGGACGAGGTCGACGTCCTGCTCGCCCCGGTTGTCGCTGCGGGCCTCGGTGCCCGCCAGCTGGGTGCCCAGCACCTTCAGCGCCCCGTCGACGGCATCGCGGGAGCCCAGCAGGAGCCCCGCGCCCTCGACCTTCTTGTCGTAGTCGGCCTGGGCGTTGCCCACCTTGCCGATCCTGAAGCCACGCCGCGCCAGTTCGTCCGCGGTGATCTTGGCGAGGCCGCCGCGCGGCGTGGCGTTGTAGACGTTGACCGTGATGTCGCCGGGCTTGGGCAGTGGCTTCGGCGTTCCCGGCCCCTCGCGCCCGGCCGCACCGCCGCTGCCGGCGTCGCTCTTGCAGTCGCCGTCCTGCTTCTTCTCCGGTTGTCGCTGTGCCGCCGCCCGGGACTCGCTGCCGCCGCCGGAGAAGACGTCGACGAGCTGGAGCGTCCCCCACCCGGCCAGCCCGAGCACAGCGGCCGTGCCGACGGCGGCGAGCACGATCCTGCGGCGGTTCGGAGGGCGGCGCATGTGCGGGAACCGATTGCCCGTGATGCGGTACTTACCACCCATGCCGGGAGGGGTGAGCATGCTCATGGGCGCAGCGTAGTGCCGGGCAGGGCCGCTGCCTACTAGATGATCAATGGGTTGCGCAGACCCCTACCCGAAAGGGCCAATGACCGCACGTGTGCCGGGGCCGCCGCCCGGGCTCAGTCCATTTCGAGGACGCGCGCGTGCAGCACCTGGCGCTGCTGGAGCGCCGCGCGCACCGCGCGGTGCAGGCCGTCCTCCAGGTAGAGGTCGCCCCGCCACTTCACGACGTGGGCGAAGAGGTCGCCGTAGAACGTCGAGTCCTCCGCGAGCAGCGTCTCCAGGTCGAGCTGCTGCTTGGTGGTCACCAACTGGTCGAGGCGCACCGGGCGAGGGGCGACGTCCGCCCACTGCCGGGTGCTCTCCCGGCCGTGGTCGGGGTACGGCCGCCCGTTTCCGATGCGCTTGAAGATCACACGGAAAGCCTACCGGGCCCGCGGCTCCGAGCGCAGCCATGGCGCGTAGTGCGAAGGCGACATTCAGCCGCATACCGGGAGTGATGCATGGGGCCGAACTCTTCGGCGTCCACGACGCGCCGGCGGCGCCGGTCGCTATTCGGCGATCTCGGTGCGCTCCCACCACTCGTAGACGGGCAGCCGGCCCTCCGGGGTGTCCTGGTGCCGTGGAGTGACCTTGAAGTGCTCGTACCCGCCCCGGAACGGAATCTTCAGCTCGACTCCGGGAGGGGTGATCGCCACGATGCGCTGGGGCAGATCGTCCGGGCCGCCTTCAAGGACTGCTTTGGCGCTGCTGCTCATGGCGACAGTCTCGTGGCGGGTGCGCGCCGACCGGCCGACGACGCGCCGGTTTCACGCTTTCCGGTCGGGTCCGGCGGCCTTGGCGGCCTTGGCGGCTCGTTTCGCCTCCTGCTTATATGCCCGAACCTTCCCGAGCGATTCGGGCCCGGTGATGTCGGCCACCGACCGGTGGGACCCAGCCTCCCCGTACGGGCCGGCCGCCTCCCGCCAGCCCTCCGGCCGGACACCGAACTGTTTGCCCAGCAGGGCGAGGAAGATCTGGGCCTTCTGCTTGCCGAAGCCGGGCAGTGCGTTGAGCCGTTCCAGCAGGTCCCGGCCGTCGGAGACGTCGCGCCAGACCGCGCTCGCGTCGCCGTCGTAGTGCTCGACGAGGTACTGGCACAACTGCTGCACGCGCCCCGCCATGGAGCCCGGGTACCGGTGCACGGCGGGCTTCTCCGAGAACAGCGCCACGAACGCCTCGGGGTCGTACTCCGCGATCTCGTGCGCGTCCAGGTCGTCGCGGCCGAGGCGCCGGGCGACGGTGTACGGGCCGGTGAAGGCCCACTCCATGGGGATCTGCTGGTCCAGCAGCATTCCGGTCAGGGCGGCCAGGGGGCTGCGGGAGAGCAGTGCGTCGGCCTCGGCCTGCTGGGCGAGCCGGAGAGGATGGTCCATACGCCGATGATCTCCCCGGCCGGCCCCGGCCGCACGCCTTGGGCGACGGACCGGCCGCGCCGCTCAGGGCGAGCGGCGGGCACGGTGCGGCGCTCAGGCCGTCAGGCCGTCAGGGCCTGGTGCCGATGACCACGGTGGCGTCCAGCTCGTCGCAGGAGACCACTCGCGTGATCAGGCCGCTGCGGGCGAAGGCCTCCACGGTCGAGGGCGCCTGACGCTCGCTCGTCTCGATCAGCAGGTGGCCGCCGGGCGCCAGCCACCGGGGCGCGGCCTCGGTCACGCGCCGCTGCACGGCGAGCCCGTCCGCGCCGCCGTCGAGCGCCACCTGCGGCTCGTGGTCGCGGGCCTCGGGCGGCAGCAGCCCGATCGCCTCGGTGGGCACGTAGGGGGCGTTGGCGACCAGGACGTCGACGCGGCCCCGCAGCGAGGCGGGCAGCGGGTCGTACAGGTCGCCCTCGTGGACCAGGCCGCCGGCGCCGGCGATGTTGCGGCGGGCGCAGCGCACCGCGGCGGGGTCGATGTCGGCGGCGTGCAGCTCGACCCGGCCGAGGGCGGCGGCGAGCGCGGCGCCCACGGCGCCCGAGCCGCAGCACAGGTCGACGACGACGGCCGGCGGGCCGTCGGGGTCCCGGCGGGCGAGGCCGGTGGCCTGACGGGTCAGGAACTCGGTGCGGCGGCGGGGTACGAAGACCCCGGGGTCGACGGCTATGCGCAGGTCGCAGAACTCGGCCCAGCCGACGACGTGTTCCAGGGGCAGGCCGGCCACGCGCCGGTTCACCATGGCGGCGAGGTCGGCGGGCGTACGTGCGGCGGAGATGAGCATCCGGGCCTCGTCCTCGGCGAAAACGCAGCCGACGGCACGCAGGCGGGTGACGAGGGAGGACCGGAGGGTGGAAGAAGAGAAAACAGGCACGGTAAAACCTTTCGGGAAGCCAAGGGGGCTCTCCCTCCGGTCACCTGTGCCGGATCGACCACGTGGTCGTACGAGGGGAGCACCGAACTGCTACAGCGGTAATGGGTCCCACCTCCTTGAGTACGTCCACTGCTGGGAGCGGTCACATTACCTGATCGCGAATGGTTCGCGATCTTCGCCAGTCCACGAAGCGGCACCTCGCCCGCAAGGGGGACGCAAGCGAGGAGTACGGCCGGGCGCAGGGCCGGGCCAGCGGATCGTCAGACGGTCCGCAAGGGGGCGGCCATACGTTCTGGGCGAGCCGATCACATCCCCCCAATGGAGTTCCCATGCCCGCAGCGGTCCCCTCGTTCGGCGTGATATCCGGCGCCCAGGTGCAGGAAGTCCTCACCGGACAGGAAAGGAAGATCGTCGAGCTGGTCGAGTCCGCCTACCGGCTGCACGGCAGTGGCGACACGGTCAATCCGCCGTCGTACTTCCTGCGCTTTCCCGACCGCCCGACCTCCCGCATCATCGCGCTGCCCGCCTCTCTCGGCGGCGAGTCCGCGGTGGACGGCCTGAAGTGGATCTCCAGCTTCCCGGACAATGTGAAAGCGGGGATCCCGCGCGCCTCGGCCGTGCTGATCCTCAACGACCACGAGACCGGATATCCCCTGGCGTGCCTGGAGAGTTCCGTCATCAGCGCGGCCCGTACGGCGGCGTCGGCGGCACTCGCCGCCGACCTGCTCAGCCGTGACCGGGGCCGTCCCCAGCGGATCGGTTTCATCGGCAGCGGCCTGATCGCGCGCTACATCCACACCTATCTGGCCGGCACGGGCTGGTCCTTCGACGAACTCGGCGTGTACGACCTGTCCGCCGATTCGGCCGAGGGTTTCCGCGGCTACCTCCAGACGTCCGCCGGTGACGGCAGGATCACCCTCCACCGCAACGCGGAGAGCCTGATCCGTTCCTCGGACCTGGTGGTCTTCGCGACGGTCGCCGGGACGCCGCACGTCACCGACCCGTCCTGGTTCACGCACAACCCGCTGGTCCTGCACGTGTCCCTGCGCGACCTTTCCCCGGAGATCGTGCTGAACTCCGTCAACATCCTCGACGACGTCGAGCACTGCATGAAGGCGGACACCTCGCCGCACCTGGCCGAACAGCAGGCGGGAAACCGTGACTTCGTCACGGGAACCCTCTACGACGTCATGAACAGGGCCGTGGAGATTCCCGCGGACAAGCCCGTGGTGTTCTCGCCCTTCGGCCTCGGCGTGCTCGACCTCGCGGTCGGCAGACACGTCTACGACGAGACCCTGCGCGCCGGCCGGCTGAACGTCATCGACGACTTCTTCTCGGAGCTGCGTCGGCACGGATAGCCGCCATTCGAAACCCACCAGCCGTTTCGAATGGAGGTTTTCCGTGCCGATCGTCTCCCGTCCCGACGAGTTCAACGTCGAGGACCTCTACGTGGACCTGCGGACCGCGTTCGCGTCCCCGCTGTACCTCAAGTGCGAAGGGTTCAATTTCGCCGGGTCCGTCAAGCTGAAGGCCGCGACCGAGATCGTGGACGCGGCCGAGCGGGACGGCCTGCTGTCGCCCGACTCCGTCATCGTGGAGTCCTCCTCGGGCAATCTCGGCGTGGCGCTCAGCATGATCGCGGCCAGCCGGGGCTACCGGTTCCTGTGCGTGACCGACACCCGCTGCAACCTGGCGACGCGGCAGCTGATGGAGGCGCTCGGGGCCCGCGTGCACACCGTCACCGAACCCGACCCCGAGGGCGGGTTCCTCGGCGCCCGGCTCGCCTACGTACGCGCGTTGTGCGACGCCGACAGCCGCTACGTGTGGATGAACCAGTACGCCAACCCCAGCAACTGGAAGGCGCACTACCGGCGGACGGGCCCGGCCGTCGCCCAGCGGTTCCCCGACCTGGACGTGCTGTTCGTGGGGGCCGGGACCACCGGCACGCTGATGGGTTGCGCCCGCTACTTCCGCGAGACGCGGCCCGAGGTCACGCTCGTGGCCGTCGACTCGGTCGGCTCGGTGTCCTTCGGCGGCCCGCCGGGGCCGCGGATGATCCCCGGGCTGGGCGCGGGCGTCCGCCCGCTGATGCTCGACGAGTCCTACGTGGACGACGTGGTGCTCGTGCCGGAGGTCGACACCGTCCGCACCTGCCACCGGCTGGCCGCGCACGGCTATCTGTTCGGCGGTTCCACCGGGACCGTGGTCAGCGGCGCCGTGCGCTGGCTCGCCGAGCACCGGCCGGGCGGCCGGACCACGGCCGTCGCCATCTCGCCGGACCTCGGCGAGCGCTACCTCGACTCGGTCTACCAGCCCAGCTGGGTGCGGGAGATCTACGGGCCCGGCGCCCTGGAGGACCGACCGCGCACCGAGCGGGTCGCCGCGGCCCGTGCGGCCGGGTGACGACCGTTCCATGACCCACGAACCAGAAAGCCGAGTGTCCGCCATGTCCGATGCGCTGATCCCCGATGCGCTCACGAGCCCGCCGTGGCCCCGGCGCGGGCTCCACGAGCTGGTCGCCGAACAGGCGGACCGCACCCCCGACCGGGTGGCGGTGCGCTGCGGAGACCGTTCGCTGACCTACCGGGAGCTGGTCACGGCCGGCGGCCGGGCGGCGGCCCGGCTGGCGGCCCGCGGGGTGGGGCCGGGGCAGACGGTCGCGGTGATGACCGATCGTTCCGTGGAACTGCCGGTCGCCCTGCTGGCGGTGCTCGCCTCGGGCGCCGCGTTCGTTCCCGTCGACCCCGCCTACCCGCGGGAGCGGCAGGCGCACATGCTGACCGACTCCGGCGCCACGACCACGCTCACCGTCGGCCGGCTCGCCGCCCGGGCCGGCACGGCGGACGTCCTGGTGCTGGACGCGGCGCAGGAGGCAGGCACCCCGCCCCCCGGGAGCCTGCCCGTGCCGCAGGCGCTGCCCGCCGTGGCGCCGGACGCCCTCGCCTACATCATGTACACCTCCGGCTCCACCGGCCGGCCCAAGGGCGTGGCGGTGGACCACCGTTGTCTGGTCAAGGGCGTTCTGGCGATGGGCGCCGCGGTGCGGCCCGAGCCGGGCGACATCTGGCTGTCGGTGACCTCGGCCTCGTTCGACCCCGTGCTCGTCGAGCTGTTCCTGCCACTGGTCCACGGCTCCACCGTCGTCATCGCCACCGAGCAGCAGGTGCTCGACGGCGAGGCGCTGCACGAGGTGCTGGCCGCGAGCGGTGCGACCGTGCTCCAGGCCACCCCGCTGACCTGGCGCATGCTGCTCGACGCCGGCTGGACCGGCGGCCTGCGGGTGGGACTGTGCGGCGGTGAGACGCTCGCGCCCTCGCTCGCGGCGCGGCTGGCCGCGCGGTGCCGGCAGGTGTGGAACATCTACGGCCCCACCGAGACGACCGTCTGGTCCACCGCCCACCTCGTCACCGGGACCGAGCGGGACATCGTTCCGGTCGGGCGGCCGCTGCCCGACACAGCCGTCCACGTCCTGGACGAGGAGCGGCGTGCCGTCGCGGCGGGCGTGCGCGGGGAGGTGTGGATCGGCGGCGGCGGTGTGACGCGCGGCTACCACGGCAGGCCCGGGCTCACCGAGCAGTGCTTCGTCACCGACCCCTCCGGGCCGCCCGGCGGCAGGCTGTACCGCACCGGCGACCTGGGCCGCCTGCGCGAGGACGGCGCGCTCGAACTGCTGGGCAGGGCCGACCGCCAGGTCAAAATACGTGGCCATCGCGTCGAACTCGGCGAGATCGAGAACTGGTTGCAGGAACACCCCGCCGTGGCCGGCGCGGCGGTGGTGCCGCAGCCGGACGGCGAGGAGCAGCGCCTCGTCGGGTACGTGCGACCGGACCGGGACGGCCTCTTCGACGAGGCGGAACTGCGGGCCCACGCCGCGGCCCGGCTGCCGCGCCACATGGTGCCCGCCGTCTTCGTGCCGGTCGACGCCTGGCCGCGTACCCCCAGCGGCAAGATCGACCGGCGGGCGCTGCCCGTCCCTGCCCGGGGCGAGGACGAGGCCACCGCGCCCGGGGCGGTGGTCTGGGACGACGAGCTGACGGCTGCGGTGGCCGGCGTCTGGCAGGACGTGCTGGGCACGCCGCCGGACGGACCGGACGCCAACTTCTTCGGCATGGGCGGCCATTCGCTCCAGGTCATGCAGATGGTCAAGCGCATCCGGGCACGCTTCGGAGTCCGCATGAACGCGGCGCGGCTGATGCAGGCCCCCACCCTGGCCGAACAGGCCGCACTGCTGCGGTCCGCTCTCACGACCGCCGCGGCAGCGGCACCGGGCGCTGTACCGGCGTCGGGCGCTGTACCGGCACCCGGCGTCGTATCGGCCGCCGTATCGGCGCCGGCCGCCGTCAATGCCGCCGCAGTACCGGCACGGGCCGCCGTACCGGTCGCCGCAGCGGCACCGGTCACGGCCCCCGCACCGGCCACGGCCCCCGCACCGGCCGCCGAGCGGTAACGACCGCCCGCCCCCCCACGCACGTACGACCGCCGCATCGGCATCGGCACCGGCCCCCGCACCGGCCGCCGAGCGGTAACGACTGCCCGTCCCCCCCACACACGTACGACCGCCGCACCGCGACGGCACCGTCCCGAGCGGCAGCCCGGGCGGCCGGCACGCGTTGCCGCCCGCCCGCGCACCCCCGAGAGGTGATTGACCATGGAAACGGACCAGGCGCTGTCCCCGCTGCCCGCCATCCAGCGCCCGATGTGGCTCGCCTGCGCGATGGCACCGGACGTACCCGTCTACAACGAGGCCGAGTCCTTCCGGCTGAACGGGCCGCTGGACCGGGCCGCACTGGTGGCCGCGCTGGACGAGCTGCACCGGCGCCACCCGGCACTGCGCACGGTCGTAGTCGACGGCGGAGACGACCTGCCCCGTGTGGCGACGCTGCCCGAAGGGCCGTTCCCGCTGGAGGAGACCGACCTGCGCGGCCACCCGCTCGCCGAGGCCAGGCGGCTCGGCGAGCAGGCGGCACAGGAGGCGGTGTCCCGCACGTTCGACCTCGCCGCCGGGCCGCCGGCACGGGCGAGCCTGGTGCGCTGCGCCGACGAGGAGTGGATCCTCGTCCTCGCCCTGCACCACCTGGTCTGCGACGGCGACAGCTTCCGGGTGCTGCTGGAGGAGCTGGGCGAGCTCTACGCGGGCACCGCCCTGCCCGCCCCCGAAGGGGACCCGGTCCTCGCCCAGCGCTCCCTGGAGGTCCCGCCCGGCGACCCCCTGGCGCAGGAGGACCTCCAGTACTGGCGCGAGCAGCTCGCCGGGCTTCCCGACCGGCTGGCGATCCCGGCCGACCGGCCGCTGTCCGCGTTTCCCGACGACCTCGGGCAGCGCCACCACCTGCCCCTGGACGAGGGCTGGTTCGAGCGGGTGCGGGCCACCGCAGCGGCGCTGCACGCCTCGCCGTTCGCCGTGATGGCCGCCGCCGTCTCGGCCGTGCTGGCCCGGCTGGCCCGGACCGATGACGTGGTGATCGGCAGCACCGTCAACATGCGCTCCGAGGCCGAGGCGGAGGAACTGGTCGGCTACTTCATGAAGACCGTCCCGCTGCGGCTGCGCGTCGAGGACGACACCCCGGCGGCCGAGCTGGTCCGGCAGGCGCAGGCCACCGTGCTGGACGCCATGACGCACACCTCGGTCGAGTTCGACGACATCGTCTCGGCGCTCGGCCGCCCCGGCGCCGGACACTCCCAGCTGTTCCAGGTGGCCCTCGAACTGCACTACGAGGCCGGCGAGCCCCGACTGCCCGGCATCACCGCCACCCGGCTGCCGCTCCACCCGGGAACATCCAAGTCCGACTTCACCTTCCACTTCAACGCCGCGGACGGCGTGCCGAGTTTCGTCGAGTACCGCACCGAGCTGTACGACGCGACGACCGCCCGCAGCCTCGCCGACGCCGTCGCCGTACTGCTGGAGCAGCTGTGCGCCGGGCCGGCGGACCGTACCGTGGGCGAACTGCCCATCGGCGAGGGCCCGGACCCGCGGCTCCTGCGACAGTGGGAGAGGGGACCCGCCCTCACCGAGGGCGGCCTCGTCCCGCTGCCCGACGCGGTACGCGACCGGGCCACGCTGCACCCCGCCCGGCCGGCCGTGGTGCACGGCGACGACGTGCTGAGCTACGAGCGGCTGGTCCGCCACGCGGACCTGGTCGGCGCCGCCCTCGCGGCCGCCGGGGTGATGCCCGGCGAGGTCGTCGGCGTGGCCATGCGCCGGTCGGCCGCGCAGACCGCCGCGCTGTTCGGCACCTGGTCGGCCGGCGCGGTGTGCGCGGCGCTCGACCCGGACCTGCCGGAGGACCGGCTGCGCCGCATGATGGGCACCGCCGGCATCCGCACGGTCCTCGTCGACGCGGACACCGACGGCCTGCCCGCCCTCGCCGGTACGAACCGGGTGGCCGCGTCCCTCGACGCCCTCCCGTCCGGCGCGTACGAGGCGGCCGCACCCGTGGCGAAGGTGACCCCCGAGGACATCGCGTACCTCATCTTCACCTCCGGAACCAGTGGCGCCCCCAAGCCCGTCGCGGTACGGCACCTGAGCCTGGCCGCGTTCGGGCAGGCCATGGACCGGCTGGTGTTCGCCGACCTGCCCGAGCACGCCCAGGTCGCCGTCAACGCGCCGTTCTCGTTCGACGCCTCATGGCAGGGCACCATGCTGCTGCGCGCCGGCCACACCGTCCACCCGGTGCCCGATGCGGTACGCGCCGACCCCGAGGCCATGGTCCGGTTCCTGCGGGACCACGCCGTCGACGCCCTCGACGGCACCCCGACCCACATGGCCGCCCTGGTGGACGCCGGCCTGCTCGACGCGGGCGAGCACCTGCCCCGGGTGCTGGTCGTGGGCGGCGAGGCGGTCCCGCCCGGCCTGTGGCGCCGGCTCGCCGAGGCCGACGTGCGCGCCGTCAACGTCTACGGGCCGACCGAGTTCACCGTCAACGCCACCGGCTGCCTCATCGAGGACCCCGGCGCGCAGCCGGCCATCGGCCGGCCGCTGGCGGGAGTGACCGCACAGGTCCTCGACCTCCGGCTGCGCCCCGTACCGGCCGGCTTCCCCGGCGAGCTGTACCTGTCCGGCCCCCAGCTCGCGGTCGGCTACGCCGGCCAGCCCGAGCGCACGGCCGAGAAGTTCCCCGAAGCACCCGACGGCACGCGCCGGTACGCCACGGGCGACGTGGTGCGCCGCCGTGGCGACGGCACGCTGGAGTTCCTCGGCCGCCGCGACGGCCAGGTCAAGCTGCGCGGCTACCGCATCGAGCCGGCCGAGATCGCCGGCGTACTGCGCTCCGCGCCCGGCGTGGCGGACGCCGCCGTGGTCGTCATCGGCCAGGGCACACCCTCGGCGGTGCTGCACGCCGCCCTCGTCCCGGCGGACCCGCCGCCCACCGCCGCCGAGGTCCGCGCCCACGCCGCCGGGCGGCTGCCCGCCTACATGGTGCCCGCCTCCTTCTCCGTCCTGCCCCAACTGCCGCGCAACGCCAGCGGAAAGCTCGACGTGGCCCGCATCACGGCCCAGGCGGCCGCCGCGGCACGCACCGGCGGCCTGCCGGGGGAGCAGCGGGAGACCGTGCCCCCGTCGACGCCCGGGCGGCGCCGCATGGCGGAGATCTGGTCCCGGCTGCTGGGGCGTGCGGACATCGGCGAGGACGACGACTTCTTCGCACTCGGCGGCAACTCGCTGCTGGCCAGCCGGCTCGTACGGCAGGCCGAGACGGAGTTCGGCACCCGGCTGCCGCTGCAGACGGTCTTCGGCCGCCGCACGCTGGCGGCGATGGCCGACGCGCTCGCCACCGACGCGGCCCCCGGCAGCGGGCAGGACACCACCGGCAGCGGCCTCGTGGTGCCGCTGTCGGAAGCGGCCGGCGAGCCCGGCGGCACGGGAGGCAGGGGCGGCACCGACGAGCCCGGCGGCACTGGCGGCACGGGCGGCACCAGCGGCACTGGCGGTACCGGCGGCACTGGCGGTACCGGCGGCACTGGCGGTACCGGCGGCACTGGCGGTACCGGCGGCTCGGGTAGTACGGGCGGCACGGGCGGTACCGGCGGCTCGGGTGGCACCGGCGGGCGGACGCCGCTGGTCGTCCTGCATCCGCTGGGCGGCCAGCTCTTCCCCTACGAGCCCCTGCTGCGGCTGCTCCCGCCGGAACTGCCGGTCTGGGGCGTCCGCTCGCCCGCCGTGGCGGGCGCCGGCCAGGAGCCGGCCGACGTGGCGGCCCTGGCCGTGCGGTACGCCGACGAGCTGACCGGGCGGCTGCCCGTGGCACGGCTCGCGCTGTTCGGCTGGTCGCTCGGCGGCCTCATCGCCCTGGCCGTGGCCGCGGAGCTGGAGGCCCGCGGCGTCGAGCTCGACTTCGTCGAGCTGTGGGACATCGGCGTGGGCACCGAAGAACCCCCCGGCGACCGAGAGTCGGTGCTGATGGCGCTGCGCGCCACCTACGGGCCCGGCACCGAACGGGACCACGCGGAGGCGCACGCCGGCGTCCTGGAGCTCGTGCCGGAGGGCACGCGGGTGGACGACGACCTGCTGACGGCCGTCACGGACCGGGCACGGCCGATGGGCACGGCGTCGGACTCGGCCGCGTTCCCGGCGAACTTCCGCCTGATCCGGCACCAGAGCGAGATGTTCCGCGACTGGACGCCCACCCCGATCCACGCGCCGCTGCACGCCGTCTACGCCGAACCCAGCCTGCTGGACGGCAGCGTCACCCGCACCGACTGGCGGCGCTTCACCTCAGCGCCGTGCAGCGAGGCCACGGTGCGGGCCGGACACTACGCCATGATGCGCGCCCCCGCCGTCACCGAACCGGCGCGCGGGCTCCTCGCCCGCGTCGCCACACCGGCGGCACTGGCTGCACTGGCGGCACCGGCAGGCCTGGCGGCACCGATAGCACCGACCGGTCAGGAGGCACCGGTGGCACCGGCTGCACCGCCCGCCCCGCCCGCACCGACTGCACCGGACGCGGCCCCCTGACCAAGCCTGACGCCGCCCCTACGCCCCGACCGGCGCCCGCCGGAACCCCCACCGACAGTGAGTGAGGACCCCATGCAGCACGCCACGCCACTCATGACCCCGAACGCACCCGCCCCGGCACAACCCGCTGCCAGGCGGCATCTGTTGTCCCTGACCGACCTGAGTGACGACGAGCTGTACGCCCTCGTACGCCGCTCCCGCGACTTCTCGTGCGGCGCCGCCCCGCTCACCGGGCAGCTCGCCGGACGCGTGGTCGGCACGTACTTCCGCACCACCTCCACCCGGACCCGTACCGCCTTCTCCGTTGCCGCGCTGCGACTGGGTGCGCAGGTCGTGGCATACGGCCCGGGCGATCTGCAGGAGAACACCGGCGAGACCGCGGACGACACCGGCCGCGTGCTCGGCCTGATGCTGGACGGCCTGGTCGCCCGCACTTCGGCGAGCGCCGGCGAGCTGCGCGCGATCGCCGCCTGGGACACCCTGTCCGTGGTCAACGCGATGACCGAGGACGAGCACCCCACCCAGGGCATCACCGACCTGTCGGCCATGCTCGCCACCCTCGGCAAGCTGGAGGGCCTGCGCGTCCTGTACGTCGGCGAGGGCAACAACACCGCCGCCGCCCTGGCCCTGGCCCTCACCCGCTACGCGGGCGCCGAACTGCACCTGCGGACGCCTCCCGGCTACGGCCTGCCCGAGGCCACGATGCGCCGGGCGCGGGAGTACGCCGCGGCACACGGCGCCCTCATCGAGGAGCGGCACGACATGGACGGCCTGCCGCAGGCGGACGTCGTCTACACCGCCCGCTGGCAGACCACGGGAACCTCCAAGGCCGACCCCGAGTGGCGCACCGTCTTCGCCCCGTTCCAGGTGAACTCCGCGCTCATGGACCGCTGTCCGTCGGCGGCCTTCATGCACGACCTGCCCGCGCACCGGGGCGAGGAGGTGACCGCGGACGTCCTCGACGGCGACCGCAGCATCGCCTTCCAGCAGGCCGCTCACAAGCTGTACGGCGCGATGGCGGTACTGGAGTGGTGCCTGGCCTGACCCCTGATTCCGGACCCCCCCACCCCACCCCACCCCCGTATCCGACTGACCCGACATCACCACAAGGAGTAACCCGATGTACCTGACCATGCTCAAGTCCAAGATCCACCGCGCCACCGTGACGCAGGCCGACCTGCACTACGTCGGCTCGCTCACCCTCGACGGCGACCTGATGGCCGCCGCCGGACTGCTGCCGGGCGAGAAGGTCGACATCGTCGACATCAACAACGGCAACCGGCTGTCGACCTACATCATCGAGGGCCCGAAGGGCTCCGGCGTCGTCGGCATCAACGGCGCCGCGGCCCGGCTGATCAACGTCGGCGACCTCGTCATCATCATCGCCTACCGGATGTCCCCGGAGGGCGAGGCGGGCAAGGCCGTGCCGCGCGTGGTCTTCGTCGACGAGGACAACCGGATCACGTCCCTGGGTGCCGATCCCGCCGCGACCGGCGAGGTCGCGGGCGTGCTGCGCGGCGACGAGGTGCGGGCCGGCGTGTAGGGCGCCCGGCCCGCACGCCCGTGAGGCGGCCGGCGGCGGATTTCCGCCGTCACGGCCGCCGCCACGGTCGCCGTCATGGCCGCAACATCCGTGACAGGAATAGCGATCCGCCACCACTGGTGACGTTTTTACCCTTTCTGTGGTAGACGGTTGAACCATTCCGGCGTCCGTTATAGGTCATATACAGGGAGCGAATCCCGGGGTGACCGAGCGGAACGTGGATGAGGTGCCGAATGGGCAGCTTGGCGGAAATTTCGTGCCGGCAACAGACAAGGCCCCTGCGCGGGGGCGGGCACGGAACGGGCCCGGAGCAGACCGACGACACTATGGAGTTCCGCGTGCTGGGAGGCGTCTCGGCCCTGTTCGGCCGGCAGTCGCTGGACGTGGGCGCGCCACGGCAACGCGCCGTGCTGGCCCTGCTGCTGATGAACCCGCGGCGCGTGGTCTCCCTGGACGACATCGTGCACCGGGTCTGGGGGTCCTCCCCGCCGGACCGGGCCACGGCCACGCTGCAGTCGTACGTCTCACGCCTGCGCAAGAAACTGGCGGCGGCACGGGGCGTCAGCGACGGCGACAGCATCCTGCGCTACCGGTCACCCGGATACATGCTCGCCGTCGACGACCAGCAGGTCGACGCCTGCCGGTTCACCGCGGCCGTACGCGAGGGCCAACGGCTTCTCTCCAAGGGCGACTTCGAGGCGGCGCGGCAGCGCTTCGGCGTAGCACTTGCCATGTGGCGGGGCGCGCCTTATGCGGACCTGGCCGACTACGACTTCGCCCGCGACGAGTCCGCCCGGCTGGTGCAGCTGCAGATGGCCGCCGTGGAGGGCCGCGCCGAGGCCGGCCTGGCCCTGGGGCTGCACGGGACCGTGGTGCAGGAGCTCGATCACGAGGTGCGCACCAACCCCCTGCGCGAGCGCCTCATCGGCCAGTTCATGCGCGCGCTGTACTGGTCCGGGCGCCAGGCCGACGCGCTGGCCATGTACGAGCGGACCCGCTCCCGCCTGGCGGAGGACCTCGGCGTCGGGGTCAGCAGGGAGCTGCAGGACCTGCACCGCGACATCCTGCGCCAGGAACTGACCCCCACGGTCCCCACGGTCCCCGCTGCCACTACTGTCCCTGCCGCGTCCCCCGATCCCGCCGAGCCTGCCGGGCCCGCCATGCCCGCCATGCCCGCCGCGCCCGGTGCGCTTTCTGCCGGCGCGGCCGCGGTGCGGGGGCCCGGCCGGAACGCGGACACGGGGAGCCCCGCCGGCGCCGCGCTCCGCGGCGCGGCCGGTGAGCGCAGGGCGGGCGACCTGATCCTCATGCGCTGTGCCGAGCCCGGACGACCGGCGGGCCGTGCTCCCTTCGCCGGGCGGGCCGAGGAACTGACCCGGCTGGCCGGCGCGGCGCGCGCCGCCCGGCAGGGACAGGGGCAGATCACGCTCGTGCTCGGCGAGCCCGGCATCGGCAAGACACGTTTACTCACCGAGTTCGGCAGAACGGTCGCACCGGACTGCGACGTCCTGTGGGCGAGCTGCTTCGAGGGCGACGAGACACCGCCGTACTGGCCGTGGACCCAGCTCCTGCGCCGGCTGGCCACGGTCCGGCCGGAGGCCTTCGCCCGCTCGGCCGCACGGTTCGACTCCCTCATCGGCCCCCTGATGCCCGGCTGCCCGGCGCGTCCCCGGGCCGGGGCCGGTAACACGCCGGAGGAGGAGCCCGGCGCACCGTTCCGTACGTACGACGCGGTGTGCCAGATCGTGCTGGAGATGGCGGCCGAGCGCCCGCTGGTGATCTTCCTGGAGGACCTGCACTGGGCCGACGCGCCCTCCCTGTCCCTGCTGCGGCTGCTGGCCAGCGGGCTGCACGGCGCACCCGTGCTGGTGGTCGCCACCTGCCGCGAGTCCGACTCCGAGCTGAACGACGAACTCCGCCGCACCCTGGGCCTGCTGCTGCGCGAACCCCTCGTCCACACGATCGAACTGGGCGGCCTCCAGCCGGCCGCGGTGATCGAGCTGATGCGGGCGACCGAGGCCGGCCACCGCCTGCCCGGAAGCGCCGCCGAACTCCGCGCCCGGACCGGCGGAAACCCCTTCCTCCTCACCCAGTTGCTGCGGAACGCCACCGCCGAGCAGCAGAGGCCGGCTGTCCCGCTGGCCGTCCGCGAGGTCGTACGGCAGCGGCTGGACTCGCTGGGCGAGGGCGCCGCGGACGTCCTGCGGGTCTGCGCCGTCGCCGGCGAAGCCGTCACCGCCGGCCTGCTCGCCGCGGTCCTGCCGGCCGGCACGCCGGTGGGCAGGCACCTGGAGGCGGCCCTCGGCTCGGGCCTGCTCAGAGAGGTCCCCCGAGCCTCCGGCACCTACGAATGCGCCCCGCCGCTGGTACGTGAGGCCCTCTGCGACGGTCTGGGAGCCATGGAACGCGCCCGCGTCCACGGCCGCGTCGCACACGCCCTGCAAGTGCAGGCGCAGGCGCACGCACAGGCGCAGGCGCGAAGGGCGGCGCGGGAGGTGAGCTGAGCTGAGCGGGGTGGAGCGCGAGCCCTGGATGCGGGTGTGTGCTGGGTGCCGTTGTGCGCGCCGTGGCCGGGGCGCCGTCCGGGCTCGTCGCCTCAGATCTCGTCGGACTGTGCGCGGTTGCCGCTCGCCGACGTGCTGGCCGCCAGCCAGGAACGCGCGGGTTCGGCGGCGTGTGCGGTGTCCACGCTGAGGTGGAGACGCGTTCCGCCTTCGGGACCGGCGGGGTAACTGCGCTGCTCGGTGGAGGAGAAGCACCGCCGCAGGACTTCCGCGATCTGGCGCGCCGTCTCGGGCGACGCGGCGACGATGCGGACGTCGGCGAGTCCCGCCGGGGGAATGCGTTCCCGTTTTTCCATGCTGGCCTCGTCTTCGGAGTCCGGTTTTTCACTGTACTCCGGTGAGCACTTCGGTGAGCGGGCCGTCGTCCGGGCACGACCAGGCGTCTTAGACGTCGTTTCATTTGGTGAGGCGGCGGTAGCAGATGAGGGCCCCGGCTATGCCTACGAAGGCGAGGAAGTGTTCGGCCTTGCGTTCGTAGCGGCGGTGCAGGCGTCGGCAGCCGGCCAGCCATGACACGGTCCTCTCGACCACCCAGCGATGACGGCCGAGCCGCTGTGAGGACTCGATGCCCTTGCGGGC